>NZ_JAAAPJ010000012.1 GCF_009909145.1 Corallococcus silvisoli
CTCGTAGCGCATCATCTCGCCTTGCCTCCTTGCGGAGACAACAACCGGCGCTCCCACATCCATCAGACACGGCCTAGGAGTGTCGTTCGAGCGTGTGACCGAACCGCACGAACTTCACTGACGTTCGAAGCCAAGGTGTCCTGGAGTTCGTCCTCCAGGTGGCGCACCTGGGGCTGATGGCGAAGATGCGAGAGGATAGCCGCCTGCCTCCTTCGCGCCTCCTGGCAATTCCGCTGTGAATGCCTGGGGCATCGCGGACTGCGATTGTTTGTGCGAGGCGGCGGGCGGCAGGCGGGACGCCTGCCTTCACAGCCACTTGCACCGGTGCGCCCTGTTCCTGGCTTGACCCTGGACCTCGGGCCTTGCGTCAAGGCTGTGCGTCATCAGCTTCACGGTAATGGGTGCTGCGGCCAGCAGCGGGTGGACATCATGCGCACGACTCGAATCTTCCAGGGACTCATCCTGACGCTGGGGCTGCTCGCGGGCACGGCCCATGCGGGCGAGGTCGACGATACGTCGCGGACGTACGTGAACACGGACGTCGACCGTAACCGCGACGTGAACGTCCAGCGCGACGTCGACGTCCACCGCGATGATCACCGCGACGTGGAGGTTCACCGCGACGTGGACGTCAACGTCGATCGCTACCACCACCCTGTCGCGCGGACCGCGGGGGCAATTGCCGTCGGCACGGAGGTGCGCACGCTTCCTTCCGCGTGCACCACGGTCGTCAGACGCAACATCGCCTACCAGAACTGTGGAGGCATCTGGTACCAGCCGCGCCACACCGGCGGTGAGATGACGTACGTGGTGGTCAACCCGCCGTGAGCGGACCCGCTGCGATGACCCGACCCGAGAGGCAGGCTCCCCGCGCCGCCGGTAGACTGCCCTCCGAGCAGAACGGGGAGCGGCCTCCTCCGACGGCATGAGGCGGTCGATCCATCAAACATGCCGGCCACCTGGCTGCCATGCCGGGGGCCTAGCAGCCTCCGGAACCCCTCATGCCCGGGCCGGTCCGCGGGCTACGGCTGGCGGGCCTGCTCCTGCGAGGGCAGGGCCAGCGCGGTCGTGAACTCCCTGAGCTTCGCCTGCACCTTGCGCATGTTGTCCGGGCCCATGCGCAGCAAGTGCTTCTCCGCGGCGCCCAGTGCCTCCAGGTTCGGATCCGCGTAGGCATAGAGCGCACCCTTGGGCGTGAGCTCCACCGGGGCCTTCGGCACCGGGACGGCGGTGAGCCTTCCCAGGGCCTGCGCCAGCGCCTGATCCAGGCTGCGCCCTGGCGGGGCCAGCTCCGCGTGCGCCGCGTCCAGCAACGGCTTCAGCTCCTGGTACACCCGCTGGACGGCCTTCGTGTCCACTGAAGCCACGACCCGCGCCACGACGTCGTACCGGGCCATGCTCTCCGGCGCCATCACGGAGTGGCCCTTGCGGTTCACGACCTGGAAGGTGCCGGTGGGCGCCATGAACGACAGCGGCATTCGCGGGCTCTGACCTTCGGCGATCAGGTTCGTCGCGGCGGCGAAGCGGCGTGCCAGGTCCTCCGACGACAGCCAGCGCAGGAAGTCCGCGTCACTGGAGAGCCCCTTCAACACATCCCGGATGTGGGTGTCCGTGCCCGAGAGCTGCACGGCGGGCGGTGGGGGCGTGGTGGGCGGAGGCGGCTCCGCGTACTGGGGCGTGGGCTCCGGAGGCGGCTCCGGCGGCCGGAGGACGAAGAAGACCCCCGCTCCTCCCAGCAACGACACCAGGACGGCGATTCCCAGGGGCCAGCGGAGGGAGCGAGGGGAGGATGGCGGGACGGGAGCGTTGTCGGCGGGGCTCATGGGAACCGGGGATGGGGCGGAGGAAGGAGGGCTACAGGTCGCCCGCGTGGGCCTGTTCGGCCAGGCGGAAGGAGAACTCGGCGCGGCGGTTCTTCGCCGGGGCGTTCACGTCCGCCGGCCGCTCCTCGCCATAGGAGACGACGGAGATGCGCTCGGGCTCGACACCCAGGCGCACCAGGTACGCGCGCACGCTGGCGGCCCGGCGCTGTCCCAGCGCGATGTTGTATTCCGTCGTCCCCAGCTCACACGTGTGGCCCGCCACCGTCACCTTCGCGAGCGAGCGCTGGCGCAGTGCCTTCGCCAGCCGCTCCAGCTCGTCGCTGGCTTCAGGCGGAAGCGTCGACGAGTCGAGCGTGAAGTAGATGGGCGTCGCCCGGAGCGCCGCGAGCGCCTGCTCCGTGTCGTCGGGCGCGGGCTTCGCGGCGTCACCGCGATCCGCGACCGGCGCTGGGGGCGTCCGCGTCGCCGCATCGGAGGTCGTGGGATTGGCGGCGCGTCTCGAGCAGCCCGTGAGTCCGACAGCCGCCAGCAGCAGGATGAGGAGGGTTCGGTTCATGCCCTCGCACATGAGCAAGGGCCGTGCCGCGAACTCCTCGTCTGGCGTCGTGGGCGGTGCGGCGCCCTGACTGGCAAAGCGCGCTGTTCTAACGTTGCGAAATGCCGCTGTCGGTGCGCTCCCGACGGTGGATGGTGGAGACATCAATCCCCAGCAGCTCCGCCGCCCGTGTCTTGTTGCCTCCACAGCGTGCGACCACCCAGGCGATGTATTCACCTTCAAGCTGCCGCAGCGGGACCACCTGCCCATGGGCCGCGGCCAACGGGTGGAGCTCCGGTGCGCCCTCGGATGTGTTCAGCCGCAACATTCCCAGGTCCACGGTGGGCTGCGCGCCCAGGACCACCAACCGCTCCATCAGGTTTTCCAGCTCACGCACGTTTCCGGGCCACGGCATGCGCGTGAGCGCGGACACCACCTCCGGGGCCAGGGTGGTGACGGGGGAGCGCGGGTTGCGGATGCGCGCCTGGGCCACGAAGTGCTCCGCGAGCTTCGGGATGTCCTCCGTGCGCTCGCGCAGCGGCGGAATGCGCAGGGAGACCACATTGAGCCGGTAGAAGAGGTCCGCCCGGAAGCGCCCCTCCTTCACCCGCGCCTCCAGGTCCTGATGCGTGGCGGCGACGATGCGCACGTCCACCCGGCGTGAGCCGTCCGCCCCCACGGCGCGCACCTCTCCGTCCTGGAGGACGCGCAGGAGCTTCGCCTGGAGCTCCGGCGGCATGTCTCCAATCTCATCCAGGAAGAGCGTGCCTCCGTCGGCCTCCACGAAGAGGCCCCGGCGCGTGGTGGTGGCGCCGCTGAAGGCGCCCTTGAGGTGGCCGAACAGCTCGCTCTCCAGCAGGGCGTGGGGCAGGGCGGTGCAGTTGACCGCCACGAAGGGCTCCTCGCTCCGCGCCCCTTCCGAGTGCAGCGCCCGGGCCACCAGCTCCTTGCCGCTGCCGCTCTCGCCCCGGAGCAGCACGGGCGCTTCGGAGCAGGCCACGCGCTCGATGAGATCGTAGAGCGTGCGCATGGGCACGCTGTGGCCCAGCAGCGACCCCAAGCCGCTGCGCTGGGCCACCTGGCGCTTGAGGTCCCGGTGCTCGGCGCGCAGGCGCCGGGCGTCCAGCGCCCGCCCGACGTGGAGCAGCACCTCATCCAGGCGGAAGGGCTTGGTGAGGTAGTGGTAGGCGCCGCGCTTCATGGCCTCCACCGCGCTCTCCACCGCGCCGAAGGCGGTCATCAGCAGCACCGGCAGCTCCGGGTCGTGCTTCCTCGCCGCCGCGAGCACGTCCAGCCCGTCCACGTCCTCCATGCGCAAGTCACACAGCACGACGTCGTACAGGCGCGAGCGCAGCTGCGCGATGGCGTCCGCGCCGCTGGTCGAAAGGTCCACGCGGTAGCCCGCGTCCGTGAGCGGATCTCTCAACATCTGTCCCATCTCCTCGTGGTCATCCACCACGAGGATGTGCGCGCTAGACGGCATGTCGCTCCTCCCAATTGGGGGCGGCGGCCACCGGCCACCGCAGCGTGACGACGGTGCCTCGCCCGGGCTCGCTGTCGACCCCGATCTGACCACCGTGATTGCGGACGATCTGCGCCACCACGCTCAGGCCCAGGCCCGTGCCCTGGCCCCGCTTCTTGGTGGTGAAGAACGGGTCGAAGACCTGGTGCAGGTGCTCCGGCGCGATTCCCCGGCCATCGTCCTGGATGCGGATCTCCACCATCTCCAGCGTCGGGGTGTCTCCCCCCGCGAAGGCGGTCGCGCTCACCTTCACGCGGCCTCCTTCGCTGCACGCGTCGCAGGCGTTGAGCGCGAGGTTGAGCAGCACCTGCTGCAGCTGATCCGCGTCCGCCGAGAGGCAGGGCAGGCGCTCCGGCACGTCGAGCTCGAAGTGCACGTGCCGGCGCTCGGCCTCCATGTCGAGCAGCTCCTGGAGGCCGCGAACCACGGGCGCCAGCGGGACCGCCGCGGCCCGGGCCGGCTGGAGGCGCGAGAGGTCCAGCAGCTGACGGATGATGCGGCTCACCCGGTCGATCTGCGTGACGATGGCGTTGAGGCCCCGGCCCTGGGGATGCTCCGTGCCGCCCACCTTCTGGAGCATGTATTCCGCGTGGCCCCGGATGATCCCCAGCGGCGTGCCGATCTCGTGGGCCACGCCCGCGGCGAGCACGCCCACCGTGGCCAGCTTCTCCGCGCGGAGCAGCTGATCCTCCAGCATGCGCACGTTGCTCAGGTCCTCCAGCACCAGCAGCGTGCTCACCTCGCCATCGCCGTGCTCCAGCGGCACGGCGTGGACGTTGTACTGGTCCTTCTCGTTGAAGAGGCTGAGCGGTTCGCCGTGCAGGCTGCGCACGACCCCCACGGCGCGCGCGGAGGTCACCAGCGCGGCCAGCCGCTGCACCGCCGCGGTGGGGGCGCTGGGGAAGGCCTCGGTGAGCGTGCTGCCCACCGCGCTGGGCGGCAGCCGCGCACGCAGCGCCTGGTTCACGCCGCTGATGCGGCCCTCGTGGCTCAGGGCGAGGATGCCGGTGGGGATGTGGTCCAGGATCTTCTGCGTCTTCTCATGCAGGTGCGCGAAGCGCGCGGCGTGGCGGCGGCTCTCGTGCAGCGCCACGGCCCGGCGGTTGGCGAGCACCACGTAGGTTCCGAACGCGGTGAGGAACACCGCGATGAGGAGCGCCGCCAAGGACAGCCGCAGCACCAGGGTGCGCTCGTGGGAGCGCAGCGCGCTGGTGGAGGACAGCGTCGCCACGGACCATGACGCCTCGTCGCGCATGCGCAGCGGCCGGAAGCTGGCCACCGCGTCCGCGGACCCCAGGCCGAGCCGCTGCGCCTCCGCTTCGGGGATCCGCAGCGTCCCCGAGGCCCCCGCGCGCATGTGCTCCTCCAGCGCGCGCAGGCCCGGCACGAGCGTCCCCTCGGGCTCCGACAGACGCCGGTGCCATGCCACCAGGCCCGGGTCGCTCATGGGCGCGGGCATGCCGTGGGCGCCGAGCAGCAACAGGCGGGTGTTCTCGTCCACCGTCACCATGCGCAGCGGCGCGAACAGGGGTTCGGTGTCCACGAGGATGGCGACGGTTCCTCGACCCTCCGGCGCCTCGGAGTCGATGCGGGTGGCGAAGACCCGCATCCATCCGGAGGTGGCGCCCTCGATGGGATACGAGGGGATGACGTAGCCCGGGGGGGACTCCAGCGCCTGGCGCGCGGTGTCCGCCAGGGCCGGGGGATGGACGGCCTCCTTCGACAGGTGGCGCGACTTGTGGTCCACCAGGAACAGGCGCTCGGCGCCGTCCGGGCCATGCACGGCGATGGCCCGGTACTGGCCCACGGACTCCAGCAGGGCGCGCAGCTCGTTGTGGTGGTCCCCGGTGGAGCCCGGCTGGGCGAGCAGCTCGCTCGCGAAGCGCAGGTTGTCTCCCAGGTCCTCGAGCGACCGGGCCACGCCGCTGGCCGCCTCGTCGAGCTGCGCCTGCCGGTCCCGGCCGAACTGCTCCACCAGCGCCTGCCGGTCCCGCTGGATGAACCACACGGCTCCGCCCGCCACGCTGGCCAGGGCGATGAGCAGCAGGAGGAGGGGGGCGAGGAGGCGGCGCATGGGGCAGGAGTCCCCACAACGCAAGGCCCGGGCCAGCCGTTCCCCCAGGGGCAAAGTGCCTCTGTCGCCAGGGGACCGCCGCAAATCACCACACCGGGCTGGCACTTTGCCGGGCCCCGCTCGCGAAGGCCCGCCCCCCGGGCTTGCGCTAGAGTGGCCGCCCCCTGATCAGGAACCGAGCCGGAACATGAGCCAGCCCCTCCATGACATCCCCCTGAAGTCCATTGACGGCGCGCCCCGGACCCTTGGCCAGTACAAGGGCAAGGTGCTGCTGGTGGTGAACGTGGCCTCCAAGTGTGGCCTCACCCCCCAGTACGAGGGCCTGCAGAAGCTCTACGCGAGCAAGCAGGGCCAGGGCCTGGAGGTGCTGGGCTTCCCGGCGAATGACTTCCTGGGCCAGGAGCCGGGCTCCGAGGCGGAGATCCAGCAGTTCTGCACCACGAGCTATGACGTGACCTTTCCGCTGTTCTCGAAGGTCTCCGTCGTCGGCAAGGACAAGCACCCGCTGTACCACGCGCTGACGGACGCCATCCCCGACGCCACGGGCGAGGGCCCGATGCGCGCGCGCCTCAAGGGCTACGGCATCGAAGCCAACCCGAGACCGGAGGTGCAGTGGAACTTCGAGAAGTTCCTTATCGGACGCGATGGCCGGGTCGCGGCCCGCTTCGCCCCGGACGTGGCGGCGGACGACCCGCGGCTGCTCCAGGCCATCGAAGGCGAGCTGGCGAAGCCGGCCTGACGTCAGGACCCTGGCGGGGGCTCGGGCGCTGCCCGTGCCCCATCGCCGGGCCCCGGGTCAGTGTCCCTGGGGAGGTGGGGCCGGGGGGCGGCCGCAGGCGCGATTGGCCGGGACCGCGACGTCGATGCGCTGGGGCTTGGGCAGGTGAAGGGTCTCCATGGTGTGGATGAACTCCTCGAGGCTCTGGCCCGCGAGCCGTGGGTTGTAGCGCTTCTCCTCGGCGATGCTCGTCACCGTGTGGCCGTGGTAGTCGTGCGCGGGGTAGACGAGCGTTTCGTCGGGCAGCGAGAAGAGGACGCGGGTGATGGAGTCGTGGAGCTGGCTCGCGCTCCCGTTCTGGAAGTCGGTGCGGCCGTTGCCGCGCACCAGCAGGGCATCCCCGGTGAAGACGCGGTCCTCCAGCAGGTAGCTGACGCTGTCGTCGGTGTGGCCCGGCGTGGCGAGCACCCGGAAGAAGATGCTCGGGCCCACGCGCACCTCGTCCCCGTGATGGAGCTGGAGGTCCGCGCAGGCGGCCCCTCCGGCCCCGCTGGCCACCGTGCACCGCGTGCGCTCCCGCAGCAGGCCCGACGCGGTGACGTGGTCGGCGTGCACGTGGGTGTCGAAGACGTAGGTGAGCTTGAGGCCCAGCTCGCCCACCAGCTTCAGGTCCCGGTCGACCTGTTCCCGGACGGGGTCGATGAGGACGGCCTGCCCGGTGGAAGCGTCGCCGATGAGGTAGGTGTAGGTTGACGACTCGGAATCAAAAAGCTGTCGGAAGATCATCTCGAAACCTCCTGTCGGTGAGAGCCAGGGGATGGGGAAGGGGATTCCGCGGCGCATTTCGTGCGAATCCCTGGACTGGAAAGCAGGCTCCAAGTGCACATGGACTCCTCCTTCGCGCTTCCGCTGCTGGGCGGGGCGCTCATCGGCCTGAGTGCCTCCTTGCTGCTGCTCGCCCACGGACGGGTGGCGGGCATCAGCGGGGTGGTGGCCTCGCTCCTGGCTCCTGTCAAAGGTGACATCTCCTGGCGCGCGCAGTTCCTGGGCGGCCTGCTGGCAGGCGGCCTGCTGCTGGCATGGTCGCGCCCGGGGACGTTCGCCCTTCCGGAGCCGCTGGACGGGGGCCGAGTGCTCCTGCTCGCCTTGGCCGGGCTGTTGGTGGGCTTGGGTTCACGGCTGGGCAGTGGATGCACCAGCGGGCACGGCGTCTGCGGCCTCAGCCGGGGCTCGCCTCGTTCGCTCGTGGCCACGCTCACCTTCATGGCCACCGGCATCCTCACCGTCTTCCTCAGCCGTCATGTCTTCTGAGGCGCACCCCATGCGACCCTCTCTCGCCGCGTTCCTCAGTGGGCTGCTCTTCGCCGTGGGCCTGGGCCTGGGCGGAATGACCGACCCCTCCAACGTCCTGGGCTTCCTCGACGTCGCGGGGGACTGGGACTTCCGGCTGGCGTTCGTGATGGGGGGCGCTGTCGCCGTGCACGCGGCGCTGCGGCCCCTCATCCTGCGGCGGGCGCGGCCCCTGTTCGCTCCTGCGTTTCCTGTGTTCTCCCTCCAACGGGTGGATGCACGGCTCGTCGGGGGCGCGGCCCTGTTCGGCGTGGGGTGGGGGCTCGCGGGCTACTGCCCCGGACCCGCGCTCGCGTCGCTGGGCCAGGGGGGACCGGCGCTGCTCGTCTTCGTGTCCTCCATGCTGGGCGGGATGGCGCTCGCCCGGTGGGTGGCCCCGGAGCGCGGCGCCGGAGATGACGCGCGGGGCCAGGAGCGCCCAGCCTCCGGCGCGGAGCCTCGCCATGTCTCATCCTGAGGGGAGGCCGCGCACCCGGGTGACGTGCCGGGCGCGTGAGGAGGAGGCCGGCGGGTGATGAGACCCCGGACCGAGGTGGAGCTGATGGAGGCTGCTCGCGCTGGAGACGCCGGGGCGTTGGAGGAGCTCCTCTGCCGCCATGAGCAGCAGGTGTATCGCTTTGGCCTGCGCATGTGCGGCTCCGAGGAGGACGCCCGGGATGTGCTCCAGGAGACACTGCTCGCGGCCTTTCGCGGCCTGCACACCTTCCGGGGCGAGGCGGCGCTGTCCACGTGGCTGTACCAATTGGCCCGGACGTACTGTGGCCGGTTGCGCCGCCTGCGCGCCGGGATGCCTGCCGCGTTCGAGCCGCTGGATGCGCCCGCGGCCGCGCAAGTGGCGGCGGACGAGGCGACTCCGGACAGGGCCTCCCTCGCGCGGCAGATGGGAGAGGTGTTGCAGGCCGCCATCCTCGCGTTGCCCGAGGAGCAGCGCGAGGCGCTGACGCTTCGGGACGTGGAGGGGCTCACGGCGGAGGAGGCGGCGCGGGTCGTGGGCATCGAGGTGCGGGCCCTCAAGAGCCGGCTGCACCGCGCCCGGGTCCAGCTTCGTGCGCACGTGGTGACGCTGTTGGGGGAGGGCGCCCAGCCGGACGCGCCGGGGTGCGCGGAGCTGGCGCGGGAGCTGTCGGAGTACGTCGCGCGGGACGTGGATCAAGCCACCTGCGCGCGCCTGGAGGCGCACCTGTCGCGGTGCTCTCGCTGTGCGCGGGCGCATGGGGCGCTCAAGCGCTCGGTGTCCCTGTGCCGGAGCATCCCCGGGGACGCCGTGCCGGCCCCGGTGCGCTCGGCGGTGCGACAGGCGCTGGCCCGCGCGCTGGCGGACTGAGGCCCTCGCGCGTCATCGCGTTCCCGACGGTCGGGGGGCACGGACGTTGGCTGGACGGCGCTGGGCTCAGGGACTGCTCGACGCTGGAGGCCGCCCGTGCGAGCGTCGCGCCCCGTGACGCCCTACGACAAGATCTTCGAGAACAACCAGCGCTGGGCGGAGGAACAGCTCCGCGCGGACCCTGACTATTTCACCAAGCTGTCGGTGTCGCAGCAGCCGGACTTCCTCTACATCGGATGTTCGGACAGCCGCGTCCCCGCGAACCAGATCATGGGCCTGGCGCCCGGTGACGTGTTCGTGCACCGCAACGTCGCCAACCTGGTCAACAACGTCGACCTCAACGTGATGTCGGTCATCAACTACGCCGTCCGGCAGCTGGACGTGAAGCACATCATCGTCTGTGGCCACTATGGCTGCGGCGGGGTGCGGGCGGCGATGCAGCCCAAGGACCTGGGCATCCTCAACCCCTGGCTGCGGAACATCCGAGACGTGTACCGCTTCCACAAGCAGGAGCTGGACACCATCCAGGACGAGACCCGGCGCTATGAACGCCTGGTGGAGCTCAACGTCCTGGAGCAGAGCATCAACATCATCAAGACGGCCGCCGTGCAGAAGTCCTATCTGACGCGGGGCTTCCCCATCGTGCACTCGTGGGTGTTCGACCTGCGCAACGGCATCCTCCAGGACCTGAAGCTCGACTTCGTGCAGACGCTCCACAACATCCAGGAGGTCTACGACCTCACGAAGGAGTGAGGGCCCGGCAAGGAAGGCAGGCGTGTCGGGGACCGCGGCTCCTGGCAGGATGGCCAGGAGGAGCGTGCCCTGGATGATCGCGTGCGTGGACGTGGACTACCGGCGGGAGTGCACCGTGGCCGCGTGCCTCCTTTTCCGTGACTGGGCGGACGCGTGCGAAGCCGGGCGGCAGGTCGAACGCGGCCCGCCGGCGGAGGAGTACGTGCCGGGCGAGTTCTTCCGCCGGGAGCTGCCCCACCTGCTGCGCGTGCTCGGCGCCGTGGCGGAGCCGCTGGAGACGGTGGTCATCGACGGGTACGTGTGGCTGGGCGAGGCGCGGCCCGGCCTGGGCGCCCACCTGTACGAAGCGCTGGGGCGGCGCGTCCCGGTGGTGGGCGTCGCGAAGCGCTCCTTTCACGACAACACCCTGGCCGTGCCGGTGCTCCGCGCCCGGAGTCAGCGTCCGTTGTTCGTCACGGTCGCGGGCTTGGACGCGGCGGTCGCGGCGGCTTGCGTCCAGCGCATGCACGGCGACGCGCGTTTCCCCACCTTGCTCCGTCGCGTGGACCGGCTGTGCCGCGAAGCGTGAGCGCGCCGGAGTGAAACACGCCCGGCGGCCCCGGGCCTCGGATGACCCCGGCCGCCAACGGGCACGGTCGATAACAAAGACGACCTTGGGATACGCGCCAGCCGGGCGGGCACGCACGACGTGTCGAGCAGGTGCTGGGCCATGGTCATCCGCATCCGCGTCGTCTTCGACAGTCAGTCCTTGAGACGTCTCTCGGCGCTGTCGCCATGCAGGCGACGGTCTTTCGTCGTTCGAAACAACGCCGCCGGAAAGCGACGGTTGTATCGGGTTCGTGAAGGTCGGATGTGTCGTCATGAATGTGATTCAGTGTCGAGCCCTGTCGTGGCGTTGAGGTGCATGGATTGTGTGGCTCGAAATCTCAATCCAGTGGTCACGATTATCAGTCGCTCCAGGGGGCCGGGTCCGGCGTCCCAGCGGGTATGTCTGGAGATGCCGCCCCACCCCGAGGGTCAGGTCGGGGAACCCCGTGGGAGGGTGGGGACACCTGGGGTAGGTAGGCAGGCGTCTTCGTACTGGCGGAGGTGTGCGCGCCTATCCGGACGCGAGGGCTGAAGAGGGTGGTTCCGCGTACGCAATCCGGCCCTGCCGGCGGATGGTGTGCACGGGAGTGTGCGCAGGTTGCCGTGGACCTTCGTACCAAGGGATTCCATCCCACTCGGGAGCAATTGAGCGTGGGCATGCTACCCTGGACGTCCTGCCCCAGAGGAGGAAATGACATTGCCCTTGGCTTGCGAGTGATGACCGGGTTGGTAGGAATTGGCTGTCTCAGGTCCATGAAACGCTGTCAACGTGTCGTTGATATTGGTGTCGGCTGGGCGCTCTTTGGTGTGCTGTGATTGGGCGGATCAGGGCTCTGGCGGGAGGCATCTGTCACGCGCGTGCCCCATGGGGCATCGTCCGGCACTCGGGTCTGGAGTTCTCGTTCCAGAATCGCGCGGGTTGAGATGTGATTTTAATTTTATCGGGTGGGTGTGTCTATCTTCTCCGATATAGACCCAAAAGGCAGTTGCTGGAGTTGGGGGCGGGTTCCAGCTTCCGGCTCGCAAGCAATTGAGGCATTCAGCCGTGGCGGGAGCCGGGTGCTCCCGGGGACGTCCATTCCCGCTTGCGAGGACGTCACGGTGGCGTGCCCCTGGAGGAGCGGAGCGCAATGGCGAGCGACGCGAAGGAAATGAAGGACGTGCGGGTCACCGGGGAGGGAAGCGTGGGGCCCGAGGTGGCGCCTCCGCTGGGCTTGTTCGAGGCGAGCATGCGTCGGACGTAGCCCACGCTCCTGTCGGGCGTCACAGGCCCTGATTTGAGGGGCCTCCGCCCCCCTGGCGGCGGTCCCTCCTCGGCCAGCGTCGCCGCGCATCGAAGTGGCTCCTGGCCGGGAGCCAGGATGCCGGTGCACGCGCCCCGGTGTCCGCCCCCGCCGCTCCTTCCACTCCTCACGGTCTCAACCGCCCCGGCCCCGCTGGCCGGTCCCCTCATTCCAGTCGTGTGTCCGCATCAGGCGGGCCGCGCTGAAGGAAGCCTTTCCATGTCCGCTCATCCGTCCCCGTCATTCTCTGCCGCACCCCATGTCTGGCGCGGCGCCCAGGGGGCGCTCTTCCGCGAGGATGCGCCCGGCGCCTGGGGCCTCTTTGGCGACTGGGTGCCCTATGTCCTGGCGACTCGCCTCCGGGCGCTCATCGAACTGCGCTGGATGCGCTTCCCGGCCGCGGGGCAGGCGACGCTGGTCGCATCGCTGCTGGCGAAGCGCTCCCTTCCGACGCCGCTGGTGTGGAGGACGGTGGATGCCGCCGCCTTGGAGCGGGAGCGTCCGGCGGTGGAGGCCGCGGTGCTCGCGCGGTTGAGAGAGGTGGTGCCTCCGGCGCTCAAGGCGGTGTTCCTGGCGGCCGAGACCTTCAGCGAGCCCCGCGTCGTGCGCCAGCTGGCGGCGCTGGGGCTGGACTACGTCGTCAGGGTGGCGCCGGACACGGAGGTGTTCCACGCCACGGAAGGCCGCCGCCCCGCCGCGGCCTGGACGCCGGAGTCGATGCGCCCGGGGCGCGTGCTGGACGTGCGGCTCACCCCCGAACAGATCCCCGTGGCGGCACTCGTCTGCGCGAAGAAGGGGGCGCTCCACACGCCGTGGTGCCTGGCCACGAGCCTGCGCTCCACGCCCGCGAAGACGGTCCTGGATTTCGCCGCGCGGCTGGGCGGGCCGGCCCCGGAGCTCCTGTCTCCGGAATGGCTCCACCGGATGGGCCTGGCCCCCGCGGGGCCTCACCCGCCCGGGCAGCGGGACCGGCTGGTGCTGCTGGGCGCGCTCATCGCGGAGCTGCTCACGGTGCTGGGCGCGGTGGGCGGGAGCCTGGGGTTGTCCCGTCCGGGCGCCGGACCGCCGCCCGACAAGGGAGGGCGCACGCTCTTCCAGCAGGGGTGCATCTACTACCAGGCCCTGCCCCTGATGCCGGGCGCGCAGGCACGCCAACTGGTGGCGGCGCTCCAGCGGCACCTGGATGACAAGCCCGCCTTCAGGGAGCTGCTGGCCGCCTTGTGAGGCATTGCCCTGGAGGCGGCGTGGCGCCCGCGCCCTGGGGGTTGCATTTCTCGTTTGTGTTTTTGTGTCGCGGTTCTTTCTTGGGTCGGTGTGAGGAAATACGAAAATGATGGATTCGAAGCGTGGATGGGATGGGGTGGGGCGGGGTGGTTTTTCGCGGATGGGCAATCCCAGTCGGGATTCGCAGGGGCTCCTGGAGCCCTTCGTTCCGGACGCCCTGACGCAGGACGATGTGTCGACGCGGCTGGGGTATCAGCGCGTGGGGTACCGGGGCGATGGGTTGGGAGGGAACCTTTCCTATACATCCGTGCGCGTGGGGCGGCCTGTCTATAATTCGTATTCCCGGACGGAGCGGCGGCCGCAGTTGTCCGCGTGTGTTTCGGACCTGGGCATGGAGGACGGCCGGCCGGTGGGCCTGCGTGAGCCGCGCTTCTTCGGGCGGGGGTTCGATGTCTCGCGCCTGCCGCCCACGGCGTATGACCGGCTCGTGTTCGGGGCGCTGGGCATCGTGGGGGACGCGGGGCCCCGCGCTTCGCAGATCCGCAAGCACGCCCGGGGCTCTCAGCTGGACCGCCGTGGACGCATCACCATCGTGGACTACCTCCAGGACGTGGCGTCGTTCCCGTTCCAGGGAATGGCCATGGCGAAGGTGGGGGCCAGCCTCTCCAACTACCACGCGCTGTACTTCTCCCAGGACCGGGCCCTGGGCATCCTGGGGGGCTTGAGGAACCTTCAGCTGCAGGCCGCGGCGCGAGGACATCCGTTGGAGCTGGCCTTCTCCGTGGGGGGATGGCTGATGTCCGGCCACTTCTCCGGGATGGCGGCCAGCGCCCGGGAGCGCGCGGAGTTCATCTCCAGCGTCCTGGAGATGTTCTCCCTCTTCCCGATGTTCTCCTCGGTGGACCTGGACTGGGATTGCCTGGGGGGCGGGCGGCTGGAGAGCGACGAGTCGTCCAAGGACGACGGCGCGAACTATGTCCGGCTGGTGGGGGAGTTGCGGGCGGCGCTGGACTCGGCGCGGAGCCTGGGCCGCAAGGAGATCTCCATCGCGGCGAGCTGCGACCTCGCGAAGCTGCGGATGGCGAACGTGCCGGCGCTTCGGGAGGTGGGGCTGGACCGGGTGTATCTGAAGGGCTTCGACTTCTTCAGCACCGGGACGTCGCGCGCCATCGCGCACCACGCGAACCTCAAGCGCTACCCGGGCTCCATGCACTCCATCGAGCTGGCCGTGGACTTCCTCGTGTCGCGCAAGGTGGAGCCGGCCTGTCTTCACCTGGGGTACGCCGCGCAAGGACAGGCCGCCGCGGGGGCCAGCCGGGATTCGCTCCAGTACAACGCGGAAGGCGCCGCGCTGGGCACCTTCGAGGCGGGCGTGGTGGAGCTGTACGATCTGCTGCGCAACCAGGTGGACTTCTCCGCCCGGCCCCCCGTGGGCCGCAATGGCTTCGAGCTGTGCACGGACAGCTGGGCGGACGCGGACTACCTCTACAGCGAGGAGGCGCGGCAGCTCATCACCCTGGACACGCCGCGCACGGTGAAGGCGAAGGCGGAGTTCGTCGCCGCGAACGGGCTGGGGGGCATGTTCTGCGGGGGCGCGCACCAGGACACCGGGCTGCTCCACAACGCCGCGCGCGAGGGGTTGGGCGCCCAGGCGCTGCACACCGTGTTCGACATGGCCCCCACGTATGTCCCCGGTCAGGTGCGCCCGCTGGGGCCTGTCGTCCGGGATGCGCGTCCGCACGGGGAGGTGGCGGGCGGCGTCTCCGCGCCCTGACAGGTGAATCCGCCCGGGGTAAAGGGGCGGGATGAACGATGTGAACCTGGTGGAGATCGCAAGGCGGTTCGAGCGAAAGCAGGCGACCGGCGCGGTGGCGTTGGCGACGGAGTCCGCGCCGCTGGCCGACGGCTGGATGGCGTTTGGCGGCGTGGGCGCCTACGTGAACAAGTCGTGCGGCTATGGCTACGACCGGGAGGTGACGGGGGCGGAGCTGGACGCGCTGGTGGACTTCTTCTCCTCGCGCGGGGTGGAGCCGAAGGCGGAGCTGAGCCCCTTCACGCCGCCGGCCCTGCTCCGGGGGCTGGCGGACCGAGGCTTCGTGCTGCGCGAGTTCGAGACGGTGCTGTACCGGCCGCTTCGCGCGGGGGCCGGCCGGGCCTCCCAGGGGCAGGGGGCGCCAGCGGGGTTGCGCATCGAGCGGGTGGACCCGTCCGACGAGGTGGCCGTGCGCCGGTTCGTGGAGGTCGCCAACAGTGGCTTCGTCCCCGAAGGCGAGGCGATGCCAGAGGTGTTCTTCGAGCTGGGCCTGAAGGGGGCACGCGCCCCCAACACGGACTCGTTCGTGGCGTGGCTGGAGGGCGTCGCCGTGGGGGCTGGAGGCTGCGAGTCGAGCGAAGGGCTCACGTCCCTGTTCGGCACGTCGGTGCTGCCCGCGTACCGGCGGCGCGGCATCCAGCAGGCGTTGATCTCCGCTCGGCTGGAGCGGGGCCTGGAGCGGGGCAGCGACCTGGCGGCCATCATGTCCGCGCCCGGCATCCCGACCGAGCGCAACGCCATGCGGATGGGGTTCCAGATGGCGTACTCCCGCGCCGTGCTGGTGAAGCCCGGCGCGGGGCTGGTGCCGTCGCCTTGAGCGAGGCGGGGTCGCCGTCCCGCGCCGCCCATGTTCCGGGCGCTGGGCCGGGCGCACCGACTCACGCGAGGGCGATGCGGCGGCCCTCCGCGTCGCTTTGGAGGGCCGCCTGGATGACTCGCACGGTCTGGCTCGCGCTCACGGCTGTCACGGGGACGGGCTCGCCGTGGAGGATGGCCGAGGCGAGCTGGCGATAGAACTGGCCGTAGTCGCCGGGCACGGTGGCGACGGTCTCTCCCGATGCCAGCAGCCGGCCATGGCGCGCGGCGGGCTCGCGACCGAAGTCCGGGTGGCCGGGGCGCAGGCCCGCTTCCAGCTGCCCCTCCTGTGGGTCCAGCTCGTGCTTCACGTACGCATCCCGGTCGCCCTGCAAGATGAAGCGGGGCCACGGTGCGTGCACCACCGAGCCGGAGTGCAGCAGCACGCGCAGCGCGCCGTAGCGAAGCACCAGGTGGAACCAGTCCGTGCCCTGCGCGCCGGGACGCTGTCTCCCCAGGTCCGCGGCCACCGACTCCGGCATGCCCAGGAGCTGCACGGCCTGATCCACCAGGTGGGCCCCCAGGTCCCACAGCGTGCCGCCGCCGGGCACATCCTGTTCCTTCCAGCGCGCCTTCACCTGCGGGCGGAGCCGGTCGAAGTGGCTCTCCAGGCTGTAGAGCGTCCCCAGCCGTCCCTGGGCCAGGAGCTGTCGCACGGTGAGGAAGTCGCCGTCCCAGCGCCGGTTGTGGAAGACGGTGAGACACAGCCCACGCTCCCTCGCGAGCGCGTCCAGCCGCAGCGCCTGGTCCGCGTCGAGCGCGAAGGGCTTCTCCACCACCACGTGCTTGCCCGCGCGCAGGGCCTGTTCGGCGAGCGACGCGTGCATGTCATTGGGCGTGCACACGACGAGCACGTGCAGGTCCGGATCCGACAGGAGTGATTCCACCGTGCCCGTGCGGACGCCCGGCCAGTCGCGCGCCACGACCTCCGCGCGGCGCGAGGCCACGGCGGCCAGCTTGAACGCGGGCTCCGCGGCGATGAGCGGCCCGTGGAAGCGCGAGCCCGACAGGCCATAGCCGAGGAGACCCACACGCAACGGGGAGCCGGGGACGGGAGCGGATGTCATGGGCTCGGAGGCTAGCGGGAATCCGCCCTGGAGCGGATGGACACGAGGGCCTGTTGCTGGCGGCTTCCCAACACCCGCATCGGCCGTGGCGCGTTAGAGTCCGCCCCATGGACACCGTGCCCCTCATCGACGTCCGCGCCCTGGTCGACCCCACCTCGAGCCTCCAGGCCCGCCGAGAGGTCGCCGCGCGCATGGGCGCGGCGTGTCGGCACACCGGGTTCTTCTATGTCGTGGGGCACGGGGTGGACGTGGGGCTCCAGGCCCGGCTGGAGGCGCTGGCGCGGGACTTCTTCGCGTCCCCGGAGGAGGAGAAGCAGCGGGTGCGCATGTCGCTGGGCGGCCGGGCGTGGCGGGGCTTCTTCCCCGTGGGCGGGGAGCTCACGTCCGGCCGGCCGGACCGCAAGGAGGGGCTGTATTTCGGCACGGAGCTGCCGCCGGAGGATCCGCGCGTGCGCGCCGGCACGCCGCTGCACGGACCCAACCTGTTCCCCGCGCGACCCGAGGCGCTGCGTGGCGCGGTGCTGGACTACATGGCGGCGCTGACGTCGGTGGGGCACTCGCTGATGTCCGGCCTCGCGCTCAGCCTGGAGCTGGAGGCGGACCACTTCTCCCAGCGGTACATGGCGGACCCCACGGTGCTGTTCCGCATCTTCAACTACCCACCGGGCCCGGAGGTGGACGCCGAGGGGCTGCCGGTGTGGGGCGTGGGTGAACACACCGACTACGGCGTGCTCACCATCCTCAAGCAGGACGACGCGGGCGGGCTCCAGGTGAAGACGCGGCAGGATGGGCACACGCGCTGGGTGGACGCGCCGCCAGTGGAGGACGCGTTCGTGTGCAACATCGGTGACATGCTCGACCGGATGACTCGGGGCGTGTACCGCTCCACGCCGCACCGGGTGCTCAACCGCGCGGGCCGCGACCGGCTGTCGCTGCCGCTCTTCTTTGATCCGGACTGGACGGCGGAGATTCATGCCATCGACTCGCCGGTCTTGAGGGACGCGGGCGAGGACGACCACGCGGAGCGCTGGGACCGTCAGAGCGTCCACGCCTTCCGGGGCACGTACGGGGACTACCTGCTCGGCAAGGTGGGCAAGGTGTTCCCCGAGCTGCGCTCGGAGGTGCTGTCCCTCAGCGCGGACGCCGCGCCCTGAGGACCAGCTCCGGGCTGTCCAGCGTGAGGGGCTGGCCGTCCAGCCCGCCCCAGCAGCCCTCCACCCGCAGCCCGGCTTGCTCCAGCATGGCGCCCAGCTCGTGCGCGCAGAAGAGGCGGTAGTGGAAGCGCTGTTCGTATGTCTTGCCCGTCTTCAAATGCCGGCCGCTGTAGCGGCGGTGGTTGCGGCTGGTGAGCGGGTCGAAGCGGTTCTCCTCCCACCAGAGCAGGGTGTCGTCCTCTCCCCACTGGCGCGGGGGCTGGCGGATGGCGTGGTCGCGGTTGTCGGTTTGGATGAGGAGCTGGCCGTCGGGGGCCAGCGCGGCGAACGCGGAGCGCAGCGCCTCCAGGTGGGCCGCGTCGTCCTCCAGGAAGCCGAAGGAGGAGGAGAGCAGGATGACGGCGTCGTGGCCTCCCGTGGGGATGGCGCGCATGTCCGCCTCCACCCAGGTGAGCTGCGTTCCGTCGCGGAGCGCGCGCTCGCGGGCCATGCCCAGGCGTTCGGCGGACAGGTCCAGGCCGGTGACGCGGAAGCCTCGCCGGGCCAGCTCGTGCGCGTGGCGGCCATGTCCGCAGCACAGGTCCAGGATGTCCGCGCCGGGCTTCAGTTCCAGGAGGCGCAGGACCTGCTCCACCTCCCGCTCCGCGGTGGCATCGAGCGAGCGGTACCAGACCGCGTCGGTGATGGAGAAGGCGTCGCGGTACCACGGCGGGGTCGCGGACAGCACCAGCAGCTGTTGCTGGAGGTGCGGCAGGAACTCCGAGGCCAGGGGATCGCGCTGCGCGTCGGTGAGGTGGCGGGCGCCGCGCACCTGCCCCACGCACGTGGTCGCGCCACAGTGGCAGGCGAAGGGCTCCGCCAGGGACCACTCGGTGGTCAGGTAGTTGATCGTGACCTCCTGACCCGCGGCGATCCCCGTCCGTGCCACGAGCTGGAGTTGGGCCGTCCCAGGAGCGGACTCCAGCCGGGCAGTGGGCTCGCACGCGTGGTTGAGGTCGCGCCAGGGGGAGTCCGGCGGCGCCTCCAGGTGGCGGTTGCGGCCCACCTGGAGCGTGTGACGTCCAGGCTCCGGGACCTGGAGGCCTTCCATGGCTTCGATGAGCACCTCTCCCGCCGCGATCGCCCGTGTCGCCACCAGGCGGTTGCCAAACGGGCCCGCGGACCGGGCGAGCAGCGGAGACCTGGGCGGGCGCGGTGTCGAGCTCATGGCCGGAGGGGGCTGGGCCGGAGTGATGGCCCGAGCGCGTCAGTCAAGGTGACCTTGGACAGCATCCAATGCGAACCCATGAATGACTCCGAGGCAGAGGGGCAAGACTCCCTTTCGGCCCCAGAAGCCTATCAGCAGGCCCAGAGTTCCTGCTCAAGTACGTCCAGCAGGGTCTCCGCGACCTCGGGGGATGGCAGTCCGGCGTCGGCGGTGAGCCGCGGGTCGAGCGGCACGGCCACCTCCGCGCGCAGCGCTTCGACGGCGCGGCGCCGCGCCTCCCTCAGGATGGAGTGCTCCTCCAATGACAGTTTCGAGCGAGCCCACGCGTCGATGTCCCAGGACAGGCCGGCGTGGCGCGTTTCGTCCTGGGCGATGCGGAGCATCGCCTCGCGGATCTCCGGGTCGCGCGCATGCAGGGCCTGATGGTGGGCCAGCAGCGCGCCGTAGGTCTCCCGCACACAACCCTCCACGGCGTTGTCGAGCAGCACCTCCCTCAGGGGACGCAAGGGAAGGGCGGCCACCGCGGGCGGAGGCGGGATGGCGCCGTAACGGAGGGCGAGCCGCGCGGTGACGGCGGTGTGGCGCACCTCGTCCTCCGCGCTCAAGAGCGCCGCGTCCTGCAACGCCGTGTCCGCGCCATGCAGGGCCAGCTCCTCACGCAGGCGCAGGAAGGCGTGGATGGACGCGGCCTCCAGCCGCGCTGCGTCCGCGAAGTAGCGGCCCCGCGCATCCTCGCAGTCACCGGCGCGCGCCTCCTGGAGTCCCACGGGCCGCCGGCCGATGGTGCAGAGGGGGTCGCCCTTCTCGAGGACGGTGCGTTGCTTCTCCGTGAGCTCGCCAGCACGGGTGATGGCCAGCACGTGCTGCGTCAGGGCCGTGCCTTCGCCACAGGGGTAGCCCTGCGTGCCGATGA
The DNA here is from genome assembly GCF_009909145.1 of Corallococcus silvisoli. Taxonomy (NCBI): domain Bacteria; kingdom Pseudomonadati; phylum Myxococcota; class Myxococcia; order Myxococcales; family Myxococcaceae; genus Corallococcus; species Corallococcus silvisoli. The sequence continues at coordinate 20,204 of NZ_JAAAPJ010000012.1, forward strand.
CGCTGAAGGTCCCATCCGGTAGGAGCCGCACCTTGCCGTGCCGGTCCCCGGTCCACTCGCACAGGGAATAGCCCGCCGCGAAGGCCAGCAGCGCCGCGTCCTGGGGCGTGTCGATGCGGCCCAGCAGTTCCTTGACCGCCGCCGCGCTCGTGAAGGCCGCCGCCTCGTCACCCCGGGTCATCGTCAGGAAATCAGAACCACAGTCCACGTAGATGCCACAGGTGCGCGGAAAGCCCTCTTGAACCTCCAGCGTGTCGAGCCGGGACTCACACGCCCGCGGGTCGGAGGCCGTCGCGCAGACCGCTCCCTCCGTCGTCCGGACATGGACCGTGGGGGGCTTGCGCTGAAGGTAGATGGCGCGGAGCTGGACCGAATCCGCAGGAGGCTCAATCGACAGGTCGCTGATGGCGGGCGCGCCATTCACGCACTCGACGTCGGAGTACTGGCCCAGGTCGGTAGGCACGGCGGGCGCGGTGGGCTCGGCGGGCGCGACAGGCTCCGCGAAGTCGTTCCCTTGGCATCCCACGACGAGCAGCGGGGCCGCCAGCGTGGTCCTCAGGGCGCGTGAGAAGAGACGAAGCAGCCGGGCTGCTCGCATGAAGGCCTCACAGGATGGCGCGGGACGGGCCCCGCCCTCCATGGACACGCGAACCGGCGGGCGTGGGACATCTCACGCGCCGCTTTCTGTCCGAGGCTCAGGCGGGCGGGCTCACACCCGGTCCAGCGCGGAGCCCTGCGGCGACGCCGGGGCGGTCTCCGTCGCGGCCTGGTGGGGGGCGTCCTGATCCTTCATGGCCAGCACCAGACACTCCCGCAGGCGCTGGCGCGCGCGGAACAACAGGATGCGGACGTTCTCCGGCGACAGTCCCAGCAGCGTGGAGACCTCCTCGCCGGGACACTCGTCCAGCAGCCGGAGCCGGATCACCGCCTGTTGCATCTGCGAGAGCTGTTCGACACAGCGCACCAGGCTCACCCGCGCCTCCGCCTCCGCCACCAGCGTGTCCGCGGAGGGCAGGTCGGAGGCCACTTCGGAGAGCTCGATCTCCGCGGGCAGGGACCGCCGGGCCAGCTTGCGCCGCTGGTTCAGCGCGGCGTGGGCGACCAGCGTCGAGAGCAGGCGCTCCACCTCGTTCGAGCGGGCCGACAACGTCGTCGCCTCCGGCATCCGCAGGAACGTCACGAACGCATCCTGGACACAGTCGAGCGCGTCCTCGGGGGGCAACCCCCGCCGCCTCGCGCTCGTCACGAGGCGCGCACGGTGCTGGTGGACGAGCAGGGTGATCCAGGAGAGGAACTCGGCTCGCTCCGTGGCGGGGTCTCGGACTCGGTCATCAGGCATGGCTCCGCCATCCTAATCCCCTTCGGCTTTTCGCGCCGAAGGGGGAAGGCCAGGAACTCCTGGATGACGCAGGGCGACGCACGCCTACCCGGCGCGGTGCCCGCCTTGCGCGAGCGCGTTCATCAACTCCTTCTCATTGAAGCCCAGCGGCGGCAGGGCGGACTGCCTTCCGTAGACGACCTGCCGGGAGGCGCCCAGGAGCACCGTGCCGCTGGGCTGGAGCTTGCCCCAGAGCATCGGTTCCAGGCCCGCGTCCGCGTGCGACCCCGAACCGCTCGTGAGCACCGGCACGGGCAGGCCCAGCCACGCCGCCAGCTCCCGCGCCTCCTCCGGGCCGTCCGGGACGACGGAGATCACGCGCGCTCCGTTCGTCGCGATGTCGCCCTGGCGCTTCGCCAGCGTCTTCAGGTGGTTGCGGCAGACGGGGCACGCGGCGTTGCGGAGGAAGAACACCACCGCCGCCTCGCCGCCCATGGCCTCGCCCAACCGCGTGGGCTTGCCCTCGCTGTCTTGGAGCTCCAGGTCCGGAAACCGGGCTCCGGGCTCGAAGGTCGCGGTCACGCGTGGATTCCGTCGATCACCGCCGCGGGCACCAGGTCCACGGGCGGAATGTCGATCTCCGTCTGCGCCAGATGGTTGAGGTAGTTGCCGAAGGTGATGGCGACGACCTGCGCCAGCATCTCCACCACGTCACCGTCGTTCCAGCCCGCGGCGCGGACCGTCGCCAGCTCCGCGTCCGTCACGGCGCCACGGCGCGCGGCGATCTGCCGGGCGAACTGGAGCGCGGCCTCCACCTTGGCGTCGGGCGCGCGGCCCGAGCGCGCCTGATCCAGCTCCTGATCGGAGAGCCCCGTCCGGCGGCCCAGCTGCGTGTGGTGCGAGACGCAGTAGCGGCAGCCCTGCGCGTTGCCCACCGCGATGGCCAGCTGCTCCCGGACGCGCGGCGACAGCTGCCCCTGGCCCAGCGTCCCGTGCAGGGCGAAGAAGGCATTCATCGCCGCGGGCGAATTGGCAAGCACCCGGACCGGCGGAGGGAGGTTGGCGCCCAGCTTTTCCTTGATGGGTTTGAGCGTGGCGTGAGAAGCGTCGACAAGGTTGAGACGGGACATGAAAACTCCATGGGACCGCATGATTGCGGTTTGCCAGTCATTAAGGTCGCGAACCCCCCCGCGCGTTACGCCTCGATCGTCGAATCTTCGCGGTCGAATCGCAAGTGGCTGGAATCGCAGGGGAATTCCAGGATGAAAAGTGCCCGGAAATTCATATCAAATTCATTTCGGGCGCCGCTTGAAAGAAATGGAAGGAATGCGAATCGTTGTTGAAAGGTCAATGCTTAGGTGGCATTGTTGATTTAAAGCAATAACGCAATGGGGAGCGTGAGTCTTGGGGCGACTGAGGATTCATACGATTGAAAGCGCTCCGGAGCAGTCCCGTCCGGTGCTGGCCGCTGTCGAGAAGTCCGCGGGCTTCCGTTCGAACCTGCTGGGGTTGATGGCGGAGTCGCCCAGCGCGACGCAAGGCTTCGCGCAGCTGGGGCCCATCCTGGCGCAGTCCTCCCTGAGCGCGCACGAGCGCGAGGTGGTCATCATGACCATCGGCTGGGAGAATGACTGTTCGTACTGTATGGCCTTCCATAGTTTTCTATGTCGCAAGCTCCAGGTACCGGATGCGATCGTCGCCGCGCTCCGGACGGGAGCGGCGCTTCCCGACCCCCGGCTGGAGGTGCTCGCGGAGTTCACCCGCACGGTGGTTCGCGAGAAGGGCTTCGTGGATGACGCGCTCTGGAGCCGGTTCACGGCGCAGGGCTTCACGCCCGCCAACGCGCTGGACGTCCTCCTGGCGCTGTCCCAGCAGGTGCTGGTGAACTACGCGAATCACCTCGGTGGCGTGGAGCTGGAGCCCGCCCTGAAGGAATTCGCGTGGACCCGCCCCGCGGGGGGCGTCACGCGTTAGGCATTCCGGCGCCCGGTGGCCCCGGGCGCGCAGGGGGGCCCGGCAGCGGACCGCCCGGCCTTCCAGGCGGAGCTTCCGCCCGTCGCGAGTCCATCACCGGCTCCATTTCAGACATTTGACAATGTCTCACGCCCCGGCCCTGCCGCGCGGGTGCGTGCGGCCGCGGCCGGCGGCGAGGTCTTGTTTTGTCTTGAGCATGAAACAGCGCGACCGCGGTCCCGGACACGCTGACGTGGAACCCACGCCCTTGGGGAAGGGCTGACAGGGGGAACTGCCTTGGGGATGGCGAGATGATGTCTGCTCCAGTGACGGAAGCGTCCGTGCTGTCGGCACTCCGGGCCCACCTGTTGGAGGCATTGGCCCTGCGCAATGGCGTGGCTCCGGCGCAGATCGACGCGCGCCGGCCCTTCACCCACTACGGGCTCGACTCGCTGGGCGCGGTGGCGCTCGGGCGGAGCCTGTCGGCGCTGGCGGGGCGGGAGGTGTCTCCGACGGTCTTCTGGCGCCACCCCAGCGTGGAGGCGCTGCTGCGGCACCTGTCCTCCGAGGGCGCGGACGACGCGGCACCGGTGGAGGCCGCGTCGTCGGTGGCCCACGGCGAGCCTATCGCGGTCGTGGGCATGGCCTGCCGCCTCCCCGGCGCTCCGGACATCGCCTCTTTCTGGGAGCTGCTTCGGGAGGGGCGTGACGCGGTGACGGAGGTGCCGCCTGGACGTTGGAGCGATGGGCGGCTCCAGCAGGCGGACCGGGGCGGCGGGGCGCAGCGGGTGCCGCGCCGGGCCGGCTTCCTCGCGGACATCGCCGGGTTCGATCCGCTGTTCTTCGGCATCTCTCCTCGCGAGGCGACGGAGATGGATCCGCAGCAGCGCTTGTTCCTGGAGCTGGCGTGGGAGGCGCTGGAGGACGCGGGCATCGTTCCTGGCGCCCTGCGCTCGACGGCCACGGGGGTGTTCGTCGGGGCCATCTGGAGGGACTACGCGGAGCTGGGGGGGGCGGAGCCGGAGCGCATCACGCCGCACACGGCCACCGGGCAGGCGCTCAACATGATCGCCAACCGCCTGTCCTATGTGCTGGGCCTCCAGGGCCCCAGCCTCGTGCTGGACACGGCCTGCTCGTCGTCGCTGGTGGCGGTCCACCTGGCCTGCCAGAGCCTCTGGGCGGGGGAGAGCACCACCGCCATCGTCGGCGGCGTCAGCGTGATGGCCTCGCCGCACACGATGGTGGCGCTGACGCGCTTCGGCGGCCTGTCCGCGGATGGCCGGTGCAAGGCCTTCGATGCGAGCGCGGACGGGTTCGGGCGGGGAGAGGGGGGCGGCGTGGTGATCCTCAAGCCGCTCTCCGCCGCGCTCGCCGCGGGTGACTCCATCCGCTGCGTCATCCGGGCGACCCACAGCAACAACGATGGGCCGAGCAACGGCCTCACGGCGCCCAACCCGGAGGCCCAGGAGAAGCTGCTCCGTCAGGTGTATGCGCGCTCGAGGGTGGAGCTGGGCGCGGTCGGCTACGTCGAGACGCACGGCACGGGCACCGCGCTGGGGGATCCCATCGAGGCGGGGGCCCTGGGCGCCGTGTTCGCGAAGGCGCGCGCCGACGGACGCCCCCTGCTCATCGGCTCGGTGAAGACGAACATCGGCCACCTGGAGGGGGCCGCGGGCATCGCGGGCTTCCTCAAGGCGTGCCTGTGCGTCGAGCGGCGCACCGTCGTGCCGAGCCTCCACTTCGAGCGCCCCAATCCGCTCATCCCCTTCGACGCGCTCCGCCTGGAGGTCGCGCGCGCGGCCCAGCCGTGGCCGCTGCCGGACGGGCCCGCGGTGGCGGGCGTCAGCGCCTTTGGCTGGGGCGGCACCAACGCCCACGTCGTGCTCCAGGAGGCACCGTCGCCCCGGCTCGCCTGGCTGGGACTGGCGGCCGACGACGCGGAGGGCCTTCGGGCGCGGGCCCGGCTCGCGCTCGAGGCCGTGCGGAGCGGGGCCCCGTTGGACAGGCTCTGTCAGACGCTGACGGCGGAGGGCTCGGGGCGGGAGCGGATCACGCTCTGCGTCCGCTCCACCGTGGAGCTGGAGGGGCGCCTGCGCGCGTTCCTGGAGGGCGCGGAGCCCGCGCCGGTGACGCGCGGGACCGCGTTGGACCGGCCCGCGAAGGTGGCGTTCGTCTGCTCTCCCCAGGGGGGACAGTGGGTCGGCATGGGGCGGCGGATGTTGCTCACCGAGCCCGCCTTCCGCGCCGCCTTCGAGCGCGCGGACGCGGCCCTGGCGGTCCACTCCGGCGAATCGCTCCGGGAGGAGCTGTTCAAGGCGGAGGGCTCCGCCCGCTACGACGACGTGGACGTGGTCCAGCCGCTCCTCTTCGCGTTCCAGGTCGCCCTGGCGGAGCAGTGGCGCGCCTGGGGCATCACGCCGGACGTGGTCGTGGGGCACAGCCTGGGAGAGATCGCGGCCGCGCACATCGCGGGGATCCTCGACCTCGACGAGGCGGCGCTCGTCATCCACCACTACAGCCGGCTCCAGAAGCTGCTGGCGGATCGCGGCGGCATGGCGGTCGTCAACCTGCCGCCCGCGGCGTTGGCCGGACTCCTGGAGGACTCGAACGGCGCGGTCGTCCTGGCGGGCCACAACGGTCCCCGGTCCACCGTGCTCTCGGGAGAGCCGGTCGCGCTCGATGCGCTCCTCGCCGAGCTGAAGCGCCGCAAGGAGCTCTGCGCGCGGATCCGAGTGAACGTCGCCGCGCACAGCCCGCAGATCGACGCGATCCTCCCGGAGCTCGAAGCGGTGCTCCAGGGCCTCCGGCCGAAGCCCGCGCGGCTGCCGATGATCTCCACCGCCTTCCAACGGCGTCTGGACGGACCGGAGGTGGATGGGCGCTACTTCGGTCAGAACCTGCGGACGCCCGTGTGGCTCGCCCCCGTGCTCGCGTCGCTCGTGGCCGAGGGCGTGGACGCGCTGGTGGAGCTCAGCCCCCACCCCGTGCTGGTGGGCGCGCTCCAGCAGGCCGCGGAGGGGCGCCGACCGCCTCCCGTGGTGCTTCCGTCCACCACGCGGGACGAGGACGAACGGCTGGCCTTCCACGAGGCGCGCGCCACGTTGTTCCGGCTGGGGTGCTCCGGGACGGGCGGTGGTGACTCGCGCGATGAGCTGGTGCCGCTCTCCGCTCACACGCCGCAGGCGCTTCGCGAGCTGGCGGGGCGGGTGGCCGCGTCCCTGCGCGCCCGGCCGCAGGTGAGCGTGGAGGATGTCGCCGCCACGGTCGCGACGCGCCGGACGCACCACGCGGAGCGGCTGGCGGTGGTCGCGCGCGATGGAGAGTCCCTGGCCCTGGCGCTGGAGGCGCATGCTCGCGGCGAGCCCCACGAGCGGCTGGTGACGCCAGCCCTCGCGAAGCAGCCGTCGGTCGTCTTCGTCTTCCCCGGGCAGGGTTCGCAGTGGCACGGGATGGCGCGGCAGCTGCTTCGCCAGGAGCCGGCCTTCCGCGCGGAGCTGGAGCGGTGCGATGGCGCCATCCGCGCGCTCACCGGGTGGTCCGTCCTGGAGGAGCTGGAGGCTTCCGCGGAGGCGTCCCGGATGGCCCTGGTGGACGTGGTGCAGCCGGTGCTCTTCGCCGTGGCGGCGGGTCTGGCCGCGCTCTGGCGCTCCTGGGGCGTGGAGCCGAAGGCGGTCATCGGCCACAGCATGGGCGAGGTCGCGGCGGCCTATGTCGCTGGCGCGCTCAGCCTCGCGCATGCCGCGCGGATCATCTGCGGCCGAAGCCAGCTGCTCCGCCGGGTGAGCGGGCAGGGCGCCATGCTCGCGGCGGAGCTGACGCTGGACGAGGCCCGGGACGCACTCGTGGGCCACGAACAGCGCGCCTCCGTGGCCGTGAGCAACAGCTCCCGGTCCACCGTGCTGTCCGGCCACCGTGAGTCCCTGGAGGTCATCTCCCAGGCGCTCCAGGCCCGGGGCGTCTTCTGGCGCTGGGTCAAGGTGGATGTCGCCTCCCACAGCCCGCAGATGGACGTCCTCAAGGCGGAGCTGCTGGAGGTGCTGGCCAGCGTCGCGCCGACGACGGCGGCGGTGCCCATCTACTCCACGGTGCTGGACGCCGAGACGGACGGCCGCGACTTCGAGCCCGCCTACTGGGTTCGCAACCTGCGGGATCCAGTCCTCTTCGCCTCCGCGGTCCGGCGAGCGCGCGCGGCGGGCCATGACGTCTTCATCGAGATGAGCCCGCATCCCATCCTGCTGCCCGCCGTGGAGCAGGAGCTGGCGGACGTGGGCGAGGCGGGCGAGGTGCTGCCCTCGCTCCGCCGCAACGAGTCCGAACGGGAGACGGCGCTCCGCTCCCTGGCGGCGCTCTACGCGAGGGGAGTGGACGTGTCCTGGGGCGCGGTCGCTCGCGCCGGCCGCCCTGGCGTCACCCTGCCCACCTATCCGTGGCAGCGCGAGCGGTTCTGGATCGAGCCCGCGCCCGTGGCCCGCGCGTCCGGGCCTGCTCGCCGCGGCAGTGAAGGGCTTCTGGGGGGGCACCTGCCGTCCGCCGTGGAGCCGAGCCTCCACCACTGGCAGGCGGAGTGGGGCCCGGAGGTGTCCGACTTCCTCTCGGACCACCGGGTGGGCGGCGACGCGGTGGTCCCCGGGGCTGTCTACCTGACCCTGGAGGTGCGGGCCGCGCGCCTGGCGATGGGGAGCGCGCCGGTGGCGCTGAAGGACATCACCTTCCCGCACCCGCTCGTGCTGGGAGCCGGACCTGCCCCACGCGTGCAGACCGTGCTCTCGGTCCGAGGTTCCCAGCGGGAGCTCCAGACCTTCTCCCAGGGGGAGGGCGGAGCCTGGGTCCCCCACGCGCGGGCCTGGCTGGACGCGGGCCAGGAGCAGGCCGGGCGTGAACGGGCGCTCGAAGCGCTCGCGGCCCGGGACGCACTGCGGGGCTCCGCGGCGATGCTCCTGGATCAGGTCCGGTACTACGAGCTGCTGGCGGGCTGTGGGCTGGAGTACCGGTCCGCGTTCCGCGGCGTGGAGTGCGTCTGGTCCCGCGATGCTCAGGCGCTGGGGCGCGTGGTCGCGCCCGCCGCGTCCGTGGATCCGGAGCTGGCCGCGGTGGCCTGCATCGACTCCGCGCTCCAGCTGGCCATCGCCACGCTGCCTCCCAGCCTCGTGTTCCGGGGGCGGCAGATCATCAGCGTCGGAGTGGACGCGTTCGCGCTCCACCGCGTTCCGGAAGGAACCTTCCACGCCCATGCGCGGCTGCGTCCGGGCGATGAAGGCCCGCTGTTCCGCGTGGACGTGGTGGCGTTCACCGACGCGGGCGAGCCGCTGTTCCACGTCGACGGCTTGAAGGTCCGCGTGCTCGACGTGGCGCGCTCCGCGCCCCGGAGCGAGGAGGCCCGCGCGTCGGCCGTCGTGCCCCGCACGCTGTTCGACGAGCTGGCCGCGCTGGAGCCGACGCGGCGGCGGCCTCGCGCGGAGGAGGAGCTGCGGCAGGTCGTCGCCACCGTGCTCAAGCTGGCCCCGGCTCGGGTCCCCATGGACCAGCCGCTGCGCACGCTGGGCATGGACTCCGTGATGTCGCTGGAGCTGCGCAATCGCATCGAAGCGCGCACGGGCATCCGGCTCTCCGCGACCGCGCTCTGGAACCACCCCACGGTGGAGGCCCTGACCGGCTTCGTCCTGAAGCAGGCCACCCCCGCCGCCGCGGCCGTGTCCCGGCCGCCTCCGGAGCGGGCCGCGCCGCCGCCTTCCGCGCCGCCCGTCGCGCAAGTCCCTTCCGACCTGGATCTCGAGCGGCTGCTGGAGGCCGAGCTCGCCCAGGTCCAACAGCTCATCGAGGAGTCCTGACCATGACGGCCCCATTGCCAACCGCGAATGATCCCACGCTGCTCAAGCGCAGCCTCGACGCGCTGAAGGACCTCCGGGCCCGTTTCGAGGCCCTGGAGTCACGTGGCCGGGAGCCCATCGCCATCATCGGGTTGGGGTGCCGCATCCCAGGGGGAGGAGAGACCCCGGAGTCTCTCTGGAAGATGCTCCGCGGGAAGGTGGACGCGGTCAGCGAGGTGCCCGCGGACCGGTGGGATGTGTCGCGGTACTTCGACGCGGACGTGGCCACGCCGGGGCGCATGCACATGCGGTACGGCGCCTTCCTCGACGCGCCCGACCGGTTCGACCCGTACTTCTTCGGCATCTCGCCCCGCGAGGCGTCGCAGATGGATCCGCAGCAGCGCCTCTTCCTGGAAGTAGCGTGGCACGCGCTGGAGGACGCGGGCCTGAGCGCGAAGGCGCTCGCGGGCAGCGACACCGGCGTCTTCGTGGGGGCCAACGGGAACGACTACCTCCAGCTCCAGCTCTCCGAGCCGGACGTCCTCGACACGTACTCGCTCGTGGGCGGCACGAACTGCATCATCCCCAACCGCCTCTCGTACCTGTTGGACCTGCGCGGGCCGAGCATGGCCTTCGACACGGCCTGCTCCTCCTCGCTCGTGGCGGTGCACCAGGCCTGCCAGAGCCTGCGCGGCGGCGAGAGCTCCACCGCCATCGTGGGCGGGCTCAACCTTCTGCTGTCGCCCGTCGTGTCGGTGGCGCACTCCAAGGGCCTGCCCCTGGCGCCCGACGGTCGCTGCAAGACGTTCGACTCCCGTGCGGACGGCTACGTGCGCGGCGAGGGCTGCGGCGTCGTGGTGCTCAAGCGCCTGTCGGACGCGCTCGCCGCGGGTGACAACATCTGGGCCGTCATCCACGGCTCGGCCGTCAACCAGGACGGGCTCAGCAACGGCCTCACCGCCCCCAACGGCGGGGCGCAGCGCGCGGTCATCCGCAAGGCGCTGGAGCGGGCGCGGCTCACCGGCGCGGAGGTGGGCCTCATCGAGGCGCACGGGACGGGCACCTCGCTTGGCGACCCCATCGAGGTCGAGGCCCTGTCCGAAATCTACGGGGGCTCGGAAGGGGAGCGGCGGCCCTGCGCGCTCGGCTCCATCAAGACGAACATCGGACACCTGGAGGCGGGCGCGGGCATCGTCGGCATCCTCAAGGTGGCGCTGGCGCTCAAGCACGGCGCCATCCCGGCGAACCTGCACTTCCAGGCGCTCAACCCCCACATCTCGCTGGACGGCACGCGCCTCTTCGTCCCGACCGAGCTGACGCCGTGGCCGGGCCCCGCCGAGCGCAGGTACGGCGCGGTCAGCTCGTTCGGCGCGGGCGGCACCAACGCGCACGTCGTGCTGGGATCCGTGGAGTCCTCGCGGCCCGAGGCGGCGCCGCGTCCGACCAAGGCCGTGGCGGAGCGAGCCCACCTGCTGGTGCTCTCCGCTCGCAGCCGCACCGCGCTGGCGAACGTGGCCTGGCGTCTGGCGGATCACCTGTCGAGCGGTCCCGGCCAGCACGAGCCGCTGGAGGACCTCTGCGCGACGGCGGCGCTGCGCAGGACGCACCACAACCACCGGGTGGGGCTGGTGGTCCGGTCGCGCGAGGATGCCATCCAGAAGCTCCGGGCGTTCCACCAGGGTGCCCCGGCGATGCGGTCGGGGCCCGCGGGGAGGCCCGGGCGCGCGGTGTTCGTCTTCCCCGCGCAGCAGCCGCTCTCCGGAGCTCGGCTGGAGTCGCTGGGCCGAGACTGTCCGGTGTTCGCCCAGGCCCTGGAGCGCTGTCGTGGCGCGCTCCAATTGGCGGCAGGTCCGCGCGGAGGCGCCGACAGCGTCGGTGAGCATTTCGCCGTGCAGGTGGCGCTCGCCGAGCTGTGGCGTTCGTGGGGCGTCGAGCCGGGCGCGGTGGTGGGGCAGGGCGTGGGGGAGATCGCCGCGGCCCATGTCGCGGGCGCGCTCTCGCTGGAGGACGCCGCGCGCGTGGCGGCCCGGTGTGGCGCCCTGCTGACGAAGGGCACCGCGTCCCCCGAAGCACTGGCCGCGGAGCGGTTGGGGCTGACCCCTCGGCCCACGTCGGTGCCCATGTATTCGGCGGAAGGGACAGAGCTGGACGGCGAGGTTCAGGGCGCCGCCTCCTGGTCCCGGTGCCTGCGCCATCCGGCGTCGGTCCTGCCGGCCCTCGAGGAGTCGCTGCGCGCGGGTCACGCGCTCTTCGTCGAGCTGAGCCCCGAGCCGGTGTTCGTCGCGACGGTGATGGAGGTCGCCGCTCGGCAGGGCCCGACGGATGCGCTCGCGGTGCCCAGTCTGCGTGCGGGCCAGGACGGGCTGGAGGCCCTGCTGGAGTCCGCGGGTGCGCTGCACGCGGCGGGGTTGGGCGTGCGGCTGGAGGGGTTGCTCGCGCCGCATCAGCGCTTCCGCCGCCTTCCGCTCTATCCCTTCGAGCGCGAGTCCTTCTGGTTCAAGGAGCGGCCGGTGAACCTGCGGACCTCCACGCGGGGCACCAGCCTGGAGCTTCCCCTCGCGGCGGTGCGTGACACGCCCCCGGAGCCCGCCTCCCGGCGCGTCGGCGATGTTCGCGCGCCGGTCACGGCGAGGCAGGCCGAGTGGGCCGCGCTGCCGGAGCGTGAGCGAGGCACCCGGCTGCGGAGCCTGGTGCACACGGAGGTGGCGCGCATCCTGAAGTTCGACGCCGCGCGGCTCGACCCGAAGGAGGGCTTCTTCCAGATGGGCATGGACTCCGTGATGGCAGGGCAGCTGCGCAACCGGATGGAGCAGCAGCTGGGGCGCAAGTTCGCCGTCACCGTCATCTTCGAGAACCCCTCCGTGGAGCGGCTGTCCCGACAGCTGGCCACCTTCCTGGTGCCGCCCCCGGCACCGTCCACCGCGCACCGCACCGAGGCGACCCCCTCGAGGCTCATGCCCCTGGAGACAGGAGCCGGCGCGGACAGCATCGCCGACCTCCTGGCCCGGGAGCTCGAAGAGACCTCCTCCCTTTCCAGCAAGGACCTGTCATGAGCCACCAGCCGGCTTCCACCGAAGCGCCCAACCGCGACGAGCTGCTTCAGCGCGCCCTGGAGCGCATCCGTGAGTTCCGCGGCAAGCTCGATGCCGTCGAGTCCCAGCGGACCGAGCCCATCGCCGTGGTCGGCATGTCCTGCCGCCTTCCGGGTGGCAACGACGACCCCGCCGCGCTGTGGCGGTTTCTCCGGGCCGGGGGCGACGGCATCCGCGCGTTCCCGCCGGAGCGAGGGCACGCGGCGACGCCGGAGGGGCAGCCCTTCCGGGGCGGCTTTCTTGAGCAGGTCGACCGCTTCGATGCCGGCGTGTTCGGCATCTCGCCGCGAGAGGCGGCCACGTTGGATCCACAGCAGCGCCTCTTCCTGGAGGTGAGCTGGGAGGCGCTGGAGAACGCCGCGCAGCCCTTCGACAAGCTGGAGGGGAGCACGGCCGGCGTGTTCGTCGGCATCACCAACTACGACTACTGCCAGAAGCTGATGCAGGAGACGCCCATCGAGCAGCTGGACGCGTACTGCCTCACCAGCAACGCGTCGACGTTCGCGGCGGGGCGCCTGTCCTACTGGCTGGGGTTGCGCGGTCCCAGTCTGTCCGTGGACACCGCCTGCTCGTCCTCCGCCGTGGCCATCCATCAGGCCTGTCAGAGCCTGCGCTCGGGGGAGTGTTCGCTGGCCCTGGCGGGCGGCGTGAACGTGCTGCTGTCACCGGAGTGGTTCGTGGTGCTGTCGCGGGCGGGGATGCTGGCGCCTGACGGCTACTGCAAGACCTTCGACCGCGACGCCAATGGCTACACCCGGGGCGAGGGCTGCGTCGTCTTCGTGCTCAAGCGTCTGTCGGACGCCGTGGCGGCGAAGGACCACATCCACGCGCTCATCCGGGGCTCGTGCGTCAACCAGGATGGCCGCAGCGGTGGCCTCACGGTGCCCAATCCCGCCGCCCAGCAGGACGTCATCCGAGGCGCGCTCCGGGCGGCCCGGGTGGGGGCCGAGCGCGTCAGCTACGTGGAGACGCACGGCACGGGGACGCCGCTCGGCGACCCGATAGAGGTCCGCGCGCTGGGCGCCGCGCTGGGCGAGGGCCGCACCGACGCGGAGCGGATCCGCATCGGGTCCATCAAGGCCAACATCGGGCACCTGGAGCCGGCCGCGGGCGCGGCGGGGCTGATGAAGGTCATCCTCGCGCTCCAGAACGAAGAGCTGCCGCCGCAGGTCCAGTTCCGCGAGCTGAACCCGGAGATCGACCTGGACGCGCTGCCGGTGGCCATCGTCACCCAGCCGGAGGCCTGGCCTCGCGCCCAGCGTCCGCGCGTCGCGGGCGTGAGCTCGTTCGGCGCGAGCGGGACCAATGCCCACTTGGTGGTGGAGGAGGCTCCGAGGGTGGCGCGCGAGGCGAGGGCCTTCGAGCCCTCCGCCCAGCTCTTCACCCTGTCCGCGCGCAGCCCGGCGGCGCTGACGGAGCTGGCGGGCCGTCACGCGGCGCACCTCGCCTCGAAGCGCGACCTCCCGCTGGAGGACGTGTGCTTCAGCGTGAACACGGGGCGGGCCCGCTTCACGGAGCGGCTGGCGCTCCCCGCGAACAACCTGGACGAACTCCAGCGCGCGCTGACCTCTGTCGCGGCGGGAGAGCTTCCCGCGGGCGCTTCGCTGGGGCGTGCGCAGGTCGGGCAGGGGCCCAAGGTGGCCTTCCTGTTCACGGGGCAGGGCAGTCAGTTCCCGGGCATGGCGGTGGAGCTTCATGCCACGCAGCCGGTGTTCCGGCAGGCCCTGGAGCGCTGCGCGTCGGCGCTGACGCCGCACTGGGACGTGCCCCTGCTCACGCTCCTGCGCGCGGAGGGCTTCACGGCGGGGTTGTTGGATCAGACCCGGTACACCCAGGCCGCGCTCTTCTCCGTGGAGTACGCGCTCGCGATGCTCTGGCGCAGCTGGGGCGTGACGCCCTCGGCCGTGCTGGGGCACAGCGTGGGCGAGTACGTCGCGGCCTGCGTGGCGGGCGTCTTCGAGCCCGAGGCGGCGGTGGCCCTGCTCGCCGTGCGCGGCGCGCTCATGCAGTCGCTGCCCGAGGCCGGCGCGATGGCGTCCGTCTTCGCCAGCGAGGCCCAGGTGCGCGCGGCGCTGGAGGGGCGGTCGGCGCGCGTGTCCGTGGCCGCGGTGAACGCGCCGGACAACGTGGTCATCTCCGGTGACGCGGGCGTCGTGGAGGACGTGCTGCGCGGCCTGACGGAGCAGGGGCTCAAGCACAAGCGCATCAACGTCTCGCAGGCGTTCCATTCGCCGCTGCTCGACCCGATGCTGGACGAGCTGGAGCGCGCCGCGTCCCGGCTCACGTTCCGCGAGCCGTCCATTCCGCTCATCTCCAACCTGACCGGCCGGCCCGTGGACGCCGCCACGCTGGGGCCGCGCTACCTCCGTGACCACGCCCGCGAGGCCGTGCGGTTCCAGGCCAGCATGGAGTGGCTGCTCGAGAACGGCTTCGACACCTTCGTGGAGGTGGGGCCCGCGCCGCACCTGATCGGCATGGTGAAGCGCTTCGCGGCCAGTGACGCGCGGAGCTTCCTGCCCTCGATGCGCAAGGGCCTGGAGCCCCTGCGCTCCATGCTGGAGGCCGCCGGAGCCCTGTTCACGCGGGGCGCGGACCTGGACTGGGATGCGTTCGGGACGGGGCTCGATCCCCACCGCGTCCCGCTGCCGACGTATGCCTTCGAGCGGAAGCGGTACTGGTATCCCACGGCGGCGTCGGGCGCGGGAACGCGTCGCGCGGCGGTGCTCGAGGAGAAGGACGGGGCGCCCACGCTGCTGGGACACCGGCTGCCGTCGCCGCTGCCTTCCGCGCAGTTCCGAGTGCGGTACGACGCCGCCCAACACCCCTGTCTGGGCGACTGCCGCATGGGCGGGATGCGGGTGGTCAACGTGGGCGTCTTCCTGGAGGCCGCGCTCCAGGCCTGGAGTGCCCTGACGCCGGGGGGCGGTGCGTGCCGCGTGGAGGGCCTCTCGGTCCGTCGCGGCCTCCTGCTGGACGAGGAGGAGACGCGCGTCGCGCACCTCGTGGTGGACGCGCAGGACGCGAAGGGGGAGCGCGGCTTCGCGCTCTACAGCGTGCCGCCCGGAGCGCCGGAGGACTCGGGCGCCTGGGCGATGCACGTGGAGGGGCGGCTCGCGGGGGCCGGAGAGGCCACACGCCTGGAGTCCGCTGAAGCCGTCCTCGAACACTGCACACGGAAGCTGGACGGCGCGGAGTTCTACGCGCGCATGGAGCAGCGTCAGCTGGTGCTGGGGCACTCGGCGCGTTGGATTGAGCAGGTCCACTTCCGCGAGGGCGAGGCGCTCGCGATGATGCGCGCGCCGGAGGGCCGGGAGGCGGAGGACTACCGCGTCCACCCGGGGCTGGTGGATGCGCTCTTCCAGGCGGTCTTCGCGTGCCTGCCCGGTGATGTGCCCGCGGACGCCATCTACATGATCGTCGAGGTGGCGCGGTTCGTCGTCGGAACCACCGCTCCGGCGGGGCCGAGCCAGGCCCACGTGCGGCTGCGTCCCTGGAAGCAGGGCGACACGACGCTCGTCGCGGACGTGGACCTGGCCGACGCCCAGGGCCGTGTCTTCCTGCGCGCGGAAGGGGCGCTGCTCAAGCGCACGACGACCGAAGGGCTCCAGAAGGCGACGCGCGCGGAGGTGGCGCCGCTGCGTGCCGCGCGTCCCGCGTCGACGGGCCTGCGGGACGTGCTCGCGCGCCTCCCGGTGCCGGAGCGCGCGCCCCGGCTCCTCGAGTGGCTGCGTGGACAGGTCGCGATCATCCTGCGCGCCACGGCCGCGGAGGTCGACCTGGACGCGCCGCTGGGACACGCGGGCTTCGACTCGCTGATGGCGCTGGAGCTCAAGAGCGCGGTCGCCAACGAGCTGTCCGTGGCGCTGTCGCTCGGCGGCCTCCTGGCGGGGGCCAACCTCAAGGCGCTGTGCGCGGAGGTCCTGGGCCAGCTCGGCTTGGAGGCCACCGCGGCGGGTGCTCTGGAGCAGGCGCTGGCGGTGCGGGCGGAGGTCTCCTCGGGGCCGGTGGGGGTGCTGCGGCACGACGAGGAGGCACGCCACCAGCCCTTCGGCATGACCGACCTCCAGCAGGCGTACCTGCTGGGCCGGACGCGTTCGTTCGAGCTGGGCGGGGTGTCGACCTACTTCTTCATCGAGGTGGACCTGCTGGGCGTGGACTTGGAGCGGCTGGGCGCGAGCCTGGACGTCATCATCCAGCGCCACGACATGCTGCGCGCGGTGGTCACGCCGGACGGGCAGCAGCGGGTGTTGCCCACGGTCCCCCCGTTCGTCATCCGTACGGTGGACCTCCGGGGGCAGGAGGCCTCCGACGTCGAGCAGGCGCTGGCGGCCCTCCGGACGGAGATGGCGACGCAGGTCTTCCGCACGGACCGCTTCCCGCTGTTCGACGTGCGGGCCACGCGCATCGACGGCGAGCGCACGCGGCTGCACCTGGGCTTCGACGCGCTGGTGGTGGACGCGTGGAGCACGTCGCTGTTGTTCAAGGAGTGGTCCACGGTGTACCGCGAGGGGGCGGGGGCGCTGCGGCCCATCGAGATCACCTTCCGCGACTACGTCCTGGGCGTGCAGGCGCTTGAAAGCGGCCCCGACTACGCCGCCGCGGAGAGGTACTGGCGCGAGCGCGTGCCCAGGCTTCCCCCGGCGCCGGAGCTCCCGATGGCGCGCCACCCGGGCACGCTGGAGCTGCCGCGCTTCACGCACCGTTCGTTCCGGCTGCCGAAGGCGCAGTGGGCGCGCTTCAAGGAGCTGGCACGCGGGGCGGGCGTGACGCCCTCCATGGTGCTGTGCGCGGCCTACGCCGAGGTGCTGGCGACGTGGGGCCGCAGCCGCGCCTTCACGCTCAACGTGCTGTTCTTCAACCGCGTCCCGCTGCACCCGCACGTGGACCGCGTGCTTGGCAACTTCAGCGCCACCACGCTGCTGGAGGTGGACGTGCAGCGCGCGGAGTCCCTCTCCGCCCGGGCGGAGCGGCTTCAGCAGCAGCTGTGGAACGACCTGGACCACGCCTCGTTCAGCGGGGTCCGGGTGCTGCGCGAGCTGAACCGGCGGGACGGGGACATGCGGCGTGCCCGCATGCCCGTCGTCTTCGCGAGCACCATCAACTTCCACTCGCGCGAAGGCGAGGCGGCGCCGGCCGGCCTGGCCCAGCACCTGCTCGCCATGGGCACCGGCGGCGAGGAGATCCACAGCAGCATCCGCACGCCGCAGGTGTTCCTGGACCATCAGGTGGTGGAGGACGCCGGGGGGCTCATCCTCAACTGGGACGTGGTCGAGGAGCTGTTCCCGGCGGGGATGATCGACGCCATGTTCCAGGCCTACTCCGGGCTGGTGCTGCGTCTGGCGGCGGAGGAGTCCGCCTGGACGGAGCGCACGCGGCTGCTCGTGCCGCCGGAGCAACTGGAGGCCCGTCAGCAGGCCAACGCGACCGCGGCCCCGCTCGTCCAGGGCCTCATCCACGAGCCCTTCGTGAAGGCCGCCGCGCTGGGGCCGGACCGGCCCGCGGTCATCACCGCGCGCCGCACGCTCACGTACGCGGAGCTGGACGCCGCCTCCAACCGCGTCGCGCGCTGGCTGCGAGAGCAGGGTGCGCGGCCCAACGCGCTCGTCGCCGTGGTGATGGAGAAGGGCTGGGAGCAGGTCGTGGCCGCGATGGGCGTGCTCAAGTCCGGCGCGGCCTACGTGCCCATCGACGCCCACCTGCCTCCCGCGCGCCTGCGCTACCTGCTGGAGAACACGGGGGCCCGGCAGGTGCTGACCCAGTCCTGGCTGAAGCTGGACCTGTCCGGCGTGGATCCGGGCGCCGTGCTGGCCATCGATGGACCGGAGGCACAGCGCCCGGAGGCCGGCCCGCTGGCGAGCGTGCAGCGGCCGGACGACCTCGCGTACGTCATCTACACGTCCGGGTCCACGGGCCACCCCAAGGGCGTGATGATTGAACACCGGGCGGCGCTCAACACGCTCCTGGACGTCAACACGCGCTTCGACATCACCGCGGACAGCCGGGGGTTCGCGCTGTCCGCGATGAACTTCGACCTGTCGGTCTGGGACGTCTTCGGCCTGCTGGCCGCGGGCGGAGCGCTGGTCATCCCGGAGCCCGGGGAGCTGCGGGAGCCCGGCCGCTGGCTGCACCTCGTGCGCGAGCACCGCGTGACGGTGTGGAACAGCGTCCCGGCGTTGATGGAGATGCTGGCCGACCATCTGGCGGGCTGTGGGGAGACCTGGCCCCAGTTGAGGACGGTGATGATGAGCGGGGACTGGATCCCCGTGTCGCTGCCGGAGCGCATCCGCGCCGTGGCGCCCCGGGCCGCGCTCTACAGCATGGGCGGCGCCACCGAGGCGTCCATCTGGTCCATCCTGTATCCCATTGGCGACGTCGACCCGGCCTGGCCCAGCATTCCCTACGGCAAGGCGATGGTGAACCAGCGGATGCTGGTGCTCGACGAGGCGCTCGTGCCGTGCCCCACCTGGGTGCCGGGGCAGATCTTCATTGGCGGCGTGGGCGTCGCGCGGGGCTACTGGAAGGATGAGGAGAAGAGCCGCGCCAGCTTCATCCGCCATCCGCTGACCGGAGAGCGGCTGTACCGGACGGGCGACCTGGGGCGCTTCCTGCCCAGCGGCGACATCGAGTTCCTGGGCCGCGAGGACTTCCAGGTCAAGGTCCAGGGCTTCCGCATCGAGCTGGGCGAGATCGAAACCGCGCTGCTCCAGCACCCGGGCGTGCGCGCCGCCGTGGCGTCCGCCGTGGGTGAGAAGCGGGGCAACAAGCGGCTGGTGGCGTACGTGGTGCTCGACGCCGAGGCGCCTCCGGCGATGGACGCGCTGCGCGACGCGCTCCGCGCGAAGCTGCCGGAGTACATGGTGCCGCAGACGTTCGTGACGCTGGACGCGCTGCCGCTCAGCGCGAACGGGAAGGTGGATCGCTCCGCGCTGCCGTCGCTGGGGGACGCGCGGCAGCCGAAGCAGCCCGTCGCCCGGGTGGCGCCCCGCACGGACCTGGAGAAGCAGCTGGTGCACCTCTGGGAAGGGCTGCTGCCGGGACCGGTGGGCATCCACGACAACTTCTTCGAAGTGGGCGGGAACTCGCTGCTCGCGGTGCGGCTGATGGCGAGGCTGCGCCAGGAGCTGGGCCGGGAGCTGCCGCTCGCGACCCTCTTCGAGATGCCCACGGTGGAGCTGCTCGCCGCGTCGCTGTCCGGGGCGGAAGGGACGTCCCAGGAGGGCAGGGGGGCGCTGGTGCCCATCCAGCCCGCGGGCACGAAGCCTCCATTGTTCCTGGTGCACCCCGTGGGGGGCAGCGTCCTCTGCTACGCGGAGCTGGCGCGCAAGCTGGGGACGGAGCAGCCCGTCTTCGGGCTCCAGGTTCCGCCTGGTGCGCCGCCCCGGTCCATCGAGGCCATGGCCTCCGCCTACCTGGACTCGCTCCGCGAGGTCCAGCCGCGCGGCCCGTATCACCTGGGTGGGTGGTCCATGGGCGGCGTCGTGGCCTACGAGATGGCACGCCAGCTCCATGCGGCGGGTGACACGGTCGCCACGCTCGCGCTCATCGACGTGCTCGTGCCGCCCGCGGGGCAGGGCGGGGACGCGATGGACGAGGCGGCGCTGATGGCGCGCTTCGCGGAGGACCTGGGCGCGTTGTCCGCCCGCCGGGTGAAGGTGGATGCCGGCGCGCTGCGGTCCCTGCCCTCGGAGGCGGTGCTGGAGCGCGTGGTGGATGACCTGCGAGCGCAGGAGGCCATCGCGCCGGAGCTCGACCGCGCGACGCTGGGGGCGCACGCGGAGGTGTTCAAGGCGAACATGCGCGCGCTCACGGCGTACCAGGCCCGGCCCTACGCCGGCCGCGTCTGGTTCTGTCGGGGCGCGCAGCCCGGAGGCGCCTCGCGGCAGAACGCGGAGGCGTGGCTCCAGCTGTCCTCGGGCGGCGAGCTCGTGGAGCTGGAAGGCAATCACTACACGCTGTTCAGCCACGGGCTCGACGCGCTCGTGGGCTCGCTTTCGTCCGCCCTTCGCGCGTGAGCAGGGGCGGGGCTGTCTTGCGTCGTCTGGATTCGTTCTTCGTTCACAAGGAGTGCACCGTGTCGCTGCGTCTGAGTCCGTGGATCCTGGGTGTGGCCCTGCTGGGCATGGCTGGCTGTTCCGATGAAGGGGAGACCGTCGATGCCTGTATCGACAACCAGTCCAAGAAGGTCTCCGAGAAGGAGCTGTCCTCGGAGGTGAAGCACGGTGCCTACCGAGGCCCATGCGACCTGATGGAGAACCGTGTGTCGTTTGGCGATGGCTACGTGCAGTCCATCGTCCACAAGAACGCGGACGGTTCGGTGAAGGCCATTGGCGTGACCGTGGACCAGGCCGCCATGGACACCCTGCCCATGGTGCCGACGAACGACGGGCAGACGTGCTGGGACATGAACAATGACGGGGTGACGGACCCGGAGAAGGAGTGCAACGGCGGGCACGAGCGCGTGCTCTGGTTCCCCAAGATCAGGGACGTCCCCTTCCAGTGGATCATGTTCAACTGGCAGGGCCGGGGGCACGGCCCCATCGGCGCGTTCGACAAGGGGCACTTCGACCTGCACTTCTTCATGCAGGACTTCGTGAAGCGGAACTTCATCCGCACTGGGCCGTGCGGCGTCTACACGGACTGCAACGACTACGCGAAGGCCATCAAGGACCCCCCGGCGCCCTTCTACCCGACGGGCTTCGAGAACCAGCGCGGCGTCTCCGCGCGCATGGGCAACCACCTGGCGGACATCGCGGAGTCGCCCTTCAACGGCGAGCCCTTCACGCAGGCGTTCGTCTATGGCGCGTACGACGGCCACATCACGTACTTCGAGACCGTCGTCGAGGGCAGCTTCGCCAAGAGCAAGCCGGCCGATGACTGCCGGGTCATCAAGGCGCCTCCGGCGATGGAGGCCTCGGGCCTCTACCCGACGCGCTACTGCATGCGCTACCGCGCCGACAAGGGCGACTACCTGATGACGCTCGAGGACTTCGAGTACCGGAACGCGGCGAACTGACGCGCGGTCCATCGAAGTGCCGCGCGCCGGAGGCCCCGGCGCGCGGAGTTTCACCCCTCCTCCTCGCCCGCGAGGCGCATCGCCGCACCGGAGCCACACCGTGACGAAGACTTCCGTCCTCCTGTCCTGGAGGCTGCCGCTGCTCCTGTCGCTGTGGGCGGCGCCGGCGGTGGCGCATTGGGGCATGCCTGACGAGGCGAGCAGCATCAGCGTACGCGGAGGGCACGAGGACGATTGGATCATGGGCGACCCGTCGGGCGCGCTCATCTCCCGAGACCACGGCGCGACGTGGCGGTGGATCTGCCCGGAGGGCATGGGCATCGCCATCTGGCGCCCGGAGCGCTACTTCTGGCTTTCCGGAGGGACGCTGCTCGCCGCCACGGGGAGCGCGCTGGTGCGCTCCGACGATGCCGGCTGCACGTGGACTCCGGATGCCTTCTTCAAGGACACCTGGGTCACGAGTCTGGCCATGCATGCGTCCGACGAGCAGCGTCTCTACGTCAGCACCGGCCGGCCCTCCCTGAGCAACGGGCTCTACCGCTCCGAGGATGGCGGCGGGTCGTGGACACTCGTGCTCCCGCCGACGCTGAACTCCCGCTTCACGTCCATCCGCGTCGCCGCTTCGGATCCGCAGCGCGTCTATGCCTCGGGCCAGGACGTGGACGGCCAGTTCCTCACCCGCAGCGAGGATGGCGGCCAGACCTGGACCCGGCTGCCCCAGCCGCTGACCCGCTTCCAGCTCCCGTACGATCTCGTCCTGCTGCGCGTGAGCGATACCTCGCCCGACGTGCTCTGGGCGCGGGTCTCCGCCCAGGGCCGCGACTCATTGCTCAAGAGCACGGATGGCGGCGCCACGTTGACGCCCGTGATGGACACCTACGAGCGGATCGCCAGCGTGGAGTCCTCCGAGGACGGGCGCACGGTCTGGGTCTCCACCACGACCCGCCTCTTCCGGGGCCACGACGACGAGCCCTTCGTGGAGCTCGCGGAGCCGAACGGAAACGCCTGCTCCCTGAAGCGCGGCGGTTCCCTCTACGCCTGTGGCGCGAGCTGGACCGGGGGCTGGGCGCTGGCGCGCAGCGCCGACGAGGGAACGACCTGGGAGCCGATGTTCCGGCTCAGCGACGTGAAGGGCGCGCACCAGTGTCCCGCCACGACGCCCGTGCAGCAGCGATGTCCGGCCTTGTGGCCCCAGCTGGCGCAGCTCTTCGGAGCGCCCGTTCCCGGCAGCGACGCCGGGGTGGAGCCCGTGACCCCCACGCCTCCGGGGGAGCAGCCGCCGCCGAAGGATGGTTGCGCGGCGGCGCCCGGGTGGGTGCCGGGGGCGCTCGTGCTGGTCGCGGCGGCATGGGGCCGCCGCTCGCGGTGGAGCTTCCGGGGACGCCGGATGTGAGGGCGCGAATGCGCCAGGGTGAACGTCGCTCCTGACCTTGCTCCCGGAGGCCGCCCGTCCTCGCGGCGGGAGCGGTGGGCCCCTGTCACGGCGCGAACCCGAAGGGCCCTCCGGAGGTGCCGACACTGGAGGACGAAGCCCAAGGCGCGGTGCTCTCCCTCCTGGGGGTGTGAGCCAGGAGGAGGGCTCCCGCGACGGGCACGCCGTGGCTACGCCGCGCCGCCCGCGTACTTGCGGCGGTACTCGTGGATCTCCGCCAGCCGGAACGTGCCCGGCTCCGGCGCAATCGCCTCCGGCGCGTCGTAGGGCAGGTTCATCAGCCGCTCGTACTCCTCCACCGACACGCGCTCGCGCTTCGCCAGCACCGTGTCCAGGTCCGCGCGGGCCATGCGCTCCGGGGCCTTCTCGCCCACCACGCCGGAGTAGAACTCCGCGCAGGAGCCGCTGCCGTAGGACAGCAGGCCGATGCGCTGGTTCGCCAGCGCCGCGCCCTCCGCGTGCAGCTGGCCCGCGAGCGCCAGATACAGCGACGCCGTGTAGACGTTGCCCACGCGAGCGTTCAGCCCCAGCGACTTCGCCACCTGCGCGTCGTAGCTGGCCTGGGACTTCGCGGCCTCGTCGCGCGCCTCGGGCGTGGCTGGCCCGTTGCCGGAGTCCTCCAGGTCGCACAGCCGCACCTGCGCGTGCGCCTTGCGCGCCATCTTGCAGAAGGGCACGTGGTAGAGGATCCGCGCCAGCTGCTCGCTGGGCAGCTTGGAGTCCCAGCGCACCAGGCCCTGCTCCAGGGCGCGCTCGCGCCAGCCGCGGTACGCCCCCGCCATCGCGTCCAGGTAGCAGGTGATGGAGTAGTGCCCGTCCACCAGCGCCTCGCGCCGGCCCACCGGACGCCAGAAGTCATACACGTCCGCGGTGCTCACGCCGTTGAGCCCCACGTCCATCGCCAGCAGGTCCGGCGTCTCCGACACCAGGAGCGCCACCGCGCCGCCGCCCTGGGTGGGCTCGCCCGCCGTCTTCAGGCCGTAGCGCGCGATGTCCGTGCACACCACCAGCGCGGAGCGGCCCGCCGCGGCGCCGGAGGCGATCCACTCCACCGCCGCCATCAGCCCCGCCGTGCCGCCGTAGCAGGCGTGCTGCGAGTCGAACGTGCGCATGGCGCGCGGCAGCTTGAGCAGGCCGTGCACGTGCGACGCGATGGGCTTCGAGTGGTCCACGCCCGTCTCGGTGCCCACCACCAGCATGCCCAGCTTCGCGGGATCCACGTCCTGCTGCTGGAGGAGCCGCGCCGCCGCCGTGGCCGCCAGCGACACGGAGTCCTCGCCCGGGTCGTTGACCGCCATCTCCTTCGCGCCCAGGCCCGCGGTGAACTTCGCCGGGTCCACGCCGCGCGCCCGCGCCAGGTCCTCGATGTCCACGTACCGGCGAGGGACCGCCACCGCCAGCGCTTCGATTCCAACCCGCTTCTTCATGGGGAACTCCTCAAGAGCAAAAGGTCGCGACCGCGAAAGGCCTCACGCCGCCGGCGGCACCAGCACCAGCCGGCCCGCCACTTCCCGGTTCTCCAGCCGGAAGTGCGCACGGCCCGCGTCCGCCAGCGCCACCTCCTCCGACACGAAGGGACGGATGAGGCCCTTCGCCGTGAGCCGCAGGGATTCATCCAGCTCCACGCGCGTGGTCGCGTACGCGCCCAGGATCTCCAGCTCCTTCACGATGACGAGCCCCGGGTTCAGGTTCACCACCCCCGACTCCAGGTTGCCCACCACCACCACGCGTCCACCGGGCGCCATGGCCTTGAGCGTCTGGTCGAAGGTCGCGCTGCCGACGATCTCCACCGCCACGTCCACGCCCTGGCCCTGCGTGCGCTTGCGCGCCTCCGAGCCGAAGTCCAGGCCGCGCGACACGATGACCTCGTCCGCGCCCGCCTCCTTGAGCGCGGCGACCTTCGCCTCGCCGGAGGTGATGGCGATGACGCGCGCCCCGTCCACCTTCGCCAGCTGCACGGCGGCCAGCCCCACGCCGCCGCTGGCGCCGGTGATGAGCACCGTCTCCCCGGCCTTCACCTTCGCGCGCGTGCGCAGCGTGTGCACCGCGGTGCCCAGGGTGCAGCACACCGTCGCGGCCACCGCCCAGGGCAGGTCCGCGGGCACGCGGCCCAGGCCGCGCACCGGGGCCACCATGAACTGCGCGTAGCCGCCCTGCAGCTCCTCGCCGAAGAAGCGGTTGTCCTGCTTGCACAGGCTGTTGCGGCCGGAGAGGCACAGCGCGCACTCACCGCAGGACATGCGCTGGAGCGTGGCGGCGCGGTCGCCCACCTTCCAGCCCACCGTCTCCGGGCCCACCTCCACCACCTCGCCCGCGGCTTCGTGGCCCAGGATGGCGGGCACGTGCGTGCGGGGCAGGTTGCCGCGGCGGTTGATGACGTCGTGGTAGCAGACGCCGCACGCGTGCACGCGCAGAAGCACCTCGCCCTTGCCCGGCCGGGGCACCGGCACGGTCTCCAGACGCAGGTTCTCTGCATTCCCGAACTGGCGAAGAACGACAGCTTCCATCTGGTGCCTCATTTCGTAGCGCGACAAAGGGGAGAGGAGACGCTTCAGCCGCCGACGAGCGCGTCGCGCAGGTTCCGGGGGTCCAGCGCCCGGATGGCCTCCACCGTGCGCGCGTCGGGAAGGGAGGTGACGGGCAGCGCGTCCGGCACCGCGAACTCGAAGCCGGTGCGCTCGGCGATGGCGTCCACCGTGGCCCAGGGGTGACGCGACAGCAGCCGCGCCCCGCGAGGCCCGCCCAGCTCGTACGTGCCCAGGTCGGAGATGAGCCGCACCGGGCGGCTGGGGTCGCGCGTGGTGGCCACCTGGACCTGGGGGACCAGGTTGCGGCGCGACTGACGGGGCACCAGCAGGACGGGGTTCTTCACCCACTGGCGCAGCGTGGCCGCGCCCGCCACGCCGGGGAACTTGGCGCGCGGCTTCTCCAGGCTGCCGGACGCCGTCATGTTGGTGCGGCCCGCCGGGTCGATCTCCGCCGCGCCGAAGAACACCGTGTCCACCCGGCCCCGGCGCGCGTGGTCGAACAGGTCCGCGATGCTCACCTCCGCGGACCGGCCGTCCAGGTAGCGCAGGTCCTCCGAGGAGGGGAACAGCTCCGGCAGCGCCGGATCCAGGGAGCCCACGCACGCCAGGTACGTCAGCCCCGGCGCATGCGTGGCCCGCGCCACGGCGATCGCCAGGATGACCAGCGGAGACGCCACGCCGGTGGCCACCACCGAGCCGTCTCCAATCTCCCGCGCCAGCAGCGACACCACCGTCTCCGCGGGCGTCGGGTCCACCGTCGTCGTCGCCATCACGCCGCGCTCCGCGTCGCGCGCAGCGACATCAGGAAGTCCTTCGCGCCGCCGGCCTCCGCCGCGGCCAGGTAGGCGGACAGCATCGCGTCGTCGTGCGGGTACTTCCCCAGGCAGCCCGTGGGCAGCGCGCCGCCGGGGGCGAGCACCACGCGCTCCACCTGGAAGCCCGGGACGGTGACGCGCGACAGCTTCGACACGCGCTCCTCCACGGTGGCGATGACCCGCTTCGCCGCGCCCGCGACGAGCAGGTCCGTGGTGGGGTCCTCGATGAGGAGGTTGCCCTTGTCGTCCGCGGCCCGCGCGTGGATGAGCGCCACGTCCGGGTAGTAGGCGGGCTCCACCGGCACGCGGCGGCCGGTGAAGGGATCCTCCACCGTGCGCGGCGCATCCACCTCCGCCAGCTCCGACACGTCCGCGTCCGGCGCGGGGATGAACGGCAGCCCCATGGAGGCCGCGCGCAGCCGCTGCACCACGCGGTAGCCGTCGTGCTCACGCCACGCGATGTCGCCCGCCTCGATGGCCCGCTTCAGGCAGGGCAGGGGGCGCACGCGGTTCTCCAGCACCAGCGCGCCGAAGGGCAGCTCCACGCGCTTCAGGCACCCGCCCGCCACCAGGAACTCCGCCGGCAGCGGGTTGGGCAGGGAGATGAGCTGGAGGTCGCGCTTCTCCTGCGCCACCAGCTCCAGCACCAGCGCCATGGGCGCGCGGCCCAGCATGAACCCGCCCGCCGCGAGCGACGCGCCGTTCGGGATGGAGGCCACCGCCTCCGTCAGGGAACACCACCGGGCGCGGTTCACTGGGGCTCCTCCCCGGAGGCGGCGCGCGGCACCATGCGCAGCGCGGGCGTGTCGTCGGGGGCTTCCGAGGGCGCGGGCGCCGAGGCACCCAGCGAGAGGCTGGGGAAGAGCAGCTCCACCATCCCGTCGGCGATCTGCTCCTCGGTGAGGCGGCCGTCCGGCTTGAACCACTTGTAGACCCAGAGGATCATCCCCAGGAGCGAGAACGCCGCCACCGTGGGGTCCACGCCGCGCAGGCGGCCCAGCCGGTTCGCCTCCGCGAACGCGTCCTCCAGGAAGCGCACGTAGCGCTTCTTGCGCCGGTCGATGTACTCGCGCGCCTCGCCGGTGAGCGTGGCGTGCTCGTGGAGGATGATGATGACCTCCTTGCTGCGGCCGCTCGTCACCAGGTGGATGTTCTGCCGCATGCACTGGCGCAGCCGCTCGATGGGGTCCGCCACGTCCGCCACGGGCCCGAGGACCTGCTCCTCGAACACGTCCATGCCGTAGTTCATGATGGCGAAGAGCAGCTGCTCCTTGTTCTGGATGTGGTGGTAGAGCCCCGCCTTCGTCATCCGGCACGCGGCGGCGATCTCCTGCATCGACGTGCCCTCGTAGCCCCGCTCGCAGATGAGCCGGGCCGCCGTCTCCAGGATGGTCCGGTACCGCTCGCCCTCGTCCGGTTTGCGCCCCGTGGGTGTCACGCGTGCTCTCCTTGCCGGCGGCCTGCTCCCGCCCGGAAGAACCACCTACCGACCGGTAGGTCAATTCGCCTACCGACCGGTAGGTAGCACTGCCCGACGCGGTTCGTCAATGGTCCCGTACTGGAGGGCGGGTGAGACAAAAGGTCCTGGAAACAAGGACTTGGGACCCCTTGCCGGGTTAGGTTGTGGGCCACCCATGCGGTCCACGCTCCTGCCCATCCTCCTGCTGTGCGCCGCCCTGGCGAGCGTGGGGGTGGGGGTGTGGACGCTGGTGAAGCGCAGCCGGACGGCCCTGGTGGAGCAGTTCGCGGGGGACCGGCAGAAGCAGCTGGACGAGGCCGTGGGCGGCGTCACGGACTCGCTGGAGGAGGTGGGCCGCAACCTGCGCTTCGCCGGGGAGCTGATGTCCCAGCCCGGGAGCCTGGCGGAGCACCGGCGCGAGCTGCGCGCGTTGCTGGAGGCGGTGGGGCAGTACAAGGCCATCGCGGCCTACGACGGCGAGGGCGCGGAGCGGCTGCTCCTGTTCGACCGCAAGCCGGAGACGCCGGTGTCGCGCGAGGGGCTGGTGGCGGAGATGGCGGGGACGGCGCGGCGGGCCCTCTTGCGGCCTCCCGGCGACGTCACCACGTCGCCCATCCTGGACGCGGCCAACGGCGGGTGGCTGCGCATCCTGGCCACGGCGCTGCCCGCGACGGACGGCAAGCCGGAGGGCGCGGTGGCGGTGCTGGTGGACACGGAGACCTTCTTCGCGCCGCTGCGCATCGTCACCTCCGACCTGGAGGCGCGGATGCTGCTCGTGGGCACGCACGGGCAGCCCACGCCCGCGAGCGACCCGGGCCTGGCGGAGTGGTTCGGCCGCGTGGGGCAGAAGGACGCGGGCGTGCCCGCCTTCGCCTTCCTCGTCACGAGGCTGAAGGCCGGGGCGCGCGGGATGCTGCCCCTGTCCGAGCACGAGGCGGAGCGGCTGGGGCTGGGGCGCGCGGAGGTGGTGGCCGTCTACACGCCCATCCGCATGCGCGGCGGAAGTCACTGGGCGGTGGCGGCGCTGGTCTCGACCGCGACGCTGCGCTCGCATGAGCAGTCGCTGGTGGTGCGGCTGTTGGGCGCGGGCGCGCTGGTGGCGTTCTTCCTGGTGGCCTTCGCGGTGTACGTGGTGCTGGCGCGGCGGCGCGCGGTGGCGCTCCAGGAGAGCCGGCGGCATGCGGCCCGGCTGGCGGCGCTCCACGACCGGACGCGGAAGATCCTCGACCACCTGCCCACGGGCGTCCTCGCGCTGACGGCGGACGGGCGGATCAGCGCCGTCAACGAGGCGCTCCGCGCGCGCGTGCCCGGCAACGTCACTGGCGCGCCGTTGCTGGCCGCGTTCCCCGGGGCTCCGGCGCCGGTGGTGGAGCGGCTCGACGCGCTGGTCGCGTCCGCGGGCCGGGAGGACCGGACGCTGAGCCTGCTGGGCGAACCGCTGGCGCTCTTCGGGGAGGAGGGCACGTACAACCTGCACGCGGTGCCCCTGACGGTGGAGGACCCCAAGGAGGAGGCGCGCGTGCTCCTGGTGGTGGAGGACCTGAGCGACGTGCGCGCGCTGGAGACGAAGCTGCTGCGCGCGGAGAAGCTGGCCACCGTGGGCGTGCTGGCGGCGGGCATCGCGCATGAGATTGGAACGCCGCTGGGCGTGGTGCGCGGCCGGGCGGAGTACGTGCAGGGGAAGCTGGGCCCCGCGCACCCGCAGGGCCCGGGCCTGGGCGTCATCGTCGAGCAGATCGACCGGGTGAGCCGCACGCTGCGCCAGCTCCTGGACTTCTCGCGCTTGCAGCCGGCGATGGTGCGGCCGGTGGCGCTGGGGCCGCTCGCCACGGCCCTGCATGAGCTCTTGCGCGCGGAGGCGGAGCGGCGCCAGGTGACGCTGACGCTGGACGTGCCGGAGTCGGTGCCCGCGCTGGCGGCGGACGCGGATCAGCTCCAGCAGGTGTTGCTCAACCTGACGCTCAACGCCTGCGACGCGTGCCGCGAGGGGGGCCGGGTGGAGGTGTCCGCCTCCGCGCTGGCCGGGCCGGAGGAGGGCGCGTGGGGGCTGGTCGCGCTCACGGTGCGCGACGACGGCTGCGGGATCCCGAAGGAGCGCATCAACCAGGTGTTCGACCCGTTCTTCACCACGAAGAAGCGCGGGCAGGGCACGGGGCTGGGGTTGACGATGGTGGCCCACGTCGTGCGCAACCATGGCGGGCGGGTGGAGCTGGAGAGCACGCCGGGGCAGGGCACCCGCGTCACCGTGCTGTGGCCGGTGGCCCGCGCCGTGCCGGAGGAGCGACATGTCGAGCAACGCGCCGGCTGAGGCCCGCATCCTGGTCGTCGACGACCACGTGGAGATGGGGCGCATGCTCCAGGAACCGCTCGTGGACGCGGGCTGGACGGTGGACCTGGCGACCGGCGGCGAGGAGGCGCTGACGCTCCTGCGCTCCCGCGTGTACGACGCGGTGCTGACCGACCTGCGCATGGAGAAGGTGGACGGGCTGGACGTGCTGGGCGCGGCTCGCGCGGTGGACCCGGAGCTGCCCGTGTTGCTGATGACGGCCTTCGGCGGCGTGGAGAGCGCCGTGGAGGCGATGCGCCGGGGCGCGTACCACTACTTCACCAAGCCCTTCCGCCTGGACGAGGTGCGGCTGTACCTGGGCCGCGCGCTGGAGGACCGGAGGCTCCGGGCGGAGCACCGGGCGCTGAAGCAGGCGTCGCAGGAGCGCTCGGGGCTGGGCGCGCTGGTGGGCCGGAGCGCGCCCATGCGCGCGCTGTACGAGCTCATCGACCGGGTGGCGCACGCGGCGGCGCCGGTGCTGCTCCGGGGCGAGAGCGGCACCGGCAAGGAGCTGGTGGCCCGCGCGCTGCACGTCGAGGGCCCGCGCGCCTCCGGGCCCTTCGTGGCCGTCAACTGCACGGCGCTGCCGGGGCCGCTGCTGGAGAGCGAGCTGTTCGGCCACGTGAAGGGGGCCTTCACCGGGGCGACCTCCGTCCGGCGCGGCCTGTTCGTGGAGGCGCACGGCGGGACGTTGTTCCTGGACGAGATTGGGGACATGCCCACGGAGCTCCAGGCGCGGCTGCTGCGCGTGCTGGAGGACGGCGAGGTGCGGGCGGTGGGCTCGGACGCCAGCCGCACGGTGGATGTGCGCGTGGTGGCGGCGACGCACCAGGACCTGGAGGCGCGGGTGCGGGAGGGGCGCTTCCGGGCGGACCTGTTCTACCGGCTCAACGTCGTCACGCTGCGGGTGCCTTCGCTGAAGGAGCGGGGGGAGGACATCCCGCAGCTGGTGGAGCACTTCACCGCCCGCTCCCGCGCGCGCAACCCGCGCTCCCGCGTGACGGCGCTGTCTCCGGAGGTGGTGGCGGCGCTGGGCGCCATGCCCTGGCCGGGCAACGTGCGCGAGCTGGAGAACCTGGTGGAGCGGCTGGTGGTGCTGGTGCCGCGGGAGACGGTGGGGCTGGAGGACCTGCGCCCCCACGCGCCGGTGCCCGAGGGGCCGGCGAATCCCCTCAGCCAGGCCCAGGAAGGGGTGTGGACCCTGCGCAAGCTGGAGGGGGAGTACATCCACTGGATGGTCCAGCACTGCGGGGGGAACAAGACCCGCGCCGCTGAACTCCTGGGCATCGATGTGTCCACCATCCATCGTCGCGAGCGGGAGCGCTGAGCCGCGGTCTGGCAATCCGCCATGGGGTGATGGCGGATTGCCACGGTCCACCGGTGACCACTCCCACCGTCCCCCGGGACGGTGGCTCCGGCATGTTGCTTGCTGTGACGTGGGAGCGTGGCGTCCCTGCGCACAACCCGGGCCCTGCTGCTCGGTGCGGATGAGTCCCTGGCATCGCTGCTGGCGGACGTGCTGGGCGACCTGGGCATCGCCCTGTTCCTGGACGCGGCGGACGCGGCCCGGCCGGACCTGGTGCTGGCGCACGTGGAGCGCGGAGAGGCCATCCTCCCGGTGCTGACCCGCGCGCGGGCCTGTGCCTCCGCCGCGCCGGTGGTCATCCTCCTTCCCTTCGCGGACGAGCGCCTGGTGTCACGCGCCCTGTGTCAGGGGGCCCGGGCATGTTTCGCGCTGGGCCGTCCGCTCGATGAGCTGCGCGACCTGCTGCGCTCGCACTTTCCCTCGTTGGAGACCACCCATGGGTGAACCAATGGCCGCCGTCACCGTGTTGCACCCCGTCGTCCCCCGCCGTGAAGTCGAGCGCCGGCCCGTGGCTCCCCTGGAGACGGCGGACGCGGCGGAGCCCGTGCTGTTCCAGGAGGGCCAGGTCCGCGTCACCCGTGAGCGGCTCGTCGTGGGCGGCCGGACCTGGGCGCTGCGCGACGTGCTCCAGGTGGAGACCGTGCGCCGCACGCCGAAGGTGTGGCCCTACCTGCTCGTGGTGGGCCTGGGCGCCGTGGTGGGGCTGCCCCTGTTGTCCTGGCTGTCCGTCAGCGTCACGGCGATGCGCGGCGCCTACGAGGCGGGGCTCGTCTTCACCGCGCTGGGCTTCTTCGCCTCCATGGCCGCGCTGCTCCTGGTGGAGGACATGCACTACCTGGTGCTGGGCCTGCCCGGTGGCGCGCGGCGCGTCTTCGGCAGCCGCGACGCGCAGCTCATCGCGAGGCTTGCGGGGACGGTGCGGGCGGCGCGTCCCCAGCCTTGAGGCCGTCGCGCACTTTCGCGACGATCTCGAAGGAGCGCAGCCGCGCGGCGTGGTCGTGGATCTGCGCGGTGATCATCAGCTCGTCGGCCCCGGTCTGCTCGATGAGGGACTGGAGGCCGTCGCGCACGCTGTCGGGCGAGCCCACCACGGTGCACGCCAGCATGTGCTCGATCTCCGCCAGCTCCATCTCATTGAGCTGACCGTCCAGGCTGTCCACCGGCGGCAGGAGCGGGCCCGGGCGGCCCCGGCGCAGGTTGATGAAGGCCTGGAGCAAGGAGGTGAAGAGGCGCTGGCCTTCCTTGTCCGAGTCCGCCGCGAAGACGTTGACGCCAATCATCGCGTACGGCTTCTGGAGCACGTCCGACGGACGGAACTGCGTGCGGTACAGGTGCAGCGCGCTCATCATCTGCGCGGGCGCGAAGTGCGAGGCGAAGGCGAAGGGCAGGCCCATGGCCGCGGCCAGCTGCGCGCTGAAGGTGCTGGAGCCCAGCAGCCACAGCGGCACGTGGAGGCCCGCGCCCGGCACCGCGCGCACGGCCTGCCCCGGCGTGGGGTCCTTGAAGTAGTTCTGCAGCTCCACCACGTCCTGGGGGAACGAGTCCGCGCCCATCAGCCCGCGGCGCAGGGCGGCGGAGGTCCGCGGGTCGGTGCCCGGCGCGCGGCCTAGGCCCAGGTCGATGCGGCCGGGGTAGAGCGTCTCCAGGGTGCCGAACTGCTCCGCGATGACCAGCGGCGCGTGGTTGGGGAGCATGATGCCGCCCGCGCCCACGCGAATCTTGGACGTGCCCCCCGCGACGTGCCCGATGACGACGGACGTGGCCGCGCTGGCGATGCCCGTCATGTTGTGGTGCTCGGCCAGCCAGTAGCGCTGGTAGTTCCAGGCCTCCGCGTGGCGGGCCAGATCCAGGGTGCACCGGAGGGCCTGTCCGGGGTCGCCTCCCGCGATGACGGGAGACAGGTCGAGTACGGAGAAGGGAATCATCGTCGGGACCCCTGAGCCCCGGGAGGGCTCGGAAGATGCGCGCGCAAGGCGGGAGAGAGGCCCTTCGATAGCCGGGGCCCCCCGGGTTTTCACGCCATTGAGGCCCCGGGGCCTCCCGGGCCTCCCCAGGCGGGCCCCACCCCATCCATCAGCCAGGCTTGCCCCTGGCGCTCAGGCGCCCGGCGGGCCCGGGGGCCGCTCTGGCTTCGAGCGGGCGAGCGCGGCGTGGGCCCGGGCCAGCGTGCCGTGGGGATCCTCCTCGCCGCGCACCGTGACGGCGGTGGAGGTGAGCTCGGGCAGGCCGGGCACGGCGTGCAACTGCTGGCGCACGGCCTCCGCGCCCACCGCATCCGCGCCGGGCAGCGCGAGCAGGAAGGTGTCTCCGTTCCATCGCACCGCGAAGCCCGGCGGGGGGCACAGCGCGTCCGCGCGGCGGGCCAGCTCCCGCAGGGCCCCGTCGCCCGCGTCGAAGCCGCGCGTGCGGTTGAGGTCGCCCAGGCCCACCAGGTCCACCAGCACCAGGCTGATGGGCAGGTCCTCGCGGCGGCAGCGGCCGATCTCCTTGGCCAGTCGTTCCTCGCCCACGCGCCGGGTGTCCAGGCCCGTGAGCGCGTCCTGGCGCAGGAGCCGTTCGCGCTGGCCCCTCGGGTCGGTGTCGACGCCCAGGTCGATCAAGGACAGCAACTGCGCGACGCCGCCGGGCACCAGGAAGGGGCGCGCCACCCAGCGCACCGCCCGGTGCCGGGGCCGCTCCAGGGTGAGGGTGAGGTGCAGGCCTCGGGAGCCCTCCGCCGCCAGGTCCAGCTGCCGGAGCGTGCCGCCGGGATCCGCGCTCAGGTTGGCGACGTGCTGGCACAGGGCGTCGAAGGCCATCCCGGACAGGCGCTCCTCCGGCAGGCCCAGCAGCTCCGCCAGGGCCGCGTTGGCGGCGAAGGGCTGGCGGTCCGGGGCCACCACCAGGACCGGTACGTCCAGGGCGCGCACGGCTTCGCGCACGAGCGCCAGGGCGGAGGCCTCGGTGAGGACCGGTTCCAGGGAGCCCTGGGGGCGCGGCGCGGCGGAGCGCCCCCGCCTGCCTCCGGTGGTGTGCTCCAGGTTCTCCGCCACGCGGCCGGCCAGCTCGCGCAGCGCCGCCAGGTCCTCCGGGCCGAGCATCAGGGGCCGCGTGTCGATGACGCACAGCGAGCCCAGCACATCGCCGCTGGCGGTGACGAGCGGCGCGCCGGCGTAGCTTCCGACGATGCCGTCGCGCACCAGCGGGTTGTCGCGGAACACGGGGTGGCGGGTGGCGTCCGGCACCACCATGGCTTCGCGGCCCTGCACCACGTGGTGGCAGAAGGACCAGTCGCGCGGGGTGCCCCGGTCGCGGGCGAGCGCGGCGGGCAGGCCCACGTGCGCCTTGAACCACTGGCGGTCGCCCAGCACCAGGGTCAGCAGCGCGACGGGGACGCCGAAGGCCTGCGCCACCTCCGAGACCAGCTCCTGAAGCTCCGTGTCGGGAGGCCCCGCGTCCACGAGCCTCAGCTCGTCGATGCGCTGGAGGCGCCGCTTCTCCTCGTCGGAGCTGGGCTCCAGCAGGCCACTGCCCGCGAGCTGTCCGGCGAGCGCGCGCCGCACGCCGTCGCGCATCGCCTCCGGGCCCGAGCGCCGGCTGAGCAGGGCGTGGATGCCCAGGGTGTCCTTGAGCTGCCACGCGCGCACGCGCAGCTCGTCGAAGGCCGTCACCACCACCACCGTCGTGCCGCTCGCGTCCGGGCGGCCCCGCAGCCACGCGAGCAGCGCGAAGCCATCCACTCTCGGGAGCGCCAGGTCCGTCAACAGCAGGGTGGGGGCGCCGCGCTTGCGCACGAACTCCTGGGCCTCCGCGCCATCCCGAGCGACCACGCCCTCCAGGCCCTCCTGTTGCGCCAGCGCGAGCAGCCCCGTGGCGCGGTGGGAATCCGGTTCGGCGATGAGTGCGTAGCGTGGCATGGCGGTCGGAGCATGGTGCCACGCCTGCCCCGTCCGTGTACTCGGCCTTGCGTGGGGACACGCCCTGCCGGGCCCAGGGGCCGGACGTGGGGACACGTGTGGGAATCCCGCGGCCTCCGTACGAGCCGTCCGCGGCGCACGAGGGCCGCGGCGCCCCTGCCGGTTGAGTGCCTGGCGGTTGGGGGGCCCGTGGTGCCTCGAGGTCTCGCGCGGTAGCGTCGGAGGTCTACCGCCATGATGCCCGGTCCCGACATCGTCGTTGCATGCCCGATGTGCGAGGCGCCCCTCAGGCAGCCCTCGCTGCTCTCGAGCAATACCTTCGGTGCC
The DNA here is from genome assembly GCF_009909145.1 of Corallococcus silvisoli. NCBI lineage: Bacteria > Pseudomonadati > Myxococcota > Myxococcia > Myxococcales > Myxococcaceae > Corallococcus > Corallococcus silvisoli. The sequence goes on from NZ_JAAAPJ010000012.1 coordinate 55,536, forward strand.
GTGGTCTGGACGGATGGCTGGTGCGACATGCCGATGCTGCCGCTGCCGCCTCGCGTCTCTCGGTGTGGGGCCTGCCAGCGTCTCTTCTGGGTCAGTAGGGCCAGGGAGCTGGGGGAGATTCCTTCACCCTTCCTGGAGTCCCCTGAGTTCGTCACCATCGTCACGCTGGAGGCTGTCGGGAAGCGCCGGGTCGAGGTCATGCATCTGGTCCGGAGAGCGAGCGGCGTGAATCTCCAGGAGGTGAAGCAGCGGATGGACAGGCTGCCAGTGGAACTCGGGCGGTACTTCAGCCCGGGCGAAGCCAGGGAGTTCGCTGCCCGCTTCGAGGATCTGGGGGCCCGGGTGGTGCTGAGGCAGGAGGCGACCGGGTTCCAACGAGCCACGATCCCCGCCGAATGGAGGTCCGCGCCCTGGATCGAGGCGCCAGATGAGGCGGGGTACCTGGAGGCCATCGCGGAAGGTCTGGCACCGCGACCCGACGAGGAGCGGGAGCTGCGCCTCCATGCCTGGTGGGCTGGCAACAAGCCCTATCGCGGGGGCGCTGCGTGGCTGCCATTCTCACGGCGCGGTCGCGCATCCCGGGACAACCTGCACGCGCTCCTGGCGTTGTGCGCGCCTGACGACGTGACGCAGCGCTTGCTGAGCGCGGAGATCCTGCGCGAGCTGGAGCACTTCGAGGATTCGACGGCCCTCCTGGGCACGGCGTTTCCCAAGCCCCTGGAGGAAATGGCGCGGTTCATCCAGGAACTGGCCCTCCAGCGCATCTCCGAGGTCCGGCGACTCGCCCATGAAGAGGACGCGAAGGCATAGCGCGCGTTTCGGCGAGCCCGTGCCGCTGGCCCGCCCCTAGCGCCGGGGCCCGTCGGCCCCGGACCGCGCGGCCGCCGCATCCGGCGCATCCGTGTCGCCCGGGCCCGCTCCGGTGTCCGTTCCCTTGGGTGTGGGCGCGCCGGGTTGGGTCGGAAAGCGGCCGAACAGGCGCTTGAGGGCGCCGCTCTGGCGCTGAAGGTCTCCCGTCCGCACGACGGCCTCCGCGAGCGTCACCAGGACCAGTCCCACGACGCCGGGCAGGAGCGGCACCACCCAGCCGATGTCCGCCGCCAGCCACGCCACGAACGCCACGTGAGCGACCAGGATCACCGCGGACTGTCCCACCACCCGGCCCAGGCTTCGCGCGCGCCCCCGCCGCCACAGGAGCAGGCCCAGCACCAGGGCCGTCTCGCCCATGCCCACGAGCGCCGCGCCGCCCGTGGCGCGCAGCACCCGGCCGGTGCGCAGGTTGTCCATCGCGAAGGCGTGGATCTCCACGCCCGGCACGGCGAGCTGGCCGGGCAGGGTGCTCTGGCCGTGCAAGCCCGTGGCGGTGACGCCCACGAAGACGGTCTTCTCCCGCAGCGCCAGGTCCAACCCCACCGAGGACGGCCCCGCCGCCAGCACGTCCGCCAGGCTCACGCGCGGCAGCCAGTCCGGCGCGGGCAACCGCATCAGGGGCGCGCCATCGTCGGTGGACGCCACGCGCAGCAGCGCCTCCGAACGCTCCGGCCACAGGCGCAGCGCGGTCGCCAGCGCGAGCGACGGCCACGCCTTTCCGCCCACCCCCACCGCGTAGGGATAGCGCCGGATGACGCCGTCCGCGTCCAGCAGCACGTTCAGCGTCCCACTGCCCCAGGCCGCCAGCCGCAGCGCGGACAGGTTCGTGGACAACCCCTTCGCCTCCAGCCGCAGCCGGTCCGCGCGCAGGGGCACCGCGGTGAGCGGATTGCCTTCACCGGGCAGGGGCCCCGCGTCCTCGGCCAGGGCCATGCTGCCCAGGATGACGCGGCCCAGGCCGGAGAACGCCTCCGCGAGGCGCGCATCCCCGTCCTGCGCGTGCAGCCGGGCTTCCAGGTCCGTGGCCAGCGCCGCGCCCTCGGGCGTCCGCGTGAGCCCCGACGCGCGCAGCCGCTCCAGCACGTCCTCGCCCAGGTCCAGCGCGTCGCGCGACTCCGGTTGGTCGAAGAGGATGTCCACCACCACCGCGTTGGGACGGTGCGCCGCCAGCGCCTGGAAGGCCCGGGCCCAGGTGGCGCGCGACAGCGGCCAGCGCTCGCCGAGCGCCGCGAGCGCGCGGTCGTCCACCTCCACCAGCACCAGGTCCGCCGTGGTGGGCAGCGGCGGCAACAGCCGGCTCACCGCGACGTCGTACAGGGCCCGCTCGCCCGGGCCCGGCGCTCCCCCTGTCACCGCCGTGACGACGGCGAGCAGCAGCCCCACGCCCACGCCGAGCCCCCGCAGCACCGCGGGCGAGGACAGCGAGGACCGGGGAGCGCGGGTAGGCAGCGTCATCTCATCCAGGGACGTCGAAGCTGAAGATTCGGGAGGGGTAGCCTACGAAGCCGTCGGCGTCCACCGCCAGCACCCTCCAGAACCATTTGCCCGGACCCGTCGCCGACGCGTCCAGGGTGGGCGTGGCCGTCTCCTGGACCCGCACGTCGCCCGCGAAGTCCGCCGTCCCCGCCAGCTCCACGCGGTACACCTTCGCCCCGGGGACCGCCTTCCAGACGAGCGCGGGCGCCTTGGGGTAGATGCCGCCGCGCGGCCGCTCCAGCGCCGGGGCCGCCAGGAGCGCGCGGGGCGCTTCCGGTGCCTCGGCCGGCTTCGCGCGCGAACCAAAGCCCGCGCCCACGTCCACGGAGCCCCTCTCCGCGCCCAGGGCCACCTTGCCCTCCAGCGTCTCCACGCGGCTGGTGCCGTCCTCCTGCTGGGAGACGCGGAAGCGCGTGCCGCGCACCCCGGCCACCGCGCCGCGCGTGCGCACCTCGAAGGTGGAGCCCGTCCCGCCCGGCGCCGCCTCCGTCTCCACCGTGCCCTTCACCAGGTCCAGGAGCACCTTGCGCTGGCGCTCGGCCGTCAGCTCCAGCGTGCCCAGGCGCACCGCGCTTTGGGGCGACAGGAACAGGTTGCTGCCATCCGCCAGCGCCAGCTCCGCGCGGCCGGTGTCGCCCGTCGCCACGAGCTCCCCCGAATACAGCGAGTCACCCGCCACGCGCGGCCGGGGCTCCGCCTCGCCCAGGCGGGCCGTCACCGGGCCGCTGGCCGTGCGCACCCTGGCCACCGCCGGCTGGGCCGGACGCTCCACGTACGCCAGCTGCAGCTGGCCCGGGGCGCGGGGCTCGTTCATGGGCGCCACGAAGGACACCCGCGTGCGGGGGATGCCCGCGGACACCAGCACCTCCGCCGCCGCCTTCGCCACCGCCAGGCCCTGGCCGTCCAACCGCTCCGCGTCCGGCAGCTTCGCGGCCACGGTGATGCTCCGGATGGCGGGGCGTGCCTTCACGGCCTCCGCCACCTCGCGCAGGCACGCCTCCGTCCGGGCGCCCCGGGGCTCCAGTCGGAGGCCCGTGATCATCCTCCCATCGTCGAACGTCAGGCCGCCGCAGGCGGTGTCCTCCTCCGCGAAGCCCGCCGCGGGAACGGTGCACAGCATCAGGGAGAGCAGCAGCGGGGCGCCCGGGGTCCTCACGGCGACCCTCCTTCCGCCGAACCGGCGGTCTTCACGATGTTGAACTCCACGCGGCGGTTGTTCTCGCGTCCGGCCGCGGTGGCGTTGGTGTCCACCGGCTTCGTCTCGCCATGGCCCACCGCCTCCAGGCGCTGCCCCGCGATGCCGCTCTTCATCAGCCAGTCGCGCACGTGGTTGGCGCGCCGCTGCGACAGGTCCAGGTTCTTCGCGTCGTCGCCCTGGCTGTCCGTGTGGCCCTCCACGCGCACCCGCTCCAGCTCCGGGTGGGTGCGCAGGATGGAGGCCACCTGCGCCAGCAGCCCGAAGGACTTGGGCAGGATGACGTCCTTGTTGGTGGCGAAGTACACCTTGTCGAGGATGACGATGCGCGAGCTCTCCAGGCGCACCTTCGACTCGCCCTGATCCGGGCACCCGTCCTCGTCCTTCACGCCGTTGATGACCTCCGCCTCCAGCGGGCACAGGTCCTTGTCGTCCGGGATGCCGTCCTGGTCGTTGTCCGGATCCGGGCAGCCATCCTCGTCCTCGAAGCCGTCCAGGTCCTCCGCCACCATCGGGCACCGGTCCTCGGTGTCCGGGATGCCGTCGCCGTCCATGTCCGCTGGAGCGGGCGCCAGGGCGAGCGGGGCCGGCGGGGCGCCGTTGGCCGTCATCGACTCCGGCAGCGTGTCCGGGCAGCCGTCCTCGTCGCGGTAGCCGTTCACCGTCTCCGGCTCGGTGGGGCAGATGTCGTTCACGTCGGGGATGCCGTCGTTGTCGTCGTCCGGATCCAGGCAGCCGTCGTCGTCCTGGAACCCATCGAAGTCCTCGGGGCCCAGCGCGCACGGGGGCGCCGCGGCCACCGGGGCCTTCGTGCCTCCCGGCGTGTACGTCAGCCCCGCGAGGACGCGGAAGGTGGGCGTGCCATAGCCGCGCGTCAGGCCCGGCCCCGCGCCCACGTTCGCGGCGAACCCCTGGGCGAAGCGGTACTTCACCGCGCCCAGCACCTCCAGGGGGATCTCCTCCGTGTCGGCCTCCTTCAGGCCCATCGCGCCCTTGAGGGTGGCCTGGGCGGACAGCGCCTGGGTGATGGGCACCTCGGCGCCCACGCCGAACGCCAGCTCGTTGCCCACGCGCAGGTTGCGCAGCTGCTCCGTCTTGCGCAGGTTGATGCCCACGTTCGCGAGCAGCCGCAGCGACGGCGTGGCCCACTCACCGGCCACGCGGGGCTGGAAGGTGAGCCCGCTCGCGCCCAGGAAGTGGTCCGCGCCGCCCGTGGGCAGGGTGAAGGGGGCGAGCACCGCCAGGTTCAGCGCGCCCTCCGACAGCAGGGCCAGCTTGGGCACCACCCGCAGGTCGCCCAGTCCCGTCTTGCCCACGCCGCTCGCGAACTGCTCCGACACCGCGGCCGCGGGCTCCGAGCCCGTCACCGTCAGGGGCAGCACCAGGCCCACCTCCAGCCGGTCGAAGAGGGACACCGCCCCCATCAGGTCCAGGGACACCTGCCGCGCCACGATGCGATAGACGAAGGTGTCCTCGCGCGGGTCATAGAAGTTGAGCGGCTGGTGCGAGTAGTTGAGCGACGCGCCCACGTTCCACGTCAGGTGCGGCGCGACGCGGGCGCTGTTCAGCCCGAGCACGTCATACGCGCCCGGACCCGGCTTGTACTGCTGCACGTCGATGGCCTGCGACACCGAGGCCTGGGCCTCCGCCCGCGTCGCGGCACCCAGCGTCAGCCCCACCGCCACCGCCACCGCCACCGTCAGCGCCCGGCCCACGAGGGAGCGGCGCCGGCCGAGCACCGTGAAGTCATCGTCGGCATCCAGCCGATCCGTGCCGCCCTTCGCCCCGAGGCCGTCGGACAGGCCGTCGGCGTCCATGGCGTCGTCGCGCCGGTCGGTCTCGGGGGCATGGGTGATGCCGTCGTGGTTCACGTCTTCCTCGCCATCCAGGAGTCCATCATTGTCGTCGTCGGCGTCGCGCGCGTCGATGAATCCATCGCCACCGGTGTCGATGATCCCATCCAGCCCGTCCAGAATCCCGTCACCGTCGGTGTTGGGGAGGAACGGAGCGAGGCCTCGCTTCCATTCGCGGGTATTGCTCACGCCCTCCTCGCCCGCCCGTCGCGCCCGCGAAGCCGGGGGAGGGCGCGCGGAGGCACGGCGCCTAGCGCGGAGCCTCCAGCAGCTGCGACACGTGCTCCGCCAGGGCGGGCAGCGGCTGGGGCTTGCTCAGCACCAGGTCCACGCCCAGCGCCTGGGCGCGGGTGCCCAGGTCCGGGGTCGCGAACGCCGTCAGCAGCACCATGCGCGTGTCGGGGGAGGCCTCACGCACTCGCTCCGCGATGATCAGCCCTTCCTCGGACTGCGTGCCGCTCAGGCGCAGATCGCTGATGACCAGGTCGTACCGGCCATGCTTCACGCGCTCCAGCGCCTCGTGCAGGTCCGTGGCCGAGTCGACCGCGTAGCCCGCGCTGGAGAAGAAGCGACCCAGGACCCAGCACAGCACCGTCTCGTCGTCGATGATCAGCAGGTTCCGGGGCACGCGGGGCGGCATGAGCAAGGCCAGGGCCAGGGGCGGCGGTGAGAAGCGGGGATGTGTTTCCAGGGACTTGGCCCCGCGAAACCGCGTCCGCGCGACGGAGGTGTCCAGCTTGCGGATCCATTTTCCGGAATCCGGACCAGAGTCTGGAATCGAGCGGGCCGCGTGTCTAGCGCATCGGGACGGGATGCGGCAGGTCCTCGTTGGCCGCCGCGGGAATGAGCGCGGACAGGTGGAGGATGAGCACCGGCATCAGTTGGGGTTTGGGCAACAGCTTCGTGATGCCGCTCGCCCAGGCCGAGTCCCGGACCTCCTCCAGCGGCAGCGCCGTCATCAACAGCAGCGGAACGCGGGGGTCCTGCATCCGCAGATCACGAGCGAAGCGCAGCCCCTCGTCCAGGCCGGGCCGCCCGAACGGATGGTCGATGAGGACCGCGTCGAACAGATGCGTGTCCAGCAGGCTCCGCGCCTGCGCGTCCGTGCGCGCGGTGAGGACGGTGAAGCCCGCGGCCGTCAGGTGACGCGCCGTCGCCCCACGAACCGGGGGCTTCGAATCGAGGAGGAGGATTTTGCCGTGCATGCACAGCGACAGTGCAGCGGTTGTGCCATGCACGGCGTGCCGCGCCAGCCCGAGTCAATGCAAGGGATTGAGGGCAGGGCAGGCCCGGGCGTGAGGAGGCGTTTCCATTTTGTGGACCGGACTCCGGAATCCGGACGGCGCCCGCCCATCACCCGCGTACGGCCCGTCAGGACCCCTTGTGTTGCCAGCCCTTGATCTTCGCGTAGAGCGAGCTGCGGGAGATGCCCAGCTTCGTGGCCGCGCGCTCCACGTGGCCGCCCTCGCGCGCCAGCACCCGTTCGATGTGGCGGTGCTCCAGCTCCTCCAGCGTGAGGTCCGCGCCCAGGGACTCCTCCTCGGCGGGGAGCGACTCGAAGCGCAGGGCGCTCCGGGACAGGCGGGGCGTGCCGGACAGGAGCACGGCGCGCTCCAGCACGTTGCGCAGCTCGCGGATGTTGCCCGGCCAACCGTAGGTCATCAGGGCCCGCTCCGCGTCCGGCTCCAGCTCCACCTGGCCCCGGCCCCGGGCACGCCCCATCTCCGCGAGGAAGTGGCGGGCGAGCACCGGCACGTCCTCCGCGCGCTCGCGCAGCGCGGGCACGTGGAGGATGAGGGTGCTGATGCGGAAGTACAGGTCGCTGCGGAAGCGCTTTTCGCGAGAGGCCAGCGACAGGTCCTGGTGCGTGGCGGCCAGCAACCGGACGTCCACGCGCCGGTCCTTCACGTCGCCCAGCCGCCGGAAGCGCTTCTCCTCCAGCACCTTGAGCAGCTTGGGCTGGACGGCCACGTCCATGTCGCCAATCTCATCCAGGAACAGCGTGCCCCGGTCCGCCACCTCCAAGAGGCCCTGCTTCGCGGCCACCGCGCTGGTGAAGGCGCCCTTCTCGTGTCCGAACAGCTCTGAATCCAGCAGGTCCTTGGACAGCGCGGCGCAGTTCAGGTCCACGAAGGGCGCCTCCTTGCGCGGCCCGCATTCATGCAGCCACCGCGCGAGCACGCTCTTGCCGCTGCCCGTCTCCCCGGTGATGAGCACCGGGCTGTCGCTGTCGCGCATGCGCTCCGCCTGATCGCGAAGCGCGGTGATCGCGGGGCTCGTGCCCAGGAAGGGATCCACCTGCGTGCGCGCGGTGCGCGAGCGGTCCGCCAGCTGCCGCTGCCGCTCGCGCCGCTGGGCCACCAGCCGCTCCAGCACCACCTTCAGCACCGCCAGCTCCACGGGCTTGGTGAGGAACTGCTCGGCGCCCTCCTTCACGGCCTGGACCGCCAGCTCGATGGAGCCGTGGCCCGTCAGCACCACCAGGGGCACGGCCGCGTCCAGCTCCTTGAGCCGGGGCAAAAGCTCCAGCGCCGTGCCATCCGGCAGCCGGTAGTCGATGACGGCCACGTCGGGCCGGTGGGCGCGGAAGCCCTCCTGGGCTTCGGCCACGCTGGTGGCCTCGGCCACGTCGAACCCGTGCTGGGTGAGGTAGCCCTTCATGCCCAGGCGGACGCCGGGCTCGTCGTCCACGAGCAGGATGCGGGTGCGGGTCATGATGCCTGCGACTTCAAGGTGGAGCCGGCGTCGGCGGCCGGGGTCAGGGCGGGCAGCAGGATGGTCACCTCGGCGCCTCCCTGGGGGTGGTTGGACAGGCGGATGCGCCCCTGGTGCTCTTCCAGGATGCGCTGGACGATGGAGAGTCCCAGGCCGGTGCCGCCCCGGCGCTTGCTGAAGAAGGGCTCGAAGACGTGCGGGAGATCCTCGCTCCTGAACCCGGGCCCTCCGTCGTGGATGGTGCAGCGCACCCAGGGGCGGCCCGCCTCCTCCACGGCCTGGGCCGTCACGGACACGGTGCTGCCCTGGGGCGAGTGCTGCACGGCGTTCTCCACCACGTTGCGGAAGACGTGGAACAGCCGGCGCGCGTCCATGCGCACCGGAGGCAGCCCCTCCGCCAGCTCGCGGCGCAGCGTCACCGCCGCCTTGTCCCGCGCGAGCTCGCAGGCGGACAGGGCGTCCGCGACCACGGAGCCCACGGCGCCGTCGGTCCACTCGCCCCGCGCGGGGCGGCCGTACTCGAACAGCTCCTGGGTGAGGTGGGTGAGCCGGCGCACCTCGCCGCGCAGCACCTCCAGGTACGGCTGCAGCTCGGGCTTCGTTCCGAAGGTGGCCTCCACCGCGTCCACCACGGCGGAGATGGAGAACAGGGGGTTGCGCACCTCGTGGGCCACGCCCGCCACGATGGCCCCCATGGCGGCCATCGTCTCGCTGCGGCGCACGTGGGCCTGCAGCTCCAGCAGCCGCGTGATTTCGGTGCCCACCAGGATGATGCGCGCGTCCTCGCTGTCCACCTCGTCCACCCAGGCCGCCGCCAGCTCCCAGGTGCGTCCGGACTCCGCGTCATGCACCTGCCGGCTGGCGCTGCCATGCGTCGCGCGCAGCTCGTCCACCAGGGGGCCCGCGCTGGACCAGGGCGGCGCCCCGACGGTGGAGGCCAGGGGCTGGCCGGAGGGGTCCGACTCCCGGAAGAGCGCGCGGGCCGCGTCGTTGAGCCGGTGGATGATGCCGTCCGCGCTCAGCACCAGCAGCGGCGACGACACCGCGTCGAACGTGCGGCGCCACTCCGTGGCGGAGCGCCGGAAGCTGTCGTGCAGGCGCTGGCGCAGATCCTCCGCGAGGCGCCGGTCGGTGATGTCGGTGACGACGCAGCCCAGGTGCACCGCGCCCTGCGCGTCCATGACGGAGGCGGCTGCGCGGCTGCTCACCCAGCGCACGCGCCCGTCGGCGCAGATGAGCCGGTGCTCCACCTCCGCCTCCGTGCCCGGCGCCAGTCCCTCCACGCACCCCCGGTAGCGCGCCCGGTCCTCCGGGTGGATCATCTCCAGCCACAGCGGCGCGGGCGCGCCGTCCACGCCCGTGCGGGTGAAGGCGCTCAGGGGATAGCCGGTGGTGCGCTCGATGACGGGCGTGCAGTAGAAGTCGCGCAGCACGCCGTTGCGCAGCTTCCCGCCCCACAGGTAGTCCGGCAGCGACCGCGTGAGCACGTCCAGGCGCCCCTCATGCTCCTGGAGGGAGGCCTCCGCGCGCATCCGCTCCGTGACCTCCGACAGGGAGGCGATGACGCCCAGCACCGCGCCGCCGGCGCCGCGCACGCGCGAATAGCTTCCGAACCAGAAGCGCGCCTCTCCGGGGGCGGCGGGCGTCTCCACCTGGAGGCTGACGTCCTGCAACGGCGAGTCCGTTTCCAGCGCGCGGGTCAACCGGGGCGCCAGCGCGGTGCCCAGCGCGGGCAGCACCTCCGTGACGTGGCGGCCCAGGTGCGCGTCCACCGGCAGGCCGTTCATCGCGGCGAGCGCGGCGTTGACGTGCACGTACTTCAGGTCCCGGTCGAAGTACGCGAAGCCCACCGGCGTGATGTCCATCACCGCGTCCCGCAGCGACCGGGCCTCGTCCCCCTGCCGGATCAGCCGCTCGCACTCGCGCCGGGTCGCGGCCCGCGCACGCCAGGTGCCCAGCGCCGCGAGCACGAAGGCGCTCACCGCCAGCGCCGCGAGGCGCGGCCCCCGCTCCCAGCCTTCCGTCACCGCGCCCACCGCGGCCATGAGCACGGCGCAGGTGGCGGCGATGGCGGCGGTCTGGAGCGGGGAGGGCGTTGGAGTGGGCGTGGACATGGCGCGCGGGGAGCGCACGCCACTCTACGATTCCCGGCATCCACTTGCATCGGCGCACGAACCCTCTGGCGTCGGCATGGGACGAAGGACCCGGGAAAGCGGGGAAGCCATCCTCGGGGTGTGCCCAATCCCAGACAGCAGGCCTACCCGATGACGGGCGGCGGTCCGGGCGTGTCGGGGTCGTGGGCGGGGGGATCCTGGATGCCTGGCTCCACCTCCGGGTCCTGCCGGGGCGGCGGAGGTTCCCTGCGCCGGGGCTCGCCCGGCGGTGGTTCCTTCTCCGGCGCGGGCGGGTGGGGCGGCTCGATTTCAGGCGTGGGCTTCGGATCCGGCTCCTTCACCGGCTTCGCGGGCGGATCCGTCTGAGGGTTCGTCGGCATGGACCTCCACACTGTGCATGCCGCTCCTCCACGGAATCGGAGCTGTCTCTCCAGTGTCGGCCGGTGAGCGCTTCACGACAGCGGCGGCGCCGTCCGAGGCCCGCGCCTTGGCCCAGACCTCCACCACGGGCTCGATGCGCGGCGTGAGCTGGAGCATGGAGCTGGGGAAGCAGCGCGACGGCAGCTGCGCGAAGAGCCACCGCACGTGGTCGGCCTCCCATTCATTGGCCACGGCGACGTGGGGCCTGACGATGAGGTCGGTGAAGTGCGGCGCGTGCTCCGAGCTCCCCCGCACCAGCCGGGCCGTCGCGCAGCTCTGGTAGAAGAGCACGTCCACCCCCGCCTCCCGGGCTCCGTCCAGGAAGGCGTGCAGCGTGCGTCCCTCCACCGCGCCCACCAGCAGGGCCTCCGGATCCCAGCGGCCGTCCACCGGCCCTCCAACCCCATCCCCCAGGGGGCGCCCAATCGGCACGGGTGGCGCCCGGTCGCTCGTCAGCACGGCGCCCCGTTCTCCCTGCCAGAACAGGCGCGTTTCATACTCGGTGATGGAAGCGGAAGTCATAAGGCATCTCCTCCGGGCAGGGCATGCGCCATGCGCATTCAACACCCATGCCCCGGCAATGCTTCGCATCCCGCCGGGCATCGCCCTGAAGGACGAGTCCTCCCAGGTAGGCCTGTGATCGCAGGACCACACGTGCCCTGGCCCGCGATGCGGCGCCGGACGGACAGCCCTTTTGGACAATTTCGCCCCAGGGCTCCTTGCTTCACATCCAGTCACTCTTTGTCTGACAAGGGGGGCGGCATGGATGCGATGCGATGGGGCGCCTGGCGGGGGAGTCTTTCCAAGAGGGGACAGAAGGTTCGGACCGCCAGCGGCGCTCGGGAGTGCACGGCCTGACGCGGTTGCCCGCGCGAGGGACACGCCCTGCGCCTGGAGGCCCGCCCGCGAGTGGATGGGCGCGTCCGGGAGGCGTGGCCACCGTCAGCACGGAGCACCCATTGGATCCATGTCCATGCACGAACGACGTGAGGCACCCATGGCCGAGGCCTACGCAAGTCAACTCATCCAGGCACCCGCGGATGTCGTCTGGGACCGAGTGGGAGGTTTTGACAGCCTTCCCCGCTGGCATCCGGGCATCGTCTCCAGCGAGCGGGTCGCGCGTCCTGGCCCCGGTCCAGGGCCCCTGCGCCGGATCACCACGCGCGACGGCTCGGTGTTCCTGGAGGCGCGGCTGGAGCACGACTCGCACGCGCGCAGCTACGCCTACGCGATGCTGGAGGGCCCGCTGCCGGTGCGCGGCTACCAGGCGAAGCTGCGGGTGACGCCGGTGACGGCGACCGGGCAGACCTTCGTGGAGTGGTCCGCCACGTTCGACATGGCGCCCGGCCACGAGGGCGAGGAGGCGGCGCTGGCCCAGTGGATCCGCGACGAGGTCTTCGCCCGCGGCCTCATGGGCCTCGCGCACACCTTCCTGCCGCCCCCGCAGCGGACGCAGGCGGCGGAGCGGGACTTGCGGCGCTGAAGGCTCACAGCCGCATCAGGAAGCGGATCAGGTCCTGCTGCTGCGTGGGCGTGAGGGATTCAGGAGGCCCGCCCGGCGCTTCGGGCGGGTGCGGCGGAAGGCCCACGGAGGGGAGGCCGGGAAGGATGAAGCGGCTGTAGGTATCCACCACGTCCATGAGCGTGGCGTGGCTGTTGTCATGGAAGTACGGCGCGGCCCGGGCGATGCCTCGCAGCGACGGGACGTCGAAGGCCTCGAACTCCGCCGGGTCGCCGCTGATCAGCGCGCGGCCGGGGTCCGTGGAATGCCACTGGGCCGCGAGCGAGGGGCCGGTGATGGGCGCGCCGTTCTCGTCCAGCGCGGGTCCGTCCTCGGTTGCATCAACGAGGGTGGCGGTGTCGGTGCAGCCCGCGAGGCCGGCGGCGAGCGCCATGGCCCCCGGCGCGCGCGACGAGGCGATTCGCTGTCATGTGTTCCCCTCCCAGAAGACGCAGCCGCAAGGGAACACCACGCACCCTCCGGCGTGTCACCGTGGGGAGGCGCCCGCGGGCGGGGGTGGAATGGTACGGCGTGGACGTTTCGCCGCCATCGTGGACGGGGAGGGTGTGAATCCGCCTTCGCTCCGGGCACGATCCGCCTCCTTCTGGAATGAAGGGGACCATGGACATCATCCGCGACGAAAAGCAGGGCGCGAAGGTGAAGCTGGAGCGCATCTCCACGCTGCCTCCCAAGAAGGCGGACCGCGAAAAGGCGAAGGCGGAGTTCGACGCGCTGGGCGAGGAGCTGTTCGACCTTCAGGACCTTCTCTGGGGTGCGAGGATGAACTCCGTGCTCATCGTCCTGCAGGGGCGCGACACCGCGGGCAAGGACGGCACCATCAAGCACGTGGTGGGCAGCCTCAACCCGCGCGGCGTGAGCGTCACGTCCTTTGGCGTGCCCACCCCCGAGGAGCTGGAGCACGACTTCCTCTGGCGCGTCCACCGCGAGACCCCTCGCCAGGGCGAGTTCTCCATCTTCAATCGCTCTCATTACGAGGACGTGCTCGTGGCGCGCGTGAAGTCGCTCGTGCCCAAGCCGCTCTGGAAGGCGCGCTACCAGCACATCCGCGACTTCGAGACGCTGCTCACCGAGCACGGCACCATCATCCTCAAGTTCTTCCTCCACATCAGCCGCAAGGAACAGGAGCAGCGGCTGATCGCGCGTGAGCAGGAGCCGCGCAAGGCGTGGAAGATCTCCACGAGCGACTGGGAGGATCGCGCGCACTGGGTGAATTACACGCACGCCTATGAGGACGTCTTCGCCCGGACGTCCACCGAGCAGGCGCCGTGGCACCTGGTCCCCTCGGATGCCAAGTGGTACCGCAACCTCGTCGTGGCTCGCACCGTGGCGGAGGCCCTGCGCCCCTACCGCGAGCGCTGGCAGGCCCAACTGGATGAGGTCGGCCGGCGGAAGAAGGCCGAGCTCAAGGCCTGGCGCAAGAAGGGCTGACGCGCGACCTCCGGGAGGATTCCGGACACTCGCGGTGCTCCCCGGCTCCACGCGTCATCCATGACGCGCGGAGCCCATGCGCGCGCAATCCACGCCGCTGACCCGCCCATGACATGGGGATGGGACAACGCTGGCGGTCATCCTTCCCGGTGTGTCGCCGGGCGGTCACCGCCGGAGCCCTGTCGCATGGAACGAGCCGCGCCGCCGTCGAGCAAGGACCTCATTGCCCGCACGCGCCCCTTCGCCAATCAGGACGCCGCGCGCTCGCTCTGGGCCCTGCTGTCCACCTACGCGGCGCTCGCGGGGGCCGTGGCGGTGGCGGCCGCCGCGCCCTGGTGGCCGCTGCGCATCGTGGGGGGCTTCATCGAAGCGCTGGTGCTCATCCGTTGCTTCATCCTCTTCCACGACGCGATGCACGGCGCGCTCCTGCCGAAGTCCCGGTGGGCCAAGGCGCTCTTCCAGGTGCAGGGGATCCTGACGCTCACGCCCGCGCGCATCTGGAATGACACGCACAACCACCACCACGCCAACACGGCGCGCATCGCCGCGGACTCCGCGGGCACCTTCGTCACCTGGACCACGGAGCAGTGGCGCGGCGCCACGGGCTGGCAGCGGCTGGGCTACGTGGTGGAGCGCCACCCGGTGACGCTGCTGTTCGGCTACGTCACCGCGTTCCTCATCAGCCTGTGCCTGGTGCCCTTCGTGAAGAACCCGAAGCGCTACTGGACCTCCGGGCTCGCCCTGGGCCTGCACGTGGCGCTGTCCGTGGCCGTCTGGCACTTCCTCGGCCTGGGGGTCTACCTCTGCGCCTTCGTGGGCCCGCTGTTCGTCGCGTACGCGCTGGGCACGTACCTGTTCTACGCGCAGCACAACTTCGACGACGTGGCCATCCTGCCGGAGCCCTCCTGGAACCACGCGGACGCCGCGCTGGAGGCCAGCAGCTACATGCGCTTCGGGCCGGTGATGGAGTGGTTCACGGGCAACATCGGCTACCACCACGTGCACCACCTCAACCCGCGCATCCCGTTCTACCGGCTGCCGGAGGCGATGGCGGCCATCCCGGAGCTGCAGGGGCCGCACCTCACCACACTCACGGTGAAGGACATCGTGGGCTGCCTGCGGCTGAACCTGTGGGACGCGTCGCGCGGTCGGATGGTGCGCTACCGCGACGCGGCGATCCCGGGCTGAGGACCGCCGCCTGAGGAACCACGGCCCGGCGGGCCCGTTCGGGGCCGGCCCGACGAACCCACCGGGCCGGGGTCTCAATTCTCCAGCATGGGCCTGCCCTGGTGGGCCACCAGCAGGTCATGCATGTCGTTGGCGTGCTCCTCCTCCTTGGTGAGGATGTCCTCCAGGAGCCGCCGCGTGGTGGGGTCGTGGTCCGCGAAGTAGCGGATCATGTCGCGGTAGGTCTCGATGGCGATGCGCTCCGCCACCAGGTTCTCGCGGATCATGTCCACCAGGTTCTGGCCCTCGACGTACTGGCTGGCGCTGCGGGACAGCAGCCCCTCGGGGTTGAAGTTCGGCCGTCCCCCCAGCTGATTGATGCGCTCCGCGAGCCGCAGCGCGTGGTCCTGCTCCTCGCGCGCGTGCTGGCCGAACTCCTCCTTCACCGCATCGCTGTTGATGCCCACCGCGGAGATGTAGTGGTGCGTGTAGCGCAGCACGCAGACCACCTCGGTCGCGAGCGCGTCGTTGAGCAGCTTGAGGGTCGTCTGCACGTTGCCCTCGTAGTTCTCCGTGTGGGCGCCTTCCTCCAGGTGCTCGCGAGCGCGGCGGCGGATCTCCTGGATGTCGCTGACGAAGGGCTGCGGATGCGGGTCGGCCATGGCGTTGCCTCCTGGCGGATGCGTGTCTGGAAATTGGGGTGTTCCCCGCGCGTCCGGCCATCCCACCTGCCCCCGCGTGCCGGGCGCCCCGTGCCCGTCCGTCCCACCCCGGGGCGCGAGGCGCCTGCTCCCCCGGTGAGGGGTGGCACGACGATGTCCAGCGAACGTCCCCCGCGGCCTTCGGGGCGGAGGGCGGTGTTCGGAGTTAGGCTTCGCCCATGAATTCGAGCCCATCCGGCCGGCCGTCCGCAGTCGTGGCGGAGCTGGGGCCCACGAACACGGGGAAGACCTACCGTGCCATCGAGCGGATGCTCGAGCACGAGACGGGCATCATCGGGTTGCCGCTGCGCCTGCTCGCCCGCGAGGTCTACGACCGGGTGACCGCGAAGGTGGGCGAGGGCCGGGTCGCGCTGATGACGGGGGAGGAGAAGCGCATCCCGCCCCGGCCCGACTATTGGATCTGCACGGTGGAGGCGATGCCGACGGACCGACAGGTCGACTTCCTCGCCGTGGATGAGATCCAGCTCGCCGCGCACCGTGAGCGCGGCCATGTCTTCACCGACCGTCTGCTCCACGCGCGCGGGCTCAAGGAGACGTGGTTCCTGGGCGCGGACACGATGCGGCCCATGGTCCAGGCGCTCATCCCGCATGTGTCGCTGAAGCGCGCCACGCGGCTGTCTCAGCTGCGCTATGCCGGGCGCCGCTCGCTGAAGAGCCTGCCGCCGCGCTCGGCCGTGGTCGCGTTCTCCGCGGACCGCGTGTACGAGCTGGCCGAGGCGCTGCGTCGCCTCCGGGGCGGCGTGGCCGTGGTGCTGGGCGCGCTGTCCCCCCGGACGCGCAACGCCCAGGTGGCGATGTATCAGGCCGGCGAGGTCCAGTACCTGGTGGCCACGGATGCCATTGGGATGGGGTTGAACCTGGACCTCAACCACGTCGCCTTCGCGACGCTCTCCAAGTACGACGGCGCGGAGCAGCGGGACCTCTTCCCGGATGAGCTGGCGCAGATCGCGGGCCGCGCGGGGCGTCACCTGAACGACGGCAGCTTTGGCGCGCTGAACACGCTGCCGGAGCTGCCGCCGCGAATGGTGTCAGCCATCGAGTCACACCGGTTTCCAGCGGTGCGCAGCCTCATCTGGCGCAACTCGGCGCTCGACTTCGCCAGCCCGGAGGCGCTGCTGGACTCCCTGTCGCGAGCGCCGCGCCACCATGGCTTCGTCCGGGTGGAGCGCGCGGACGACTTCGACGCGCTCAAGGGCCTCTCGCTCGTCCCGGCCATCCGGGACCTCACCCACGACCGGGCCTCGGTCGAACTGCTGTGGCAGGTCTGTCAGATTCCGGACTTCCGCAAGGGGCTCTTCGGTCAGCACGTCGCGCTGCTGCGGGAGACCTTCCTGCAACTCACCGCGGGAGACGGGCGGTTGGATCCGCTCTGGTTGGGCAGACAGGTGTCGCCGCTGGATGACGCCTCTGGAGACATCCACACCCTGATGGACCGGTTGGCGGCCATCCGCATCTGGACCTACATCAGCCATCGTCCGGGCTGGTTGCATGACGCGGAGGAGTGGCAGGAGCGCACCCGGCGCATCGAGGACGCGTTGGGGGACGCCCTCCATGAGCGGCTGGTGGAGCGCTTCGTCCAACAGGCCGCGCGCAGGAGCGCACGCCGCTTCGTGAGGACGCCCGCGAGGCCGCAGGTCGGCTCGGACAGTCCCTTCGCGAAGCTCGGGCTGTTGCTGGCGGAGGTGCCGGGTGCGGAGGGTGGGGCGCTGACGGAGGAGCAGTTCGTCCAGCGGGTGGTGGACGCGACGCACGACGCCTTCGAGGTGGACGCGGCGGGACGCATCTCCTTCGAGAGCCAGCCGCTGGCCCGCCTGGTGCGAGGCAAGGATCGCCGCTCACCGCAGCTCGCGCTGGCGGAGCCGGAGGTCTGGACGGGCGGCGCGCGGCAGCGGCTGGAGCGCAGGCTGGTGGCGCTGGCGAGGGATCTCGTGACGGAGGCCATGGGAGGCTTTCCCGCCGAAGCCCTCACCGGAGCGGGCCAGTCCGCGGTGACGCGGGGCCTCGCCTATCGGTTGGCGGAGGGGCTGGGGGTGATTGCCCAGGGCGAGGCGCGCGAGCAGTGGAGGCTCCTGGATGCGGAGTCCCAAGAGCGCCTGAGGACCTTGGGTGTCCGTGAGGGACAGCGCTTCCTCTGGGTCGCCGACGCGCTCGCGCCACAGGCGATGGAGCGCCGTTGCATGCTGACAGCGCTGTTCCAACAGGGGCCCCCACCGCAAGGCATCCCGCGAGAGCCGGTGGTGGACGTAGCGGCGCTGGGCGGCAGGAACGCCCGGGCGTTCGGCTACGAGCTGATGGGCCCGGTGGCGCTGCGGATCGACATCGTGGAGCGGCTGGGGGAGTCGCTGCGTCACCCGCAGGGCGCCCAGCAGGCGCGGGCGCTCATGCAACAACTGCGGTTGGAGGGGGGCGCGCGGGCCCAGGTCCTACGCTCGCTGGGAGGCCCGGCCGCGGGCGCGGTGTCGAAGAAGCGGCGACGGCGGCGAGGCAAGACTCCCTCGGCGGCGTCTTCCCATGGACCCCAGCCGCACCCGGGCCCTCGGCGGAGCGGCGCGGGGGAAGGGGGCGCTCAGGGGGAGGGCTGAGCGCCCGGGCGGCGGGGCGCGCACCATTCCGCGCCCGCCTCCCTTGGGATCGCCTACGCTGACGGCCGTCTTCCGAAAGGCCGGTGTTCGTCTCATGGGTGGTGGTCGCGTCCTCTCGCCAGTTCTCCTCGTCGGCGCCGGAACGGGCGAAGCCACGTGCGGCATCCTCTACCTGGCCAGCTACCTGCGCCGCGGTGGGGTCGAGGCCTTCGTGCGGCTGTACGATGGGGATGAGACGGACGCCGAGGTGATGCGCTCCTTCGAGAGCCTGGTCGCCCGCGTGCGGCCGAAGCTGGTGGGGATCAGCCTCAAGTGGTTCCACCACGTGGACCGCGCGCTGTTGATCGCGCGGACGCTGCGGAAGATCGACCCGGCGATCCGCATCGTCGTGGGAGGGAACTCCGCGTCGTACTGGTGGCGGGAGCTGAACGCCTACGACTGCATCGACCACATCGTGCTGGGCGACGGCGAGCTGCCGCTGCTGGCGATCTGCAACGGTGACCCGTCGCCGCCCAACTGCGTGACCCGGGATCCGGACGGACGTCCCCGCAGGTTGCCGCTGGCCTACGTGCAGCGCGCCACCAACACGGAGGACATCTACTACTCCCACTTCAACGAGCTCTTCCTGAGCCAGATGGACCTGAACTCCTTCTCGGGGTGGGTCGCGCCCGGCAAGGGCTGTGGCGAGAACTGCCTCTACTGCGGAGGGGCCCGGGGCAACCAGAAGGCCGCGTTCGGCCGCGCGAAGCCGTTCCTGCGCTCCGAGGAGAGCGTGCGCCGGGACCACCAGGAGATCGCCGGACGGACCTGGCAGATGCGCTACGACTTCGCGGGGAGCACCGCGGAGTTCCTGGGCAGCACCTGGGCCGGGGTGGACCTGTCGCGGCACTGCTGCACGTACTTCCTGTGGGGCGTGCCCCGCGTGGAGCTCGTCGAGGCGCTGTCCCGGACGTTCCAGCGCATCTACATGGTCATCGACATCGGCTGCTTCTCCGAACAGCAGCGCCTGGAGCAGATGGGCCGAGGGCTGCTCAAGCCCTGCGCGAAGGACCGGGAGCTGCTGGACGTCATCGACGCCTGTCGCCGCCATGCGAACGTGGAGATCGAAATCTCCGGCATCGGAGGCCTCCCGTTCGCGAGCAAGGCGACGCTGGAGGAGGAGCTTCGGCTCGTGGAGCGGATCATCGGGCTCGACTGCGTGGTGGGCTACCAACGGCTCGAAGCTCAGCCCGGGGCGCTCGTCACCGAGCACCCCGCGCGGTTCGACATGGTGAGCGAAGCGAAGACGTTCACGGAGTTCCTGGACTACTTCGAGCGCCGCGAGCCGGGGGACGTGTCGGTGCCGATGATCCGCTTCAAGGACGCACAGCTTGAAGCGGCGGTGCAGCGCACCTCCGACCGGGTGGACGCGCTGGCCTGGAAGCACCGCGACGCGAGGAAGCAGCTGGCCATCACGGGACGCACGCGGCTGCGGAACACCGCGCCCTCGACGCAGCGGTTCACGCTGGGGGACTGGCTGGGCAGCCACCGGGCGCCCGCGAAGGTGGCGGGGGAGCCCGTGACGGTCCTGCGCTCGGTGGACGGCATCACCCTGAGCTGCGCTCCGTCGGTGAGCCCGCGAAGGTTCTCGGATCCGACGCTCACGCAGGGCGAGGATGGCGCCGTCCTCCTCGCGGCCCTGGCCGCCTTCGACCGGCCGACGACCGTCGCCAGCGCGGTGTCACACCTGGGCTCCAAGGCGCGGCTCGATCCAGACTCCGCGCGCGACGTGATCGACCACCTGGTGGACGGACGCTTCCTCCAGCCGGCGTGAGCGGAAGGCCGCCTCAGTGGGCGAACGCCTCCACCTGCCGCCACACCCGGAAGACATTGCCCGAGGCGATCTTCTCGATGTCCGCCTCGCTGTACCCGCGCTCCAGCAGGACGCGGAACAGGTTCGGGTACTGTGAGACGTCCTTGAGTCCGGTGGGCAGGGACGGGCCCACGCCATCGAAGTCGGAGCCGAGCCCCACGTGCTCGATGCCGACCAGCTTCACGACGTGGTCGATGTGGTCGGCCACGTCCTCCACCCGAGCCAGGGGGGACGGGTGCTCGCGGAGATAGGCGTCGATGAAGGTCTGGAGCTCCGGGCTGCCCTTCGACAGGCCACGCTCCTGGGCGTAGGCCTCCAGCGCGGTGGAGAGCCGCGCGTCGTAGGCATGGACCTCCGGGATGAGGAACCGGGAGCCGAAGTTGATCATCACCACGCCCCCCTTGGCGGCCACCGCGCGGATGAGCTCATCGGGGATATTTCGCGAGTAGCCGGGCGTGAAGTGACGACAGGAGGTGTGCGAGGCGATGACCGGCACCTGGCTCGCCTCCACCGCCTGCCGGAGGGTGTCGTCGGAGAGGTGCGCGACGTCCACCATGATGCCCACGCGGTTCATCTCCGCGACGACCTGTCGCCCGAACGGGCTGAGCCCGTTCCAGGTGCCCTTGCCCTGGCTGGCCGCGGCATCGCCGAGGAGGTTGTCCTGAAAATGCGTGAGGGTGATGTAGCGCACGCCGCGTTGCTGGAAGTGGCGGACGTTCTCCAGCCGGTCCTCGATGGCGGCGCCGTTCTCGATGCCCAGCGCGAAGGACACCTTCCCCGCCTGGGCGTTGCGCTGGGCCTGCTCCACGGAGTGGGCCATGGCGAACTTCTCCGGGGCCCCGCGCGCGACCCGCTCCATCATGTCGATGAGCGAGTCCGCGAGCGCCTTGGCCCCGCCCGACTTCTGGAGCTCCGAGGGGATGTAGATGGACATGAAGGCCACGTCGAGCCCGCCCTCCACGGCGCGCGGATGGTCGAAGTCGCCCCCCGAGGTGCGCTGAGAGATGTCCTCGGTCGGCGTCCCGTCGGGCCCCAGCGTTTCATGGAGGCGGTAGGGCACGTCGATGTGGCCGTCCGCGATGAGGAGTCGCTTCGCGAGCAAGCGGCTGCGCTCGTCGAGGTCCAGGTTCGCGGGTGGGACCTGGGCGTTGGTTCCGTGAGTGCAGGCCGGCGATGCGAGCAGGATGAGGCTGAGGAGCGCCAGGGTCGGTCTCATGTGACGTCACTCATACAGCGGAACGGGCGCGCCGGGTATCAGCGCGCCCGTCCCCTGAAATCATGAGACGTCGACGTCAATGACCGTGGTGTGAACCGCCGCCGGAGTGCCCGCCTTCAGGATGCCCGCCTTCAGGATGCCCGCCTTCGGGATGAGACGGGGCCTCGTGCGGTGGGGCGGGCTCATGGGTTTCATGGGGCTCCGCGGGTTCAGTCCTCGGAGCGACCGGTTCATGCGGCTCGGCCGGCACGGTTGAGGGGCGGGCCGCTGGCTCCTCGCGCGGCGCGGCGGGCGCGCGCTGAGGCGCGGGCGCCACGGGCCGCGCAGGCGCCACGGGCCGCGCAGGCGCCACGGGTCGTGCAGGCGCCACGGGAGTTCCGGTGCGAGCGCGCGGCGGGTGCGCCGTGGGCGGCGTCATCGGCCTCGCTTGCGGCACGGGATGACCCGTCACGCGTGCGACCTGCTGCGGCTCGGGGCCTCGGTTCCAGTGGCCATTGCGAGCCGCCACGCGCTCACCCACTGGCTGCGTCTGCCGATACACCTGGGGGACCCGGTTGGGAGGAAGGCGATGGCGCCACACGTCGGGTCGCACGAAGTCGCCCGCGCTCACGAAGGTCCACCCCAGGCCGATGCCGATGCCGGCGCCCAAGCCAATGCCCACGCTGATGCCAGGAGGCCCCAGGGGCTGCCAGCCGACGAAGCCGCCGCCCCACCGCCAGTCCACCCAGGCGGGGGCCCACTCGGTGTCAGGCCACCACACCCAGCCCACGTTCGGCGAGATGAACCACCGGCCGTAGTGGAAGGGCGCCCAGCCCCAGTTCCATTGGCTCTCGAACGTCCATCCCCAATCGCTGGAGACCCACTGGCCTCCGGTGGAGTAGGGAACGAAGTCCGGGCCGACGATGTCGGGGTTGGGGCGCCAGACCCAGCCGGCGTCCGGCACGTTGATCCACGTACCGTAGGGAGACAGCGTCTCCCGGAAGTCAGCGATGGAGGAGGTTTGGCCCAGGGGGGCGGCCGTCGAAGTCACTTGCGGCCCGTATTCCTCGGGACCCATTGCGCAGCTGGTGGCTGACAGGAAGGCGATGGCGGTCACGCCGCCGATTCGAAGCCAGCGCGCCCGGGTGTTCCAGGGGCTCATGTCCGCGTTCCTTTCATGGGGGTCCACCCCTGAAGATGTGTCTTCGGGTCCAATGGGGTGGGCCGGCGAAGCGGTGGCGCCCGGCTGTCTGGCCGTCCGACGGCTTCGCCCCCGTGGCCACGCTCCACCGCCTCCCCGCGACACTTCACGCAACTTCATGTGTCACGGTGACAGGGCAGGGGTATGAACGCCTGAACGGAGGGACCCATGGCATCCGCGAAGGTCATGCTGGGAAATCTGCTGGGGCGCTTTCTCTTCCACGACGCCCGGGTGACGCAGGTGCGCGAGGTGTCGCGCGCCTTCCGTCAAATCGACTGTGAAGGTCCTGCCTTGCGCGGCCAGGGGTGGTCGCCGGGAGACAAGGTCCAGGTGTACCTGCCGGGCCTGGGCATGCGCACGTACACCCCGCTGTCGTGGGACGAAGCCCGCGGGGCGACGGCCTTCCTCGTGTACCTGCATGGCGACAGCCCGGGAGCGAAGTGGGGCCGCGACGCGCGGGTCGGTGACGCGGTGCAGTTCTTCGGGCCCCGGCGCTCGGTGTCACTGGAGGCAGGCGACGCGCCGGTGGTCCTCTTCGGTGACGAAACGTCGTTCGCGGTGGCGCACGCTTTCCGGACCGGAGCGAAGCGGGACGTCACGCCCGTCTTCGAGGTATCGAGCCGCGACGCGTGCGCCCCCGCGCTGCGTGAGCTGGGCTTCGAGGGCCGGGACGTGGAGCGCACCGCGGCGGATGCCCACCTGGCGCAGGTCCACGAACGCCTGAAGGAGGCCTTGAAGGCCAGACCGGGCGCGACGCTGGTGATGACGGGCCGCGCGCAGTCCATCCAGGCCCTGAGGAAGCAGCTGCGCGGCGACGGCGAGCGCGCCACGCCCAAGGTGAAGGCCTACTGGGCCGTGGGCAAGGCAGGGCTCGACTGAATCAAGCCGGAGCGAACTGGAGCCCACGCAGGAAGTCCTCGCGGCCCCGGAGCACTCCGGCGGGACGGCGCTTGGGCTTCTGCCGAAGGAAGCGCGAGGCGTCCTGGCGGCGGTAGCAGGTGAGGAGGCGATCCTCGTCATTGAGGATGAGGATCCACCCGCGCGCCTGCCGCGCGAGCGATGAATCCCGCAGGCTCCAGGGCAGGTCGCGCTCGTGCACGGTGATGTGGGTGGCGCCGCAAGCGCGTGCGGGGGTGCCGAACTCGAGGATGAAAGCGATGACCTCCTCGCGCAGCTTCCAGCGGGCGCTCTGCTCGACGAAGAGGCGGGTGAGGGAGAACACGGACGACGCGGGGCTCTGGCGCATGGCGGGCAATCTCCTTGCGCGTCCTCCAATACACACGCCGTTCCAACGCTCCTTGCATGCGATTCCGCGCACTTGCGCGGCGCCCGTGTCCGCCTCGAAAGACATTCCGTCAATCCCGCCGGAGGTCCGTGTCAGCAAGACACAGCGGGCCTTCCTCCCGCCGCGCTTTCACGCGGTCCGTTCGAGGCTGGAGCCCGCGCACCGTCGCGGCCTTGGACAGGAAGCTCTCCGAGGCCCTGGCAGGTAGCCCGCTCGCCGTCGAGCGCGAACGTGGAGGTTTCACGAAGGACTCCGCGCTTTGGAGGGTGAGGGGGCGTCTTCGGCTTTTCGTCCCATCCTGAAGAAACGCTTCACGGGCCATGCGGCTTTTTGTCAGGCTCCGGGAGGGGCGGCCTGGGGCAGCATGGCCTGTCCGGCCCGCGACGCTGCGTGTGAGGCGGGCGCGACCTCTGGCCGAAGGGATGGACGGGGCACGATGAGTCTTCGCTTGAAGGCACTGGGAGCCGTGCTGGGCGCGGGTGCGGCGGGGGTGACGCTGGCGCTCATGTTCAGCGCGGGATGTGGAGGCCGCGCGAGACACGCGGTCGCGGAGCCGTTGCCCGCCGTGGAGCCGCAGGCGCTCCGTGCTCCGGCGGTCTTCGCCTCCATCGAGGACAAGAAGGAGCGCTCGCGCGCGCTGTTCCTGGAGGCGAGCCGGGTGATGCTGCATCCCCGGTGCGTCAACTGCCATCCCGCGGGAGACAGCCCGCTGCAGGGAGACGCCTTCCAGGTGCACGACCCGCCGGTGGCGCGAGGCCCCAGCGACCAGGGCGTGCCGGGCCTGGAGTGCACGTCGTGTCATCAAGACCGCAACGCACAGCTGGCGCGGGTCCCCGGTGCGCCCCAGTGGCATCTGGCGCCCCGGGTGATGGCGTGGCAGGGGCGAACGCCCCGTGCGTTGTGCGAGCAGCTGAAGGATCCGGCGCGCAACGGGGGCAGGAGTCTGGCGCAGCTGGTGGAGCACTCCGCGCATGACGAGCTGGTGGGATGGGGTTGGAAGCCCGGAGCGGACCGGGTTCCGGCGCCGGGAACGCAGGCGGAGTTCGGGGCCCTGGTGGCAGCGTGGGTGAAGGACGGCGCGGAGTGCCCGCGCGAGGAGAGCCGACCGTGAGCATCCGGGTGCGAGTGAATGGAACCGAGCACGAGCTCGACGTGGATCCGGAGATGCCGCTGCTCTGGGCGCTGCGCGACGTCTTGACGTTGACGGGGACGAAGTATGGCTGTGGCCAGGCGCTCTGCGGCGCGTGCGTGGTGCACATCGACGGGGCGGCGGTGCGCTCCTGCGTGACGCCGGTGCGCCGGGCGGAGGGCCGCGAGGTGATGACCATCGAGGGGCTGTCGCCGGATGGCTCGCACCCCTTGCAGAAGGCATGGGTGGAGCTGGCGGTGCCACAGTGTGGCTTCTGTCAGGCGGGGCAGCTCATGACGGCGGCGGCGTTGCTGGCGAAGAAGCCGAAGCCCACCGACGCGGAGATCGATCAGTCGCTGGCGGGCAACCTGTGCCGCTGCGGGACGTACACGCGCATCCGCGCCGCCGTGAAGAAGGCGGCGGGACTGCCGACCGAGTGAGGACGCCGACCATGGAAGACATCCGCATCCGTCTGTCGCGCCGTTCGGTGCTTGAAGGAATGGGGCTGGTGGCGGCGGGCCTGGGCCTGGAAGTGGTGCTGCCCGCGAGAGCGCATGCTGCGCCCATGCCCACGTCGCTGCCCGCGGTACCCACGGAGGGCCTGCGGGCGAACGTCTTCGTGCACGTGGCACCGGACGGGGTGGTGACGATCGTCTGTCACCGTTCGGAGATGGGGCAGGGCGTGCGCAGCTCGCTGCCGGTGCTGATCGCGGACGAGCTGGGCGCGGACATGGCCCACGTGAAGGTCGTCCAGGGTGACGGCGACGCGGCCTACGGAGACCAGAACACGGACGGCTCCAGCAGCGTGCGGAAGATCTTCGATGACCTGCGCTACGCGGGAGCGACAGCGCGCACGATGTTGGTGGCGGTGGCGGCGAAGCGCTGGAAGGTGGATCCGGCGGAGTGTGAGGCGCGCGACCACGCGGTGTTCCACAAGGGGGGCTCGCGGGTGTTGAAGTTCGGAGAGCTGGCCTCCGACGCGGCGAAGCTGAAGGTGCCGAAGAAGGACGCGGTGACGCTGCGGCCCCGGAGCGAGCTGAAGCATCTGGGCAAGGAGCTGCCGCTGCTGGACGGGCCGGACATCGTGACGGGGCGCGCGGTGTTTGGCGCGGACGTGGTGTTGCCGGGGATGCGCACGGCGGTCATCGCGCGTCCGCCCGTCGCGGGGGGCCGGGTCGCCCGCTACGACGCGACGAAGGCGTTGGCGGTGCCGGGGGTGCGGCAGGTGGTGGAGTTGCCGGCCGCGACGAAGCCCTTCCTGTTCCAGCCGCTGGGCGGGCTGGCGGTGGTGGCGGACCACACCTGGGCGGCGATGAGAGGCCGCGCGGCGCTGGAGGTGACGTGGGAGGGCGGGGACAACGCGAGCTACGACTCGGCGGCGTACCGCGAGCAGTTGCTGGAGGTGATCGGCAAGCCGGGCAAGGTAGTGCGCAACGTCGGTGACGCGGAGGGCGCGCTGGCGAAGGCGGCGAAGCGGGTTCAGGCGACCTACACCACGCCGCACCTGGCGCACGCGCCGATGGAGCCGCCCGCGGCGGTGGCGAGGGTGGAGAACGGCACCTGCGAGGTGTGGGCGACGACGCAGAACCCGCAGGCGGCGCGCAGCGAGGTGGCGAAGGCGCTGGGCATGGACCCGTCGAAGGTGACGGTGCACGTGACGCTGCTGGGGGGCGGGTTCGGCCGCAAGTCAAAGCCGGACTACGTGGTGGAGGCGGCGCTGGTGGCGAAGGCGGTGGGGGCGCCGGTGCGGTTGCAGTGGACGCGCGAGGACGACGTGCGCCACGACTACTACCACTCCACGAGCGCGCAGCGATTGGAGGCGGGCCTGGATGAGCAGGGCAAGGTCGTGGCGTGGCACCAGCGCATCGCGTTCCCGCCCATTGGCTCGACGTTCGCGGACGCGACCTTCGCGGGAGACGGAGAGATGGGGCAGGGCATCACGGACCTGCCGCTGGCGATCCCGGACATCCGGATGGAGAACTGCGAGGCGCGAGCGCACACGCGCATCGGCTGGCTGCGCTCCGTGGCGAACATCTACCACGCGTTCGCGGTGCAGAGCTTCATCGACGAGCTGGCGCACGAGCGGGGAACGGATCCGCGTGACACGTTGCTGGAGGTGCTGGGGCCGTCGCGGATCGTGACGCCGAAGGACCTGGGCGTGGCGAAGGTGCCGAACTATGGGCAGTCACTGGACGAGCACCCGGTGGATACGGCGCGGCTGCGGCGGGTGATTGAGAGGGTGACGGGGCTCGCGCGCTGGGACGAGCGCAAGCAGCAGGGAAGGGCGCTGGGACTGGCGGCGCACCGCAGCTTCCTGACGTACGTGGCGGTGGTGGTGTCGGTGGTGAAGGACGCGAGCGAGCGCATCCGGGTGGACGAGGCCTGGATCGTCGCGGATGCGGGCACCATCGTGAACCTGGAGCGCGTGCGTGCGCAGATGGAAGGTGCGGTGGTGTTCGGCCTGAGCCTGGGGCTCTACGGTGCCATCACGATGAAGGACGGCGCCACGGTGGAGAGCAACTTCCGGGACTACCGGCTGGCGCGGATCGCGGAGGCACCTCGGAAGATCCACGTCGACATCATCCCCAGCGACGGACGCCCCGGAGGCATCGGCGAGCCCGGTGTGCCCCCGGTGGCGCCGGCCCTGGCCAACGCCGTGTTCGCGCTCACGGGGACCCGCGCGCGCGAACTGCCGCTGGTGAAAACCGTGAAAGTGTAAGCAGGAGGGACGCAATGCTGGAAGATTTCTTGGATTACTTTCGCGAGCCGTCGCACATTGTCGGTTTGATGCCCGCCAGCATCAGTTGGTGGTTTGTCCTCTGGGTTGTTGGCGGGGTTGGAGGAATCATCTGGCTGATCATCCGCCTCCGGCGAGGGGATGACCATCAGCGCGACACTCTTCGCGTCCCTCCTCAAATCTAAAAGGACTCCAAGCGCTGAATCGCGGTATTCGCGCTCACAGGGACGCGGGTGCGCGAGCTGCTCCTGGTGAAGACCGTGAAGGTGTGAGCCGGAGGCCGTCCATGCTGAGTGACTTGTCGTGCATGGGCGTCCTTCGCCCTCCGAGCTTTCGCCGTAGGCCTTGGGGCTTTAACCTGCGGGGAATGCGCTGCGGATCCCACCGTTGGTCCATCTCAGGCCCCTTCCTGACCATCGAGCACGAGGTCCGCTCCATCGATGGGTGGCTGTCGAGGGGGGCGCTCCTGGCGGCCGTGGCGTTCCCGTTGATCTCTTGGGTGACGGGCTTTCTCTCCGGCGACTGGCAGCTCTGGTTCCTGATGCTGGCTCTGGGCGTCGCGGCTGCTCACCATCTGGGTTCTCGGTGGAAGGTGTTGCTGAACCTGGAGACACGCACCCTGTGGCGCCGCACCGGTTACAGGGAGCTGGGCGGGCAGACGCAGCCCCTGGAGCCCTTCACGTCGGTGGCACTCGTCATGCGCGGTCGGTCGCCCGCCACGGATGGCCCGCTCTTCGAGAAGGTCTATTCCGTGGCGCTGAAGTCGCCCACGACGGTCGTCGTCCTGTCCCACAGCGATGATCGGGAGGAGGCCTTGGAGCTTGCGCAGGCTGTCTCACGGTTCCTCGGGCTGGGGCTGAGCGTGGAAGGGGGGCACAGCCGCGCCGTGACCGCGCGCCTGGAGGAGGCGCCGCTCACGGAGAAAGGCATCCCGGATCTGCCTTACGGCAGCGACATCCGCTTTACCCAGGGGGCTCGGGGCTTGACGGTGGAGCTGCCCCCGTGCGGATGGCAGCCCACCTACGCGGGGCAGGGCGCCTTCGCCGTGCTCATCGGCCTGGGTGGGCCCCTCTTCCTGGGGGTGCAGTTGCGGCGCGCGTTCGGCCCCCAATGGTTCTTCTCGACGGTGCCGTTGATTGCCACGGCCATCTTCGTCAGCTGCGGCGCCCTCATGCTGTGGCGCGTAGCCTGGGTGGCCACCAGCGGCTGTACCCTCAACGTGTCGTCTCGGGGCCTTGAGTTGACACACCACGGACCGTGGCGGAGGAGGAAGGTCCTGCGGCTCCCGGCCTCGCGCATCCAGGACATCGACCTGCGAGACGCAAGGACCGATGTCTCCCGACGAGGCCGGGGCATTGTCATTGATCACGACCAGGGAACCGAGCTTCTGGGGATGGATCTCTCCCAGGAGGAACTCGAGTGGACGGAGAAGGTGCTGCGCGGGGCTTTGGCGACCCGGAAGGTTCCGGTGCCTGCCCTTCGAACCGAGCCGAGTTAGAGCAAGGACACCCCGGTCAATCCCAGTGCTCGCGTGAATCAAGCCCCCTGTCAGGGTGACGGAAACTATTGTCAATCACAGTTCATTTCGGGAGGAAGTCCATGTCTTTGGGCTGTCCGGGTTCAACCCACTGGGACTCGATACGGAGTCTACGGACCGAGCCCTGCGACCAGAGAAGGCCCTGCGTTCCCGCCTGGAGTCCGCCTAATCGCTCACTTGGGCGGCTCGCGTCCGGGCGAGACGAGAACTGGGACAACGCGCGGTCCGAACGCAACCTCACGGCGACAGGCTGTCCCCAGAAGAGCGCCTCCACTCCATAGAAGAAGCCATAGGTGAGCAGTCCTCCCACGAGGAGTCCTGTGACGAAGAACCAACCGCCTGAACGATGCCTGAGCATGTTCGGAAGCGTATCGGATCTCGGACGCACCGGTGCGGCACACCCGCGATTCAGTAGATTCGACACCGCCTGGAGGGTGTTGAGATCAGGTCGTTGATCAGGCCGAGCGCACGCACTCGCTCAAACTCTGGCGCTTTGCGAAGTTCCGTCGGGTTCTGATAGCCCAAAGCCCAGGCAAACCGAATCAACGCGGCAGCCTCCGTGACGTTTCCTTCTGCCGCCCTGAGCGCGGCGAGGTTCAGCATGGGTCCCGCCATGTCGGGAGCACGGCGCAAGACCTGGCGCAGGAGCGCTTCCGCCTCCCCCTTCCGCCCGCTGGAAAGCCACACCTCCGCAATCGCGGCATCCACCAAATCAGTGTCCGCCCCTTTCTCTCGCGCGGCGCGCAGCGTGGTCTCAGCTGAACGAAACATCCGAGCCGAACTCTGTGCCAGCCCGAGCGCCAGCAGGATTTCAGCCATGCGCTTCTCCGATGCCTCTTTTCGCAGCGTCGAGAGTTCGGAAACCGCATCCGCGCCGCGATCGAGCTGAATCAGGATCCTTGCTTTGAGAAGCCGGCTGTCAAACGAACCGCGCACATCGGCCGGTGCCATGGACCAGCTCGCCAAGGCCGCTTCGTATTCGCAATTGTTGGCAAGATGCTCGGTCATCCAGAGCGATTGGCCACGCGCGCTCGTAGCGAACAGAAGAAGGCAGACGACTCCCAGGGTCGATGCATGCATGTGTTGCATGAGAGTAGGCCTGTTGGCCTTGCCGTGCCGAGGTCGTCGAACCAGGCCATGCACGGGCGTTTGACTATCTCTTCGCATCTGGCTGCGCGCTCCATCGTTGCCTTCCGAGCATTGTCCCCGACCGGCTGGTGATGAGCATAGCCGTACGCCATCGGAGAACGCTCGCATCGCCCAGTCGGAGCGCGAGCATGAGGTCCTTGGCGGGTCCTTCGTCCCTCCCCGCAGGGCCGTCACGCGTCCACTGGCCTGGGTCCACTGCGCGCGCGGGTTGAAGCCCGCTCCCCCCTGCGCTACACCGCTCCCCATTCGCTAGGGGCGCCTCCGGAAGGGGGCTGAGACGGACGCGTGGCCGCGCCCGACCCTTTGAACCTGAACCGGTTAGTACCGGCGGAGGGAAGCGGTGTGGGTGCTCCTGGCCCGTCCCGACTCCCGTCCGTTCTCACGAGGAGTCGTCCGATGAGTGGAGCGTCCAAGAGCCTGAAGGTCGACGGGAAGGTACTGGAGGGGATCAGCCGCGGCCCGCTTCCCGCCTCGCGCAAGGTCCATGTGCCGGGGTCCCTGTACCCCGACATCCGCGTCCCCCTGCGCGAAATCTCCCAGACGCCCACGCGCCACCACGGCCACGCGGGCCCCGAGACGGCCAACCCCCCCGTCCACGTCTACGACTCCAGCGGCCCCTACACGGACCCGGCCGCGGACATCGACCTGCGTCGCGGCCTGCCCGCGCTGCGCGAGAACTGGATCCGCTCCCGGAACGACACGGAGGAACTGGCGGGCATCACCTCCGAATACGGCCGCGCCCGTGAAGCCGATCCGCGCCTCGCCGGCCTGCGCTTCAACCACATCCGCAAGCCCCGCGTCGCGAAGGCGGGCGGCAACGTCAGCCAGATGCACTACGCCCGCAAGGGCATCATCACGCCGGAGATGGAGTACGTCGCCGTGCGTGAGAACCAGAAGCTGGACGCGTCCCTCGCCGCCCAGCACCCCGGCCACTCCTGGGGCGCCGCCATCCCGCGCGTGATCACACCGGAGTTCGTGCGCGAGGAGATCGCCCGCGGCCGGGCCATCATCCCCGCCAACATCAACCACCCGGAGCTGGAGCCGATGATCATCGGCCGCAACTTCCTGGTGAAGATCAACGCCAACATCGGCAACTCCGCCGTCACGTCCTCCATCGAGGAGGAGGTGGAGAAGATGGTCTGGTCCATCCGCTGGGGCGCGGACACCGTCATGGACCTGTCCACCGGCCGCAACATCCACGAGACGCGCGAGTGGATCCTCCGCAACGCGCCCGTCCCCATCGGCACCGTGCCCATCTACCAGGCACTTGAGAAGGTCAACGGCAAGGCGGAGGAGCTCACCTGGGCCATCTTCCGCGACACCCTTATCGAGCAGGCCGAGCAGGGCGTGGACTACTTCACCATCCACGCCGGCGTGCGCCTCCAGTACGTCCCGCTCACCGCCAGGCGCCTCACCGGCATCGTCAGCCGCGGCGGCTCCATCCTCGCCAAGTGGTGCCTCGCCCACCACCAGGAGAACTTCCTCTACACGCACTTCGAGGAGATCTGCGAGATCATGAAGGCGTACGACGTCAGCTTCAGCCTGGGTGACGGCCTGCGCCCCGGCTCCATCGCCGACGCCAACGACGCCGCGCAGTTCGGCGAGCTGGAGACGCTGGGCGAGCTCACGAAGGTGGCCTGGAAGCACGACGTGCAGGTGATGATCGAAGGCCCCGGTCACGTCCCCATGCACCTCATCCAGGAGAACATGACCAAGCAGCTCGCCGTGTGCCACGAGGCGCCCTTCTACACGCTGGGGCCTCTCACCACGGACATCGCGCCCGGCTACGACCACTTCACCAGCGGCATCGGCGCGGCGATGATCGGCTGGTTCGGTACGGCGATGCTCTGCTATGTGACGCCCAAGGAGCACCTGGGCCTGCCCGACCGCGATGACGTGAAGGAAGGCGTCATCACGTACAAGATCGCCGCGCACGCCGCGGACCTCGCCAAGGGCCACCCGGGCGCCCAGGCGCGCGACAACGCCCTGTCCAAGGCCCGCTTCGAGTTCCGCTGGGAGGATCAGTTCAACCTGTCGCTCGACCCCGAGCGCGCCCGCGCCTTCCACGACGAGACGCTCCCCGCCGAAGGCGCCAAGGTCGCGCACTTCTGCTCCATGTGCGGCCCGCACTTCTGCTCCATGAAGATCACCCAGGACGTGCGCGAGTACGCCGACAAGGTGGGCGTCAACGAAACGCAGGCGCTGGAGCAGGGGATGAAAGAGAAGAGCGAGGAATTCAAGAAGGCTGGCAGCGAGCTGTACCGCTGAAGCCAGCCGGCGGGCGGGGGCCTCCTGGCGCGGCCCCTGTCCACTGGATGACAGCCCCCGACACGGCGTGCCATGGTGCGTGCCATCGGGGCGCGCCCTGTCGCGCTCCCTTTGACTCCCGGAAGGGCTCTCATGGACATGGACCCCCAGCAGCGCGAGGATCAGCAGTTCGGCTCGTTCATCACGGGCTCGCCCACGGCGAGTTCGGATGAACGGATGATGGGGATGATGGCCCACCTGGGCGCCATCGCCGGCCTCGTGGTGGGCGCGGGCTTCCTGGGCTGGGCGGTGCCGCTCTTCCTGATGCTGACCAAGGGCAAGGAGTCCTCCTTCGTCCGCGGCAACGCGGTGGAGTCGCTCAACTTCCAGATCACCTCGCTGATCGCGATGGTCGTCTCTGGCATCCTGATGTGCGTGGGCGTGGGCCTCATCCTGATGCCGCTCGTCGCGGTGACGTCGCTGGTGTTCAGCATCATCGGCGGCATCAAGGCGAACGAGGGCCAGATCTACCGCTACCCCGTCAACCTCCGGCTGGTGAAGTAGTCCTCAGCCGCCAATGCCCATCATGGGCAGGAGCGTGGCGCCGTTTCCGGCCTCCGTGAAACGGTGCCCCTCCGGCTTGTCCCCCAGCGCGCGGCGCACGGCCAGGGCCAGCTCCGCGTCGGTGGCCCCGCCCCGGATGAGCTGGTGCAACGGCGCCTGCGCCCTGCCTCCCAGGCAGCTGCGCAGGTCTCCATTGGACGCCACCCGCACCCGGTTGCACCCGCCGCAGAAGTTCTGCGTCAGCGGGGAGATGAAGCCCACCCGCCCGCTGTCCGTGCGCCAGTAGCGCGCGGGCCCGGAGGTCGGCGAGGCGGCGCTCTCCGGCGGCTCCTCTGTCAGCACCCATCCGGTGGCCGCCAGGCGCTCCAGCAGCTCCGCGGTGGGGACGGGCGTGCCCTGGCCAAAGGGCATCAGCTCGATGAAGCGCGGGGTGATGCCGCGCGCGTGCGCGAAGGACACCAGCGCGGGCACCTCCGCGTCGTTGATGCCGCGGAGCACCACGACGTTGAGCTTCAGCGACTGGAAGCCCGCGCCCGCCGCCGCGTCGATGCCGCGCAGCACCGCAGCGAAGTCGCCCTGCTTGGAGATGCGGCGGAAGGTCTCCGGGGAGAGCGTGTCCAGGCTCAGGTTGAGCTGGGTGACGCCCGCCTCGCGCAGCGGCACGGCCAGGGGCTCCAGGCGGCTGGCGTTGGTGGTGATGGCCAGGTGCTCCACGCCGTGAACGGCGCCCAGCTTCCGGGCGATGTCGAGGATGTCCGGCCGGGCGAGCGGCTCGCCCCCCGTCAGGCGCACGCGGCGGATGCCCATGCGCGCGAAGACGGAGACGATGCGCTCGAACTCCCCCGCGTCCAGCAGGTCCTTCTTGCCGCCCCATGAGGCCGGCGAGCAGTAGGAGCAGCGGAAGTTGCAACGGTCCGTGATGCTCAGCCGCAGGTAGGTCATGCGCCGCCCCTGCGCGTCAGCGAGCGGCGGAGCGAGCGGATCAGGAGCAGGCAGGGGGGCGGTCATGACGGAGCCTTCCGCCTTCATGGATAACAACCCGCGTGGGAGCGCACATCGCTCCCCGGCCGGGGCTCAGCCCTCGGTGCCCGACGCTGAACGGATGGCGACCGGCGGCGCGCCGTGGGGCGCGGATGCGCTGGCGGTCGTGCCCACGGGCGGCGAGTCCGTCTCGTCGTCCAATTCGGTCAGCCGGGCCAGCTCGGATTCGGCCTCGGCGGCGTCGGCGGCGGCCTGCATGGGGTTGAGCTTCTTCTCGGCCATCTCCTTCTTGATGCGGATCAGGCCCTCCTCGCCGATGTCCAGGAACGCCTTCACCACGTCCGGATCGAACTGGGTGTTGGCGCAGCGTTTGATCTCCTGGATGGCGTTCGCGAACGTCGTGCCCTTGCGGTACGGCCGGTCGCTCGTCATCGCGTCCAGCGTGTCCGCCACCGCGAAGATGCGCGCGCCGATGTGGATCTCATTGCGCTGGAGGTTGCGGGGGTAGCCCGCGCCGTCGAACCGCTCCTGGTGCGACAGGACGATGTCCGCCGGCGTGGAGAGGAAGGGGATGTTCTGGATCATCTGGAAGCCGATCTCCGGATGACGCCGCATCTCCAGCCACTCGTCGGGGGTGAGCTTGCCGGGCTTGAGCAGCACCGCGTCCGGCACGCCAATCTTCCCGATGTCGTGCAGGAGCGCCCCGCGGCCAATCTCCTCCATCTCCTTGCCGCGGATGCCCATCCGGCTGGCGATGGCGCTCGTGTAGCTGACCACGCGCTGCGAGTGGTCGCTCGTCTCGTGCTCGCGCGCGTCCAGGGCCGCCACCAGCGCCAGCAGCGTGTTCTGGTACGTGTTGGCGATGTTGTGCAGCGCGCTGCGCAGCTCGGCGGTGCGGTCGCGCACCTTGCCCTCGAGCTTCTTCTGGTAGCGCTTGCGCGCCATCTCGATGCGCCGCTTGGCGAGCGCGCGCTCGATGGCGCGGATCAGGTCGGTGAGCTTGGGTGGCTTGAGCAGATAGTCCACCGCGCCCCGGCGCAGACAGTCCACGGCGGACTCGGTGTCGCCGTAGCCGGTGAGCATGATGACCGACGTGTCCGGCAGCCGCTCCCGCAGGTTCTCCAGGAGCCACAACCCGTCGCGGCCCGGCATCTTCATGTCGCTGATGACGAGCGGCGTCTCTTCTTCACCCGCGATGTCGAGCGCCATCTCGGCGCCATTGGCGGCGACGCAGTTGTAGCCCTCCTCGCGGAGGAGCACGGAGATGACGTCGCGAACGGAATCGTCGTCGTCGACGATCAGGATTCTGGGCGGGGCGGGGGGGATGGCTTCCACGGCGGAAGATTCTAGAGGTTTCCAGGGATTAAAGGCGAACGAGTGCGAGAAATCATCACCCCCTCGCCTCCCTGCCATCCAGGGTGGGGTGCGAGCCCTGGCTTCCAGGAAAACTTCTCCCGTTCTGTCCGCATTCCCCACCGTCGGAGGTAGGGCGGGTGGGCGGCGCTTCAGCCGTGCGCAATTGTCCCGCGGTCGTAGCGGAACGGGGCGAGGTCCACGGAGGGCTTCTCTCCCAACACGGCCTGTGCGAGCAGCTTCGCGGTGATGGGGGCGAGGAGGATGCCATTGCGGAAGTGGCCCGTGGCCAGGAAGAGGCCGGGCATGGGGCCCTCGCCGATGTACGGCAGCGCGTCCTGGGTCCACGGCCGGAAGCCGGCCCACGTCTCCGTCACCGGTGCGCTCCCCAGGTCGGGGCACAGCTCCAGCGCCATGTCGAGGATCCGCGCGAGCCCCGCCGCCGTGACCTGCTTGTCGAAGCCCACGTGCTCCATGGTGCTGCCCGCGATGATCCGCCCGTCCGCGCGCGGCACCAGGTAACCCTTGGCGGAGGTGACGACACGCTCCAGCAGGGGCAGGCGCGTCTGCAACTGCACCATCTGTCCGCGCGCCGGGCGCACCGCCTGCGCCGACACGCCCGCGCCCTGGACCAGGGACGACCACGAGCCCGCCGCCAGGACCACCGCGTCGGCGCGCAGCACCTCTCCGTCCAGGTCCACGCCCACGGCGCGGCCTTGCTCGTGCACCACGCCGCGCACGTATCCACTCTTGAACACCGCGCCCACGCGCGCGGCGGCCATGGTGAGCGCGCGCACGAGCAGCCGGTTGTCGACCTGATGATCATCCGGGAAGTGCGCGGCGCCCTGGGCCCGCGGTGTCAGGTGGGGCTCCAACTCGCGCGCGGCCTTGCCGTCCAGCAGCTCCGCGCGCAGCCCCAAGGCGTGCTGCCAGGCCACGGTGGACTCCACGTGGTGGAGATCCGCTTCGTCGAATGCGACGCGCAGGAGGCCGCAGGGCCGGTAGGCGATGTCCACGCCGGACAGCTCACGCAGCTCGGAGGCGAAGGCGCCATAGAGGGCGCGGCTTCGCAGGCACAGCTCGAAGAAGGGGCCGGGGCCGTCGGACTCCCACTGCGGGGCGAGGATTCCGCCCGCGGCGCTGGAGGCTTCGGCGCCGGGGATGGAGCGCTCCAGCACGGTCACGCGCGCACCGGCCTGCCGCAACCGCAGCGCGATGCCGCAGCCCATCACGCCACCGCCCACCACGAGAACGTCGGAGGTCGCCATGCGCCGCTTGTGCTCAAGCATGCGCGGGTTTGCAAGCCTCAAGACAGGGTGCGACTGGGGGTGACTTGACGCCGGGGGGGCCTGTCGTTAACCCTAGGGTCGTGCGTTCCTCCTGTCTGCATCACCACCATGCGCATCATCGGCCGGCCCATGACGGGACCGATCGCCGCGCGCATGCCTGGGTGACGCACTAGAACGCACCCACTTCCGGCAGATGCCCGCAGTGACCGAAGGCCCGTCCCCCCAGGACGGGCCTTTTTTCGTTTCCGCCACCGCAGTCCCTCGAGCCCCCCCATGTTGAAGATTGCCCTGCCGAACAAAGGACGTCTGTCCGAGGAAGTGCGCGAACTGTTCAACGACGCGGGCCTGGAGGTGCGCGCGCGCGGCGAGCGGGCACTGACCGCGTCGCTGGGCGGCGAGTTCGAGGCCATCTTCGTCCGCGCCCAGGACATCCCGGAGTTCGTCGCGGATGGCGCGGCGCAGGCCGGCGTCACCGGGTGGGACCTGGTGAGCGAGGCGGGGCGCGAGCTGGAGTCGTTGATGGACCTGGAGTTCGGCCGCTGCCGGTTGGTGGTGGCGGCGCGCGACGACAGCCGCATCGTCCGCGCGGAGGACGTGAAGGACGGGGTGCGGGTGGCCTCCTGCTTCCCGCGGCTGACGCAGGCCTACTTCCAGCAGCGCGGGCAGCGGGTGACGGTGGTGCCGGTGAGCGGCGCGGCGGAGATCGCCCCGCACCTGGGCATCGCGGACATCGTGGTGGACCTCACCTCCACGGGGTCGACGTTGAAGATGAACGGCCTGCGCGAGGTGGCCACCGTCCTGGAGTCCAGCGCCCGGCTGGTGGCGTGCCCGCGCAATGGCGAGGTGGCGCGGCGCGCGCTGGAGGAGCTGACGCAGGCGCTGGGGTCGGTGCTCGCGGCGCGGGGGCGGCGCTACCTCATGGCCAACGTTCCGAAGACCTCGCTGGAGCAGGTGCGCGAGGTGCTGCCGGGCCTCAACGGACCGACGGTGGTGGATGTGATGGATGGAGGCAACTTCGTCGCGGTGCACGCCGTGGTCTCGTCCCGGACCATCTACCGCACGGTCAATGCCCTGAAGGCCCTGGGCGGCCAGGGCATCCTCGTCACGCGCATCGAGAGGCTGATGGCATGAGCGCCCCCGTCCTCGAGTCCAGGGTGCCCCCACCGAAGACCGTCCGGAGCTTCCTCGCCACGTTCACCGAGAGGAGCGCGGCATGACCCCGTGCGATCACGAGTCCTGTCTGTTTCAGCCAAGCGGCGGTCGGAGCTTCCTTGTCACATGTATCAAGCGAGGCGAGCCATGACGGCCTGTGTTCACGAGTCTTGTGTGCTTCAGTCCGAGACGGGCCGGAGCTTCCTCGTCACGTGCACCGCGAGAGGTGAGGCATGACCGCCTGCGTTCCCGAATCCTGTGTGTTTCAGTCGAGGGGCGGCCGGAGCTTCCTCATCACGTGCATCGAAAAGGAACAGGGCATGACAGCCCGCGTTCACGAGCCCGGAGGGCTCCGCGCACGGGACCGCGGGAAGCCCCGTGCCACGCGGTCCGAGAGGGAGCTGGCATGAGCGCCCCGGTCCTCAAGTTCCAGGGCGCGTTGTCCGACCTTGCTCCCGATGCGCGACGCCAGCTGATGGCACGCACGGGGGACGCGGACTCTCAAGTCGCCACCCGCGTCCAGGCACTCATCGCTCGGGTTCGAGTGGAGGGCGACCGTGCCCTCTTCGACTTCGCTCGGGAGTTCGACCGCGTGGAACTCACCGCGCTGGAGGTGCCGCGCTCGCGATGGGACGCGGCGCTGGAGGCCCTTCCTCCGGCTGTGCGCGGAGCCCTGACTCGCGCGGCGCGCAACATCGCTCGGGCTCATGCGGCGCAGCGGCCCCAGGCGACGGAAGTGGAGATAGAGCCAGGCGTGGTCGTGGGCCGACGGCCGGATCCGCTGGGCAGGGTCGGCGTCTACGCACCCGGTGGCCGCGCGACCTACCCGAGCAGCGTGCTCATGGGCGTGGTCCCCGCCAGGGTCGCGGGCGTGGGCGAAGTCATCGTCTGCTCTCCGCCCGGGCCGGACGGTCAGCCGAGCGCGGGCGTGCTCGCGGCCGCGGCGCTGGCGGGGGCGGACCGGGTCTTCGCGCTGGGCGGAGCGGGCGCGGTGGCCGCGCTGGCCTACGGCACGCAGCGTGTCCCCCGAGTGGATCGCATCGTCGGTCCGGGCAATGCGTACGTCGCCGCCGCGAAGCTCCAGGTGGTGGACGCGGTCGCCATCGACGCGCCCGCGGGCCCCAGTGAAATCCTCGTGGTGGCGGATGCGAGCGCCCGTCCCGCCGCGGTGGCGCGCGAGCTGCTGGCCCAGGCCGAGCACGACCCGGAGGCCTGCTGCGTGGCGTTGGTCCTGGGCGCGTCGCTCGCGCAGGCCGTGAGGGACGCGGTGGAGCAGCAGGCCCGAACCGCGCGGCGGGGCGACATCATTCGTTCGGCGCTGGGCAGCCGGGGGGCGGTGCTGCGCATCGACTCCCTGGAGGAGGCGTGGCCCTTCGTCGCGGACTTCGCACCGGAGCACCTGCTGCTCGCGACGTCCACGCCGTCGGCGGACCTGGCACGGGTGCGCAACGCGGGCACCGTGTTCGTGGGGCAGCGCGCGTCGGTGGCCTTCGGGGACTACCTCACGGGCGCGAACCACGTGCTGCCCACGTCCGGGCTGGCCCGGGCGTACTCAGGATTGAGCGTGCTGGACTTCTATCGGTGGACCACCTGGCAACGGGTGACTCCCGAGGCCGCCGCGGCGATGGCGGAGGACGTAGGAACGCTGGCGGACAGCGAGGGCCTGTTCGCCCACGCGGCCGCGGCGCGGGCCTGGAGGCTGTCGTGA
Organism: Corallococcus silvisoli; assembly: GCF_009909145.1. Taxonomy (NCBI): domain Bacteria; kingdom Pseudomonadati; phylum Myxococcota; class Myxococcia; order Myxococcales; family Myxococcaceae; genus Corallococcus; species Corallococcus silvisoli. The sequence goes on from NZ_JAAAPJ010000012.1 coordinate 94,979, forward strand.
TTCCCTTCCGCGAAACGTATCGGGACATCCCGCTGTACTCGCCGGCGAAGAAGCCTTGCCGGGTGGACCTCAGTGACAACACCAACCTCTTCGGCGCGCCGCCGTCCGCGGAGCGCGTGTTGCGCGAGGAAGGCCTCCATCGTCTCGCGAGGTACCCCGCGGGCTATGCCCCGGACCTGAAGCGCGCCGTGGCCGGGTACGCGGGCGTCGGGGCCGAGTGCGTGACGACGGGCTGTGGCTCGGATGACGTCATCGATTGCGCGCTGCGTGCCTTCCTGGAGCCGGGGGACGTGGTGGCCTATCCGGATCCGACGTTCGTGATGGTGCCGCTGCTCGCCCGCTTGAGCGCACTCAACCCGGTGCCCGTTCCCCTGCGGCCGGATCATGATCTGGACGTGGACGCGCTGCTCGCCACGAGGGCGAAGCTCTTCTACGTCTGCACGCCGAACAACCCCACCGGGACGGTGGCCTCGCGCGCGGCGGTGGAGCGGCTGGTGGATCAGGCCCCGGGCGTGGTGCTCATCGATCAGGCCTATGTGGAGTTCACGCGGGGAGGGGACTTCATGGACCTGGCGCGGACGCGCCCCAACGTCCTGGTGACGCGCACCATGTCCAAGGCGTTCGGGCTCGCCGGCCTGCGAGTGGGCTGGGCCGTCGGTGCCCCCGCGCTGGTGGCGGAGGTGGAGAAGGCCCGGGGCCCCTACAAGCACACGGCGCTGGGCGAGGCCGTGGCGGTGTCCGCGCTGATGGACGATGTCCCGTGGATGGAGGCCTGCGCGGCGGAGGCGGTGGAGAACCGCGAGCGTCTGCGTGGAGGCCTGCGGGCCCTGGGCCTGGAGCCATTGCCGTCGGAAGGGAACTTCCTCCTCGTTCCCTTGCCGGGCGCCCCGTGGGTGGGGGAGGCGATGCGGGAGCGCCACGTGAACGTGCGGGTCTTCGAGGGACTGACCGGCGTGGGGGATGCGCTGCGCATCGGCTGTGGTCCCTGGCCCCTGATGGCATCGGCGCTGAAGGCACTCCGGGAGGTGCTGTGATGCGCGTGACGCTGTTCGACTATGGCGCGGGCAATCTGCACTCCCTCTCCAAGGCGCTGGCCACCGGGTCGGGCGTGGAGGTGCGGGTGCGGGAGGATCCGCTGCGCGCGCTGGACACCGACGTCCTGGTGCTGCCCGGCGTGGGCGCGTTCGGCGCGGCGGCGGCGCGGCTCGCCCCGGGCCGCGAGGCGATGCGTCAGGCGTTGGACGCGGGACTGCCTTGCCTGGGCATCTGCCTGGGAATGCAGCTGCTCTTCGAGGAGAGCGATGAGGGGGAGGGCCAGGGGCTGGGCTACTTCCAGGGCCGCGTGACGCGGCTGTCGGCTCGACACGTGCCGCAGATGGGATGGAACGACGTGGAGGAGGACCGCGCGCTGGGGGCCACGCGGCTGCCCACCGTGTACTTCGCGCACAGCTATGCGTGCCGCGCCGTGGAGCCACGCGAGGTGGTGGGGTGGACGACCCACGAAGGCGACCGGTTCCCTGCCTCCGTGCGGCGGGGAAACGTGCTGGGCGTGCAATTCCACCCGGAGAAGTCCTCAAGCGCGGGCGTGCGCTTCGTGCAGGCCTTCCTCCAAGAGGTGGCACCATGATCGCCATCCCGGCCATCGACCTGCGGGAGGGAGCATGCGTCCAGCTCGTGGGAGGCTCCTACGACGCGGAGCGCGTCCGCGTGAACGACCCGTTGGACGCCTTGAAGCAATGGCTCGCGCTCGGCTTCCGCACGTTCCATGTCGTGGACCTGGACGCGGCGCTCGGCAAGGGCTCCAACGCGGACGTGCTGGCGAGGCTCATGTCCCATGCCCCGGGCCTCACCTTCACGGTCGGCGGAGGGGTGCGCGATGACGCGCGCGTGGAGGCGGTGCTCGCGGGCGGCGCGTCCTCGGTCGTCGTCGGCACTCGCGCCATCGAGGACCTCGCGTGGCTCACCGGCGTCGCGGAGCGCTTCCCGGGCCGGGTGGTGGTCGCGGCGGACGTGAAGGAGCGCGAGGTCGTGACGAGGGGGTGGACGTCGGGCAGCGCGCGCGACATCCACGACGTGCTGGCCGCGCTGGAGCCGTTGCCGTTGGGGGGACTGCTCGTCACGGCGGTGCACAAGGAGGGACAGCTGGGGGGCGTGGACCTGCCGCTGATGGCGGAGGTGGTCCGCACGAGCCGGCACCGGCTGTACGCGTCCGGCGGCGTGACGACGCTGGAGGATCTGCGCGCGCTGGCGAGGGCGGGGGCGCACGGGGCCGTGGTGGGCATGGCGCTTTACACAGGACGGCTGGATGCGGGCGCGGTCGCGCGGGAGTTCACGGAATGAGTACGAGCACCACGGTCGTCCGGGAAACGAAGGAGACACAGGTCAAGGTCGAACTGGCGCGCGGCTCGGGCGTGGCCCGCGTGGACACGGGGCTCAAGTTCCTTGATCACATGCTCGCCACCTTCGCGCGCTACGCGGGCCTGGACCTGACGCTGCACGCGCGGGGTGACCTGCGGCACCACCTGATGGAGGACGTGGCCATCACCCTGGGCACCGCTGTCCAGCGCATCATCCCCGCCACCGCGGCGCGCTATGGCGAGCGCACCCTGCCCATGGACGACGCGCTGGTGCAGGCCTGCCTGGATGCCGGCGGACGCTTCTACTACCGAGGACCGCTGAAGAGCCGGCTGTATGAGCACTGGATGCGCTCCTTCTGCGAGCACTCGCGCATCACGCTTCACCTGCGCGTGCTTCGCGGCAGGGACAGCCACCACCTCACCGAGGCGGCCTTCAAGGCGCTGGGGCTCGCGCTGCGCGACGCGATGGTGGACTCAGGTGTCGTCTTCAGCATGAAGGGCAGCGTCTCCCTGGAGGTGACGTGATGCTCCGCCGCCGACTCATCGTCTGCCTGGATGTGAAGGGCGGCCGCGTGGTGAAGGGCGTGCGGTTCGAGGGCCTGAGGGATGTGGGCGATCCGGTGGAGCTGGCGCGGCGCTACGAAGACGCCGGCGCGGACGAGATGACCTTCCTGGACATCTCCGCGAGCGCCGAGGAGCGTGAGACCTTGTGGGACCTGGTGCGGCGCACGGCGGAGCGCCTGTTCATCCCGCTCACCGTGGGCGGAGGCGTGCGCACGGTGGAGGACGTGGGGCGGGCGCTGCGGGCAGGCGCGGACAAGGTGAGCATCAACTCCGCGGCGGTGGCCACGCCGGAGCTGCTGACCGGCTGCGCGCAGCGCTTCGGCGCCCAGTGCGTGGTGGCCAGCATCGACGTGAAGCGGGAGGGTGAGCGCTACCGTGTGTACACGCACGGTGGCCGGCGTCCCACAAACCTGGACGCGGTGGACTGGGCGAAGGAGTGCGTCCGGCGCGGGGCGGGGGAAGTGTTGCTCACCAGCATCGACCGGGACGGCGCGCGTTCCGGGTACGATCTGGACCTCACCCGCGCGGTGGCGGAGGCCGTGGAGGTCCCCGTCATCGCCTCCGGAGGCGCGGGCCACGCGGAGCACGTGCGTGATGCCCTGACCCTCGGCTCGGCGGACGCCGCCCTGGTGGCGGGCATCCTCCATGACGGCCTCACCACGGTGGGTGCCCTGAAATCGCTGCTGCGCGACACCGGCCTTCCCATCCGGAGCACGACATGACCGTGGACCCCAGAGATCTGATGCAGGCCGCCGCCGACGTGGCGCGCAAGGCCGGTGACGTCGCGCGCGAGTTCTTCCGCAGCGGCATCGCCGTGGACACCAAGAGCGATGGAACCCCCGTGACGGTGGCGGACCGCACCGCCGAGTGGACCGCGCGCCAGTGGTTGGAGGAGCGCTTCCCGGAAGACGGCATCCTGGGCGAGGAGTTCGGCGAGTCTCGGCCGGGCGCGAGGCGCCGGTGGATCCTGGATCCCATCGACGGCACGAAGACGTTCATCCGGGGCGTGCCGCTGTGGGGCACGCTCATCGCGGTGGCCGAGGGCGAGCGCATCCTCGCGGGCGCCGCGTACTTCCCCGCGGTGAACGAACTGCTCGTCGCCTCTCCAGGCCTGGGCTGCTTCTGGAACGGCTCCGCCACGCGCGTGTCGGCGCAGGACTCGCTGTCCCAAGCCGTGGTGCTCGTCACCGACGAGCGCTTCCTCCAGAACCCCGCGAAGGGCGCCGCGTGGCGCGAGCTGTCCCGTCAAGCCTCCCTCTCCCGCACGTGGGGGGACTGTTACGGCTACCTCCTGGTCGCCACCGGCCGCGCGGAGGTCATGGTGGACGAGGGCCTGTCGCCGTGGGACGCGGCGGCGCTGCAGCCCATCATCGAGGAGGCGGGCGGCGTCTTCACCGACTGGAAGGGGGCGCGCACGGCGTTCGGCGGAGACGGCATCGCCACCAACGCGGCGCTGGCGGCGCGCGTGCGCGAGGTGCTGGGCGCGGGAGTCCGGCCATGACGCTGGACCTGTCCGCGCTGAACTTCGACAAGGGCCAGGGCCTCGTCACCGTGGTGACGCAGGACGCGCGCTCCGGAGACGTCCTGATGGTCGCGCACGCGGACCGCGAGGCGCTGGAGCGAACGCTCGCCACGGGTGAGATGCACTATCGCTCCCGAACGCGCGGCCTGTGGCACAAGGGCGCCACCAGCGGGAACACCCAGAAGGTCATCTCGCTCCGCGCCGACTGCGACGGCGACGCGGTGCTCGCGCGCGTGCGGAAGGCCGGCCCCGCGTGCCACACCGGCGCGGAGACCTGCTTCGGTGAAGGCCGCTGGGACGCGCTCGCGCACCTGGACGCGACGCTGGCCTCGCGCGCCGCCGGCCCTCAGGCGGAAGGGGAGAAGCCTGGCTATACCCGGCGCCTGCTGGCGGACCGGAACCTGCGCCTGAAGAAGCTGGGCGAGGAGGCCGCGGAGCTCGTCACCGCCTGCGCGGACGCGGACCCCCTCCGGGCCGCCGAGGAGGCCGCCGACGTGCTCTTCCACGTGCTCGTCGCGGTGCGTCCCCTGGGCCTGACCCTGGAGGATGTGAAGGCCGTGCTGGCCGCTCGCGCCCGCCTGAATCAAAAGTGACTCTCAGGGATTCCCCGACGTGTCCGTTGCGACCCGGGTGGACTTGTCCAACATCACTGCATCCTCACAGCGTGGCTGGCACACAGCCGCGCCAAAGGTGCAGGGGTGTGTCCGCTACTCTTCAACCGCTCCGGCGATCCTGGTACAGAATCCGCCGTGCGGCGCGGGCCGCGCCAGACGAGGCGCCCCCAGTCTTCTTCAGCGTTCGCTTCACCGGAGGATTCGTGACTTCCACGTACCAATCCGAACTCATCGACCGCGTGCTGTTCTCTCGGTGGCACAACCCGCCGACGAAGGACGACGTCGCGGCCATCATGGCGCAGATGGAAGAGGCGACGCAGCGGCTGGGCTCGAACGTGCTGTACATCGCGTCCATCAGCCCGAAGGCGAAGGTTCCGGACGCGACGGAGCGCGCGCACCTGAACCAGATGGTGGCGGAGGGCCGACGGTACTGTGAGCAGTCCTGGCTGGTGTACGAGGGCACGGACCTGCAGCACAACCTCCAGCGCGTCATCATCTCGGGCGTGCTCATCCTCACGCGCACGTTCGACAACTACCTGTCGGTCGCCAAGTCCGCGGACGCCATCGTCAAGGACGTCTCCACGGCGCTGAAGCGGGACGCGACGTCCATCTTCAAGCAGGCGCGCGATCGCGGTCTGATCGCCTGAGACGCACGCGGGCGACGTCGGAGTCCCTCCGGCGCCGCGTGCGTCATGGCGCCCGTCCTACCGGGCGCCGATGATCTCCAGCTCCTTCAGCTCCACGCCCGGCCGCTCCGGATGGACGTTCACTGCGTCCACGTCGAGCAGTGGAACGGCGGGCTTGCAGGTCTCCCACCTGCCCGTGCCGTGGAAGCGGCAGACGGTGGGATCCACGAAGAAGCCGCCGCTGTCCTGCCGCCCCACGCCGTCGGGCGCGGGGATGCGTGCGCGAAGCGAGCCCGGACCCGTGGCGCGCACCCGGAACGACACCAGGGACTTCAGCGCTGGCGTGTAGCCCAGCCGCAGGGCCCCCTCCGCGCCCGGCGCGGTCGACAGCTTCACCCCGGACTGCTCGTCCCGGTCGAACGCTCGGAGGGTGCCCTCCGGGCCCTCCAGCTGATCCGGCTTGATGGGCGCGGCCTCCACCGCGCCCCCGGTGTGGAGCTGGGCGAGCCGGGGCGCCCGCGCGCCCTGCTGCACCGCCGCCGCGTTCAGGAGCGGCGCGGGCAACTGCCCCGTCCTCGCGCACGTGGGCGAAAGCTCCTCCGCCAGCGCCAGGACCTGCGCCTCCACGTCGGTCCCCGTCATGGCCGCGGGTCCCACGGCCGAGCGCGCGAGCTCATGGCAGGCCGCGCCCAGGGCCGTACCCGCATGCTCCAGGCTCCAGTGTGCCTCCTGGAGGTCCGGATTCCCCCGCTTCGCGGCCTCCTGCAACGCGTGCGTCACGGCCAGACCGCACGGGTTGTCCTGGGGCGCGCAGCGTTCGCACAGCGTGGCGAGCAGGTCGCGGGGCAGGGCGTCCCGGGCGACGAGGGGCGCGCGGGAGGCCAGGGCGGGGCCCCTCGCGCAGGCGGCGGCGGGAGGGGTGGGGCAGTCGCCGAGCTGCCGGCGCGCATCGCTCCAGGCGGTCCCGGCATCCCAGGAGGTGCCCGCGTCGGGCTGGAGGAGGTCCGCGAGGACGGCGTCCAGGCCCCGGCACGCGGCGGGGCCCAGGTCGGGCGGGGTGATCTTCACGGGCTTCGCGGTGGGCGCCTGCCCGGGGGCCGGAGCGGGCGTGTCGCGGTGGGTCACGTAATAGAGGCGCGCGAACGCAAGCAGCGCTACTAGCATCAACAGAAGCGTGTGGAGCGGGAAGCGGCGCACGAGCAAACTCCTTGATTCCAACCGGGACCGGGGGTTATCAGCGCCCGCGAGTTCCATCCGCAAAAATGACGGAGGCGTGCGTGGCTGAGACTTTCGACGTGGTGATCATCGGCTCGGGTCCTGGTGGCTATGTGGGCGCCATCCGCGCGGCCCAACTCGGGCTGAAGACGGCCATCATCGAGAAGGACAAGCGCCTGGGTGGCACCTGTCTGCACCGCGGATGCATCCCCACCAAGTCGCTCCTGTGGACGGCGTCGCTCTTCCACCACATCAAGGAGTCGTCCGACTTCGGCATCGACGTGGCGAACCCCACCGTGAACTGGGCCAACGCCCAGAAGCACAAGGACAAGGTCGTCACCAAGGGTGCCAACGGCATCGACTTCCTGATGAAGAAGAACAAGATCACGGTCGTGAAGGGCCATGGTCGGATCGCCGCCAAGGGCAAGGTGGAGGTGACGGCGGAGGACGGCTCCAAGCAGACGCTGGAGACGAAGAACATCATCATCGCCACGGGCTCCGTGCCCAAGTCCCTGCCGAACGTGCAGGTGGACCACAAGCGGGTGATGAACAGTGACTCCATCCTGACCATCGACCGCATCCCCAAGAGCATCATCGTCCTGGGCGCGGGCGCGGTGGGCTGCGAGTTCGCCTCCGTGTTCAACCACGTGGGCAGCAAGACGGCCATCGTGGAGTACATGCCCGCGCTGCTCCCCATCGAGGACGCGGACGTCTCCAAGGAGCTGGACAAGATCTTCCGCCGCCGCGGCATCGACGTGCACACCGGCGCCAAGGTGGAGAAGGTGGAGCACACGGCGGACGGCGTGCGCGTCACCATGACGGTGGGCAGCGAGACGAAGACGCTGGAGGCGGAGATCCTCCTGTCGGCGGTGGGCCGCTCGCCCGTCACCGAGGACGTGGGCCTCAACAAGACGAGCATCCAGACCGACCGCGGCTTCATCAAGGTCGACACGCTCTGCCGCACCACGGAGCCCAACGTCTACGCGATTGGCGACGTCATCCCCACGCCGATGCTGGCGCACATGGCCAGCGCCGAGTGCGTGATGGTGGTGGAGCACATCGCCGGGAAGAACCCCGCGCCCATCAACTACGACCTGACCCCGTCGGCCACGTACTGCTACCCCGAGGTGGCGTCCGTGGGCCTCACGGAGAAGAAGGCCAAGGAGCGCGGCTACGACGTGAAGGTGGGCATCGCCCCCTTCGGCGCCGTGACCAAGTCGGCCATCTCCAACGAGTCGATCGGCATGATCAAGATCGTCTCCGACCGCAAGTACGACGAGGTGCTGGGCATCCACATCATCGGGCCGCACGCCACGGAGCTGCTCGCCGAGGCCTGCGTCGCGATGAAGCTGGAGATCACCACCGAGGAGCTGGCCCACACCATCCACGCGCACCCGACGCTCTCCGAGATCATGCACGAGGGCGCCGAGGCCACGCTGGGCCACCCGCTGCACTTCTAGCGGGTCTGGCGCGCACGGCGGCCCGGCCCGTCCTGGCCGGGCCCGCCGTAGAGCGCCTGGAGTGAGGCCGCCAGCGCGGCCAGCCGTTGCCGCAACGACGCCGGGGCCAGCACCTCCACGCCGGCTCCGACTTCGCACAGCTGGGAGACCGCGATGGACTCCCGCTCGAAGTCCAGCGTCACCTTCCGCGTCCCACCGCGTGCCGCGGGTGCCTGGGTCAGGCGCTCGCCGTCGGCCGGGGGACGCACCCTCCGCAGCGACGCGGCCCCATCCTCCGTGCACCGGAGCGTGACGTCGTAGCGGGGCCGCTCGACGGCGAACCTCGCGCACCAGTCCTTCCAGAACGTGGGCAGGTCGAAGCCCGGAGGGCGGGTGAAGCCCTGGGCGACGAGGCGCACGTTCCCGATGCGAGCGCCCCGGAAGACGCGGGGGCCCTTGGCCGTCCCCGCGACCAGGTACCAGCGGTCCGCCTTGATGACGAGCCCATAGGGGTCCACCGTCCGGCGGGAGCCCGCGCCGTCGAAGTCCCGGTAGCTCAGCGACACGCGGCGGTCCTGCCAGGCCGCGTCGCGCAGCTTGCCCAGGTGGGGCAGGGGTTCGCGGCCCGTGAACCAGCCAGAGGCGTCCACGTGGAGGCGCTGGCGCGCGTGCTCCAGCGCGGGTTGCTGGAGGGCGGGGAGCGCCGCCGCCAGCTTCACCAGGCCGGTGCGCAGCGGCGTGGACAGGCCCAGGTCCTCCAAGGCTCCGGGGGCTCCCACGGTGGCCAGGGCCTGGAGCTCCGGGCGGGTGAGGCCGGTGAGCTGCGTGCGCCAGCCCTCCATCAGCGCCACGCCTCCGGCCGCGCCTCGCGTGGCGTACACGGGGACGCCCGCGGTGGAGAGCGCGTCCAGGTCGCGGTGCACGGTGCGGCCGGAGACCTGAAGCTCGCGCGCCAGCTCGCCCACGGTGCTGCGGGGCCGGGATTGAAGGCGCATCAACAGATGGACGAGGCGATCCGCGCGCATGGGCCCTCCGGCCATGGACAGGTGTGACCTGGGAGAGGAACAGCCTGGGCCGGCAATCATGACAGGGGTTGTCAGGATTGAGCGCGCAGAGTGGGTGCTTGGAAAGGGGAGCACTGCCATGAAGCCACTCGAGGGACAGGTGGTCCTGGTCGCGGGAGCGACGCGGGGCGCGGGCCGGGGAATCGCGACGATGTTGGGGGCGGCGGGCGCCACGGTGTACTGCACCGGGCGCAGCGTGAGAGGCCAGCCCGCGAGCGGGGTCGGCCGGCCGGAGACGATCGAGGAGACCGCGGAGCAGGTCACCGCGCTGGGCGGCCGGGGCATCGCGGTGCGGGTGGATCACCTGGTGGAGGCGGAGGTGGAGGCGCTCTGTCAGCGCATCCGCTCGGAGGCGGGGAAGCTGGACGTGCTCGTCAACGACATCTGGGGCGGGGAGTCGCTGCACGAGCTGGGGGCTCCGTTCTGGAAGCAGTCGCCTCGGAACGCGCGGCTCATGTTCGAGCGCGCGATCGTCACGCATATCGTCACCAGCCGCCACGCGGTGCCGTTGATGCTGGAGCGCGACCGGGGCCTCATCGTGGAGGTGACGGATGGGGACCACTTCGGGTACCGGGGCGGCGTCGCGTACGACCTGACCAAGATGGCCGTCATCCGGTTGGCCTTCGCGATGTCGAGGGACCTGCGCCGCACGAACGTCACGGCGCTGGCGGTGACACCGGGGTTCCTGCGCTCGGAGGAGATGTTGGACGGGTTCGGCGTGACGGAGGCGAACTGGCGCGACGCCGCGAAGCAGGTGCCGGACTTCATCGCCTCGGAGACGCCGTCGTACGTGGGCCGCGCGGTGGCGGCGCTCGCCGCGGATCCGCGCGTACACCAGCGGGCGGGGCGCGTCTTCGCGTCGTGGACGCTGGCGCGTGAATATGGCTTCACGGACCTGGATGGCTCCCAGCCGCACTGGGCCGAGCACTTCGAGAGGGCCTATGGGAAGCCGTACCCCCTCGCGGACGACGCGGCCTATGCCTCGTGGTTGGGGGGAGCCATCGAGACGGTGTGTCCGGACTGGCCGCTGGACTGAGGGGCACCGCCTCCTCCGGGATGGGCAGCCTCGTCGCGGCCCATCCCCGCGCGCCCAGCGAAGCGCTATGGTCCGACGCGAGAGGTCGTGCATGGCCAAGGGGCACAGCAGGAACGACGAGCCGGATCGCATCGACGAGACCCGTGTCGCGCCGCTCGACGATGACGAGACGGAAGAGGTCCGCACCGAGCGGACCCAGGCGCCGCCCGCGCGACGGGACCCGTCCGTTCCCGCGCCTGCTGGCACCGGCCGGAAGTCGTGGGGCAACCAGACCCGCGTCGCGCCTACCACGGGCGCGGCCCTGCGCGCCGCCGACCTCATGGGCGTGGAGAACCGGATGTCGCCGCCTCCGGTCCCCGACGACGACCTTGTCCTGGAGACCCGTGTGGATGGCCTTTCGCCTCCACCGCCACCTCCGCCTCGTGCGCGGGGAGGGCGCGGTGGTGCGCGTGAGGAGGACTCGGACGCACCGGCGGGTGCGCGTCCCTCGCGGGGTGCGCGCGAGGAGGGGCAGGAGCTGCCGGAGATCGTGCGTCCCTCGCGGGGCGGTGCGCGCGAGGAGGGGCAGGACCTTCCGGAGATCGTGCGTCCCTCGCGGGGCGGTGCGCGCGCGGAGCGGCAGGACCCCGCGGAGGGCATGCGTCCGTCGCGTGGCGATGCTCGCGAGGAGGGGTTGGACCTGCCGGAGATCGTGCGGCCCGCTCGCGGTGGTGCGCGCGAGGAGGGGCAGGGCCCTTCGGGCGGCGGTCGAGCCGTTCGGGGCTCGGACTCCGCGCGTGGCCCTTCGCGGGAAGAGGGGCAGGGGCTTCCGGAGATCGCCCGCCCCGGGCGCGCAAGCGCACGCGAGGAGGAGTTCGATTTGCCGGAGATCATCCGCGCGGGCCGTGGCGCGGAGCTGGACGGGAGTTCTTCCGAGCGCCGTGGCGCGGATGCGCGCGGCGCCGAGGGCCGGGCTCCCGCGAAGGCCGCGCGGCCAGAGGCGCTGATCTTCGCGCCTCTGCCGTCCGCGCAGGCCGCGAACCATGCCGAGGGAACCCCCGAGCTGCGCACGATGTTCGCCACCCACTCCGCGCTGCTCGCGGAGCGCCTCAAGGCGGAGCTCCAGCACAAGATCTACGGCCGCAGCCCGCATCGCATCCTGCGCGTGGACGAACCCGAGGGTCCCAGCACGGCGGGCGGAAAGCAGGCCCGTCAGGCCATCTCATTGGTGGACCGCAAGGGGACGGCGCCCGCGCTCGTCGCCGGCTGGGTGGACGTGGCCAAGGGCCAGGCGTCGTTGCGCAACCACGAGGCGGTGGCGAAGCGCTACGAGTTCCAGCACGGCAGTCCGTTGGAGCTCGCTCCAGAGGAGTACGAGAAGTTCCTCACGGACGTGGATGAAGTGCTGCGCACCGCGGCCATCCAGGTCCGCATCCTCGTGCCCGACGAGTCCGCGCCTACCCGCGCCACCGTGGGCCCGCAGTCGCCGCGCGCCACTGGCGTGCCTGGACGTTGGGTGCTGCTGCTCGTCGTCGTCTCGTTCCTGCTGGGGATCGCGGGCGGCACGTTGCTTCACGGCCGGTGAGCGTGTTCGCGGTGCCGTGGACATGGACCGCGGACTCCGCGACATCTCCGCGACGCCCGCGGCCCACCTCTTCGAACCGGGCAAGCCCGTGGCCTACCTCCTCCGCGAAGGGGCCTGCGCAGCGACGATGAACGCCCTCATCGAGAAGCACGTGAAGCAGCGGAAATAGACGCTGTCCGCTGACGGATGGGGGGCTGCTCACCGGGGCGATGGTCGGGGGCCAGTCCCCCTTCCACATTGGGAGATTCCGCCGTCACGCACGGAGGCTCCCATGTCCACATCCCACCGCCGTCCGAAGTCCCCCTTTCGCAGATGGCTCGGAGGTTTCGTTGTTTCCGTCGCCAGGGCCTTCGCGCCTGCTTCCGCGCTCGCGGACGGCCCTCCGGCGCTGGATGTCCGGCCGCGTTACACCGGCGTGCCGGGTCTGGACCGGCGCTCTCAGCCGCTCGGAATCCGAGGCGAGGATTCGCACCGGTTCGGATGACGCAGGGGGAGGGCCCGGGCGGGGTGCCCCGTGGTACGGTGCTCGCGTCATTTTTCGGGGGGGACAGTCACGAGTGCCCGCCCTGGAACTCCGTGAGCCCCACCATGCGCAGAAATTCCCTGCTGGCCCTCTGTCTTGTCGTCGCCGCCGCGTGCTCATGCGGCGACAAGGATGGGAAGGGCGGCACCTCGGGAACCGGCACCGCGCCGGGTCCGTCCTCGAAGAGCCCTGGCCTCGCCGTCGAGCCTCTCCCCGAGCCCCCCGCGCTCAAGATCGATCCACGGGACGCGGCGGAGCAGGGCCCGGTGTCCGTCGCGGCCGTGCGGCCCGAGGGACGAGCGTATGGCAACGTCCGTCCGACCATCACCTTCACCAAGCCGATGATCGCCCTGGGCACCGTGGCCGAGGAGCGCGGGCTGGCGTCACCAGCGAAGATTGAACCCGCGCTCGAAGGCGAGTGGCGCTGGCTGGGCTCCGCGAGCGTCGAGTTCGTGCCGAAGTCGGGCGCGAAGCTGGGGACGAAGTACACGGTGACGGTGCCCGCGGGCCTCAAGGCCATGGACGGCACCGCCATGGCGCAGCCCTACACCTTCGAGTTCGAGACGCCGCGCCCCTCGCTCCAGTCCGCGCAGCCGGAGGCGGACTTCCGCTGGGTGCAGCCGGAGCAGGTGTTCACGCTGGTGTTCAACCAGAAGGTGAAGGACCTGCCGCAGCGCGCGCGCCTGGAGCCCGCGAGCGGCGCGCCCGTGCCGCTCACGCTGGTGAAGGAGACGGCGTTCGCGGACGTGAAGGACGTCCAGGTGGGCAGCGGCCCGGAGCGCAGGTCCCAGGACCGGCGCGTGAAGTACGAGCTGAAGCCGGCGCAGAAGCTGCCCCCGGGGACGAAGTTCTCCCTGGTGGTGGACGGCGAGCTGACGGGCGTGGAAGGCCCGCTGCCCATGGGCGAGGCGGTGCGCTACGGCTACGCCACCTTCGGCCCGCTCAAGGTGGAGTCCGCGAGCGCGTGCGTGTTCATGTGGGGGGACGAGTCGTGCACCTACGGCCCGCTCATCCTCTTCACGTCGAACGAGCTGGACGTGGCCTCGCTCAAGGGCAAGGTGACGCTGGAGCCGAAGGCGGAGATCGACTGGGACCGCGTGCAGACGCAGATGCCCTGGTCGGGCTCCGAGCTGAAGAACCCCTACGTGGCGCTGCCCGGCCGCTACCGTCCCGGCACCACGTACAAGATCAAGGTCGCCGCGGGCTACAAGGACCTCTTCGGCCAGACGGGGCCCGCCTTCGAGGGGACGGCGAAGCTGTCGGACGTGACGCCGTCCTTCGACTCCGGCTCCCGCGAGGCGCTGGTGGAGGCCTCGGGTGACGGCTCCGTGCCGCTGGTCGTGACCAACGTTCCGGAGGTGCAGGCGGAGGTGTGGTCGCTGTCGCCCGCGCAGCTCGCGCAGCTCATCGACACGAACAACTGGCCGTCCACGGAGGGCTTCCGGTCGACGGTGGACACGAGCGCCGCGCGCAACGTGGAGCGCACCGCGCCGCTCGACCTGCGTCAGGCCTTCAACGGGTCGAAGACGGGCCTGTTCCTCGCGCGGCTGGTGGCGCCGTCGCTCAAGAGCCGCTACCCGAACCGCGTCATCGGGCAGGTGACGGACCTGGCGGTGCACGCGAAGCTGGGCGCCGCCTCCGGCGTGGTGTGGGTGACGTCACTCCAGACGGGCGCCCCGGTGCCGGACGCGCAGCTCACCCTGTGGGACAAGGCGGGCGCGGAGCACTGGACGGGCACGACGGACGCCAACGGACTCGCGAAGGTGCCGGGCCTGTCGGAGCTGCTGCAGCCCAAGAGCGAGTCGGCCTGGGACACGCCCTGGGCGATGGTGTCCGCGCAGAAGGACGGGGACATCGGCGTGACGCTGTCCACGTGGGAGGGCGGCATGTCCCCCGGCGCGTTCTCGCTGATGAGCGCGTGGGAGGGCCGCGTCCCGGACAGCCTGGGCTTCGTGTTCGCGGACCGGGGCATCTACCGCCCCGGAGACGAGGTGATGCTCAAGGGCGTGGCGCGCTACCGCCGCCTGGGCGTCCTCAAGTCGCCGCCCGCGGGCTCGCGCGCGCAGGTGACGGTGACCAGCTCGCGCGGCGAGAAGGTCTTCCAGACGGAGGTCACGGTCACGAAGTACGGCACCTTCCGCGCGGACCTGAAGCTGGGCAAGGACGTGCCCCTGGGCTCCTACGACGTGGCGGCGAAGCTGAAGGTCGCCGGTGAGCAGCTCAGCTACGGCGGCACCTTCCGCGTGGAGGAGTACCGCGCGCCGCAGTTCCGCGTGGACGTGGCGGTGCCGAAGAAGGACGTCGCGGCGGGCGATGCGCTCACCGCGCGCGTGGATGCGCGCTACCTGTTCGGCGGCGCCATGGGCGACGCGCAGGTGCGCTGGAACGTGCAGCGGGCGAGCTCCTTCTTCACGCCCCCGGGCAACGAGGCCTTCACCTTCGGGGTGAACACCTGGTGGTGGGACGACGAGCAGCCGGAGCACAGCAGCGACTCGTTCGCCACGGGCGATGGCCGCACGGACGCGCAGGGACAGCTGGCGCTGGCGCTGGGCACCGCGGACGCGCCGGGTGGCAAGACCTGGGAGTACACGCTGGAGGCGGAGGTGGAGGACGTCAACCGCCAGCGCGTCGCCAACCGCAACCTCATCGTCGTGCACCCCGCGGACGTGTACGCGGGCCTGCGCATGCTCTCCACCGGCTTCGCGGAGGCCGGCAAGGAGGTCGGGCTGGAGGTGGTCGCCGTCTCGCCGGAGGGCGCGCGCCAGACGGGCATCGCGGTGGACGTGAACATCAAGCGCCGCGAGTGGAAGTCCATCCGCAAGAAGGGCGACGGCGGCCAGTGGTTCACCGTCACGGAGCCGGTGGAGACGGAGGTGTCGAAGTGCTCGGTGAAGAGCGCCGCGACGCCGCAGCAGTGCAAGTTCACCCCGGGCGAGCCGGGCCTGTACGTGATGGAGGCGGTGGCCACGGACGCGAAGGGCCGCAAGGCGACGACGCGCGACTCGCTCTACGTCACCGGCACCGGCTGGGTGTCGTGGCAGCGCAACGACACGGACCGCATCGACCTGGTGGCGGACAAGCAGCTGTATGACGTGGGCGACACGGCCAAGGTGCTGGTGAAGAGCCCGTACCCGCAGGCGGACGCGCTCGTCACCGTGGAGCGCGAGGGCATCCTCAGCGTGCGCCGCGTGAAGCTGAAGGGCAGCGCCACCGCGCTGGACATCCCGCTGGGCGAAGGCGCCATCCCCAACGTCTACGTGGGCGTGGTGCTGGTGCGTGGCCGCGTGGAGGCATCCAAGGGCATCGAGTCCGGGGACGACCCGGGCCGCCCCGCGGTGCGCGTGGGCTACACCCAGCTGAAGGTGGAGAAGAAGGCGAAGCGCCTGTCGGTGGCGCTGACGCCGGACGCGCAGGAGAAGCGGCCGCGCGACAAGGTGACGGTGGACATCGCGGTGAAGGACTCGGCGGGGCAGGGCACGAAGTCGGAGGTGACGCTCTGGGCCGTGGACGAGGGCGTGCTGCGCCTGACGGGCTACAAGGCGCCGGATCCGGTGGACGCGCTGTTCCAGGAGCGCGGCCTGTCGGTGCGCATCGGCGAGCCGCTCATCCACCTGGTGCTGCGCAAGCTGTACGGCGAGAAGGGCTCGCGGCCGGGCGGCTCCGGTGGTGGGGACACGGCGGGCTCCGGCATCCGGTCCAACTTCAAGACGACGGCGGTGTTCCAGACGGTGGAGACGGACGCGCAGGGCATGGCGAAGGTGGAGTTCACCCTGCCCGACAACCTGACCACCTTCCGCATCATGGCGGTGGCGGTGACGGAGGCGGACCGCTTCGGCGTGGGCGAGAGCAAGGTGCAGGTGGCGAAGCCCCTGCTGGTGCTGCCGGCGCTGCCCCGGCTGGTGCGCGTGGGCGACAAGGCGGAGGCGGGCGTGGTCATCCACACCACGAACCCGGCCATCAAGGAGGCGAAGGTCACCGCGCAGCTCACGGGCGTGCGGGTGGAGGGGCCCTCGGAGAAGACGGTGCAGTTGGATGGCAAGGCCCGCGAGGTGCGCTTCACCTTCGTGGCCGAGCAGCCGGGCACCGCGGTGCTGCGCTTCTCGGTGGCGGGGGGCGGGGAGACGGACGGGGTGGAGCAGAAGATCCCCGTGCAGCTCCCGGTGGGCATGGAGGCGGTGGCGACCTACGGCGACACCACGAGCGAGCGCGTGGAGGGGCTCAAGCCGCCGGGCGGCGTGCGCCCCGGCATGGGCGGCCTCACGGTGACGATGTCCTCCACGGTGATGGGCGGGTTCGAGGAGTCGATGAACCAGCTGGTGGACTACCCCTACGGGTGCCTGGAGCAGATGTCGTCGAGGCTGGTGCCGTTCGTCGCGCTGCGCGAGCTGTCCGGGAAGTTCGGCGTGGCGTGGACCGGCGGTTCGGAGGAGCAGAAGAAGGAGTTCGTCCGTGGCTTCCTCAGCGATGACGCGCTGAAGACGCAGGGCACGTTGGATCCGGACACGGTGGTGACGGCGACGGTGCGCAAGATCGAAGCGCTCCAGAGCCACGATGGCGGCTTCCGCTTCTGGGCCTCCAGCGAGTGCTCGTCGCCGTATGCCTCCGCGTACGCGACGCTGGCGCTCGCGCGGGCGAACGAGGTGGGCTACCCGGTGGACGCGGGCGTGCTCGAGCGCGCGAAGAAGTACCTGGCGGACAAGGTGGCCGCGGGCGTGTGCACGCAGTGCGCCTGGGGCTGCACCGCGCCGGGCCTGGAGACGCGCGCGTTCGCGCTCTACACGCTGGCGCGCATGGGGTCGCCCCGGCCGTCGTACTACAACGAGCTGTTCGAGCAGCGGCAGAAGCTGCCGCTCTTCGCGCAGGCGATGCTGACGGACGCCATCTTCGTGGGGAAGGGCAACCGCGCGCAGGGCCAGAAGCTGCTCCAGGAGCTGCTGAACAAGGCGCAGGAGTCCGCGGCGGGGGTGCACTTCCAGGAGACGGACGCGAAGACGTACGCGCCGCTCTGGTCGTCGGACACGCGCACCACGGCGCTGGTGCTCCAGACGCTGGTGGACGTGCAGCCGGACCACCCCTACGTGTCCAAGATGGGCCGCTACCTGGCGTCCTCGCGCGAGGGTGACGGGCGCTTCCGCAACACGCAGGAGGCGGCCTTCACGCTGATGGCGCTGTCGGAGGTGGTGCGCCGCAAGGAGAAGGACGTGCCGTCGTACGAAGCGGTGGTGAAGCTGGGCGGCCAGGTGATTGCCTCCGCCGACTTCAAGGGCCGCGACATGGGCGTGAAGACGGTGCAGGTGCCGGTGGAGAAGCTGGGCCCGGCGGACAAGGCGATGCCGCTGACCTTCGGCGTGAATGGCACGGGCAACCTCTACTACGGGGCGCTCCTGCGCTACGCGCCGGCCCAGATGCCGGTGGATCCGATGGACCGGGGCATCGTCGTCCAGCGCTGGTTCGAGCCGTACAACGGCGGTGGGCAGGCGAAGGCCGCGCGCGCGGGCGAGCTGGTGCGCGTGCGCGTGCGCGTGGCGACGCCGATGCGGCGCAACTTCGTGGCGGTGGACGTCCCGCTGCCCGCGGGCCTGGAGCCGGTGGACACCTCGCTGGCCAGCACGGCGAGGTTGCCCGGGCCGGCGGGCTCTGGCGAGGAGGAGGGCCCCGGCGAGGGCTACGACTACGAGAGCCAGGAGGACCTGTCGGAGACGGACGAGGGCAACAACAACTTCTGGGCCACGCGCTTCTGGTCACCGTTCAACCACACGGAGATGCGGGATGACCGGGTGGTGTTCTTCGCGGACGAGCTGCCGCCGGGCGTGCACGTGACGAGCTTCGTCGCCCGTGCCACGACGCCGGGTGACTTCGTGCTCAAGCCGGCGCACGCGGAGGAGATGTACGCGCCCGAGGTCTTCGGACGCTCCGAGGGTGGCCGCTTCCCGGTGCTGATGCCGGACGAGGTCGCTTCGAAGTGAGCAGGCGCTTCACGCTTCGTGGGACGGTGCGCGCCGCGGCGGTGGTCGCGGCGCTCGTCGGGTTGGGGTGCGCGGGCTTCATCGCGATGCCCCTGCCCGCGACGTTGCTGTCCCGCGAGGCGCTGTCCTCGCTGGTGCTCACCGACCGCACGGGCCACGCCCTGCGCGAGGTGCTCTCCCGCGAGGACGGACGCAGCGTGGGCCTTCCGGGGGGCCGCATTCCCCCGAAGGTCCGGATGGCCTTCATCGCCGCGGAGGATCAGCGCTTCGGGTGGCATCCGGGCGTCGACGCGGTGGCGGTGGCGCGGGCGCTGCGCGACAACGTGTCAGCGGGGCGCATCGTGTCCGGTGCGTCCACGATTCCGCAGCAGCTGGCGCGCAGGCTGGTGCCGCGAGAGCGCACGTGGTGGGGCAAGGCGGGAGAGGCGCTGTGGGCGATGCGGCTGACGGCGCACCTGCCCAAGGAGCAGGTGCTGCTGGAGTACCTGGACCGCGTGCCGCTGGGGAACTCCACGTTCGGCGTGGAGGCGGCGGCGCAGCGCTACTTCGGGCGGCCGGCGGAGCGGCTGTCGGCGGGACAGGCGGCGCTCCTCGCGGGGATGGCGCGGTCCCCGGCGCGGAGGGATCCCTACCGTCGGCCCGAGATGGCGATGGCCGGGATGCGCGACGTGCTCTCGCGCATGGTGGCCGAGGGCTTCCTGTCCCCGGAGGAGGCGCGGCTGGCGGAGGAGACGCCGTTGGACCTGGCGCCGCCCGAGCGCGTGTTCGAGGTGCCCCACCTGACGACGGCGCTGCTCCAGCGGTTGCCGGAGCTGGGGCTGGACCATGCGTCGCGCATCGAGACGACCATCGAACCCTCGCTCCAGGTCTTGGTGGAGAAGGCCATCCGGGAGGAGCTGCGGGGGCTGGCGCACCGGCGGGTCGGAGAGGCGGCGGCCATCGTCCTGGACAACGCGACGGGCGAGGTGCTCGCGTACGTGGGCTCGTCGGACTTCCTGGACGAGGAGAAGGGCGGCCAGAACGACGGCGTGCGGTCGCTGCGGCAGCCGGGGTCGGCGCTGAAGCCGTTCGCGTACGGGCTGGCGCTGAGCAGGGGGTTCACGCCCTCGAGCGTGCTCGCGGACGTGGAGGTGCACCTGGCCACGCCGGGCGGCGCGTACGTCCCGAAGAACTACGACCGTCGCGTGCACGGGCCGGTGCGCCTGCGGGCGGCGCTCGCGTCCAGCTACAACATTCCGGCGGTGCGCGTGGCGGACGCGCTGGGGCCGGATCAGGTGCTGCGCGTGCTGCGCGAGGCGGGCTTCCAGAGCCTCACGGAGAGCGCGTCGCACTACGGCGTCGGCATCGTGCTGGGCAACGGGGACGTGACGCTGAGGGAGCTCGCGCGGGCCTACCGGGGACTGGCGCGGGGTGGGGTGGTGGGGCCGCTGAAGGAGGTGCGCGCGGCGTACGGCCCGGATGGCAAGGCGCTGACGGTTCCAGAGGAGCTGGTGGAGCACCGGTTCCTGGCGGCGCGGCCGGTGGAGCTGCTCACGGACGTGCTGGCCGACGAGGCGGCGCGGGCCCCGGCGTTCGGTCTGGACAATGCGTTGCGCCTGCCGTTCCGCGTGGCGGCGAAGACGGGGACGAGCCGCGCGCACGTGGACAACTGGGCGGCGGGGTTCACCCGGGAGCGCACGGTGGCCGTGTGGGTGGGCAACTTCGACGGCACGCCGATGCGGGGGGTGTCCGGCATCACGGGCGCGGGGCCGGTGTTCGCGCGGGTGATGTCGCTGGCGATGAAGGGCGTGCGGGCCGCGCCGCTGGTGGACCGGAGCCACTTCGAGTCCGCGGAGATCTGCCCCTTGTCCGGCGAGCGCGCGGGCCCGAACTGTCCGGGCGCGATGAAGGAGGTCTACCTGCCGGGCACGGCGCCGGACCATGTGTGCACCATGCACCGGAGCGACGGCGCGCTGGACGTGGGACCGGCCTACCTCGCGTGGGCGCAAGCGGAAGGGTTGGACTCGGCGTCGGTGAGCGGCGAGGGCCCCCCTGGCGCGCGGCCCGGCTTCATCCTGCCCGCGGATGGGGACGAGTTCCTGGTGGAGCCGGAGCTGCCCGAGGATGCGCAGGCGGTGCCCGTGCGAGTGATGGCGCCCGCGGGAGCGAAGCTGCTGGAGCTGCGCACGGAGGAGGGCCGCCGGATTGAGCTGCGTCCCCCGTTCGTGACGCGGTTGCCGGCGGTGGCGGGCGAGCGCCGGCTGGAGCTGTGGGCGCCCGGCGGTTCAGCGCCCCTGGCGGTGACGCGGTACCGCGTTCGATGAACGCCGTGGGGATGGCCGTGCTCCTCGCCGTGCTGGGCGTGGGCACCGCTCCCGGCGGGCATCGCACGGTGGGTCCGAGCGTGGAGCCCCGGGCCGGGAGGCCCACCCGTGTGGCGAAGGCCGCCGCCGACGCGGCCGTGGAGGTGCGGCTGCTCTCCAAGCACCAGCCGTCGCGGCTGCGGTTGGACGGCCCCCGCTCGCTGGAGGTCGTGGCGTCCGGCGACACGCTGCTCGTCGATGGCCGCGCTGGGCCTTCGCCCTTGCGCCTGGACTCCGGCCGCTGGCGGGTCCGGGGGAGGGGCCTGGACCGGCGCTACGAGGCGGCGCTGGTCCTGTCGGCGCGGGCCGGAGCGCTGGTCGTCGTGGCCACCTTCGCGCTGGAGACGTACGTCGCCGCCGTCACCGCCAGCGAGACCGAGGTCGACACCCCATTTGAAGCGCTCCGGGCCCAGGCCATCACCGCCCGCAGCTACGCGCTCGCCTCGGGGAGGCGCCACGACGAGGCGCGCGCCTGTGATCTCACCCACTGCCAGGTCCTGCGCGGCGAAGGCTTCGCTCGTCACCTGGGCCGCGCCCGCGACGCCGCGCGCTCCACCGAAGGCGTCGTCCTGCGCCTGGCGGACGGCTCCATCGCGCTCGCGCCCTTCCACGCGAGCTGCGGCGGCCATACGGCCGACCCCGTGGCCGTGTTCGGCGCTCCGGACCGCACCGGCGCCGCCGCGGTGCCCGACCGCTGTCCTCCGTCGCCGTGGCGGGCCGTCGTGCCCCGCGCGCTGGTGACGGCCGCCGCGTCGGATGCGCTTGGCGGGCCCGCGCTCGCGGCGGACCTGTTGCTGGACCGGGACTCCAGCGGCGCGGTCGTGCGCGTCGTGGATCGTGCCTCGGGACGCGATGCGCGCGGCGACGCCTTCTTCCGCGCGCTCGGCGCCCGTGCCGGGTGGGATCGGATCCGCAGCGCGCGGTTCTCCCTGACGCTCGGGGGAGAGCAGGCGCTCCTCGAAGGGCAGGGGCATGGTCACGGCGTCGGGCTCTGTCAGGCCGGCGCGGCCCTGCTCGCACGGCAGGGTTGGACCGCGGAGCAGTTGCTCGCGCACTACTTCCCACGCGCCCTCCCGTCGAAGCTCGACGACAAGTGAACGCGGGGGCTGAAATGCCCTCTGCTTCACAGTCGACCGCGAGGGTATCGGCCCTTCGGGGGGACACCCACCCGCTCTCACCGCGAGGGGTTATCAGCACCCGGTGTGCTCCGTATCGATTGC
Source organism: Corallococcus silvisoli (assembly GCF_009909145.1). Classification (NCBI taxonomy): domain Bacteria; kingdom Pseudomonadati; phylum Myxococcota; class Myxococcia; order Myxococcales; family Myxococcaceae; genus Corallococcus; species Corallococcus silvisoli. The sequence continues at coordinate 117,031 of NZ_JAAAPJ010000012.1, forward strand.
ACAGAGCCCTCAGCCCCGTGCGGTCCGGCGGGGACGTGGCCTCGCGCACCGGCCATCCCGGTGCGGGACCCAACCGGGGAGGCATCACATGGCGTTCAACCTGATCGAAGCAGTCGGCTCACAATTCATGCAGAAGGGGTTGCTCCAGAAGATCAGCGGCTCGCTGGGAGAGGATCCGCAGGCGACCACCAAGTCCCTGCCGGGCGCGATCGCCGCGGTGGCCGCGGGCGTCGCGGACCAGGGCGGAAACGAGGCAGGCGCCCACCGGCTCTTGTCGAAGCTCAACGACGGCGGCTTCACCGGGCCTGACGCGCCCCCGCACACGGGCGCCGTCGGCGAGGGGTTGCTCGACGAAGAGGAGCGCGGGAAGGGGATGCTGAGCGGGCTGTTCGGCAACAAGCTGGGCCCCATCACCGAGGGCCTCACGCGCTTCGGCGGGATGCGCAACTCCGGCTCTTCGATGCGGCTGCTGTCCCTGGCCGCGCCGATGCTGATGGGCGTCCTGGGCAAGCAGGTGCGCGACCAGCGCATGGGCGCGTCCGGGCTGATGCAGCTGCTCGGCAGCCAGCGCAACAACATCGCCGCCGCGCTGCCGGCCGGCCTGGGTGGCATCCTCGGCTTCGGCGGTGCGCGCCACGCGGTGGCGGAGGTCATCGAACCCCACCGCGAGACCGTCACCCAGGTCCGCGAGACGGTGCCCGTGCGCGAGACCGTGACCCGTCCGCCCGTCCCCCGGCAGCCGGAGCGCAAGAAGAGCATCGCGGGCTGGGCTGTCCCGTTGGCCCTGCTCGCACTGGTCGCGCTCGCGTGGGGGGCCCTGCGAGGGCGCCGGCACGAGCCCGCCCGCGTCCCGCAGGTGAGCCAGAACACGCAGCCACCGCGCGTGGACAACCGCATCGCGCAGGCTCCGCCGCAGCCCGCCCGTCCCACGCCGCCGCAGCCCGCGCCCGCGACGCAGCCCGCGACGCCGCCGCAGGCCACGGAGCCGACCCCGCCCCAGACGGGCGGCTCCGGCACGGGCGGATCGGGTCCGGAGAAGGTGCGCGTGAACGACGCCAACAGCCTGCGTGACGCCTTCAACGGTCCGAACGCGCAGCAGGGCTTCGTGCTGGATGGCGTGGAGTTCAAGCAGGGCTCGTCGCAGCTCACCGCGAAGAGCCAGCAGATGGTGGGCGAGCTGGGCGACCTGATGAAGCAGAAGGCCGACTCGCGCGTGCGCATCACGGGCTTCACGGACTCCACCGGCAACGCGGACGCCAACCGTCAGCTGTCGCAGACCCGCGCGGAGAGCGTGCGCCAGGCGCTGGTGCGCGACGGCGTGACCCAGGACCGCATCGACGTCAGCGGAGAGGGCTCCGCGAACCCCGTCGCCTCCAACGACACGCCCGAGGGCCGCGTGCAGAACCGCCGCATCGAAGTGCAGGTGCTCGGTCAGTAGTTCCCCGGACACGCGGTCCCGGCTGCGCCCGGTCCTCCCCCGTGAGGGCCGGGCGCAGCTGTTTCATGGGGGCCCCCACGAAGGGCCCATGGCCAGAGGGAAGGGAGCCAGCGGAGGGCAGGCAGCCCGCCTGGATGCAAGGGTTCGCGCCGCCCTCCATGGCCGCGCCCTGTCCACCGCGTTACACCTCCCGGAAGTTGTACTCGGGTCCAGCCCGCGCTAACGCCTCGCGTCAGGGCTTCACGCTTGACCCTGCTTTCACCCACCCTCTAGAAGGCCCGCGACCCATGGCGACTCCCGACCGGTTTCCTCTCCCACAGGTCTCTGAAAGCACCCGAAAGCCCGAGTGGTTGAAGGTGCGCCTGCCGCATGGCGATGGCTATGAGCGGGTGAAGGCCATCGTGAAGCGCGTGGGCCTGGCCACGGTGTGTGAAGAGGCCCGCTGCCCGAACATCGCCGAGTGCTGGGGTGGCGGCACCGCGACGGTGATGCTGATGGGCGAGGTGTGCACGCGCGCGTGCCGCTTCTGCCACGTGAAGGTCGGGGCGCCGCCGCCGCTGGATCCGATGGAGCCCATCCATCTGGCGCAGGCGGTGAAGGAGATGAACCTCGAGTACATCGTCGTCACGTCGGTGAACCGCGACGACCGTCCGGACGGGGGCGCCAGCCACTTCGCGTCCGCCATCCGGGAGCTGCGCAAGGAGAGCCCGCGCACGCTCGTGGAGGTGCTCATCCCGGACTTCAAGGGGAAGGAAGCGGACCTGGCCACGGTGGCGGAGGCGAAGCCGCACGTGGTGGCGCACAACGTGGAGACAGTGGAGCGCCTGACGCCGACGGTGCGCGACCGCCGCGCCACCTACCGCCAGTCCCTGCGCGTGCTGGAGTACCTGAAGCACCGCCCCGAGCGGCTCTACACCAAGACGTCCGTCATGGTGGGCCTGGGCGAGACGGACGCGGAGCTGGAGCGCACGTTCCAGGATTTGCGCGACGTGGGCGTGGACGTGCTCACGCTGGGCCAGTACCTGCAGCCGTCGCAGTATCACCTGCGCGTGGAGCGCTTCGTGACGCCCGCGCAGTTCGAAGCGTACAAGGCGCTGGCGGAGTCCTTCGGATTCCTCTACGTGGCCTCCGGGCCGCTGGTGCGCTCCAGCTACCGTGCCGCCGAGTTCTTCATGAAGGGCCTGATGGAGCGCGAGCGCGTCGAGCGCCTGGGCTGACCGGACGCACCCCTTCCCCAACCCGAGAGAGACACTCCCCCTCATGGCGACTTTCGAATTCAAGCTCCCAGACCTCGGCGAAGGCGTGGCGGAGGGCGAGCTCGTCAAGTGGCACGTCAAGGCGGGCGACCTGGTGAAGGAAGACCAGGTGCTCGCCGAGGTGATGACGGACAAGGCCACGGTCACCGTGCCCACCCCCCACGCCGGCCGCGTCGTGAAGACGCACGGCCGCGAGGGCGACATGGCGAAGGTGCACCAGCTGCTGGTGACGCTGGAGCTGGAGGGCAGCGCGCCCGCGGCGGAAGCGCCCGCGCACGGCGCTCCTGCGGCGCAGAGCACGCCCGCGGCGAGCCCCGCGCAGGCGGCTCCTGCCGCGCCGGCGTCGGCCACCAAGGTGCTGGCCACGCCCGTCACGCGCCGCATGGCGCGCGAGCATGGCCTGGACCTGGCGGAGATCTCCGGCTCGGGGCCTCAGGGGCGGGTGACGAAGGCGGACGTGGTGGCGGCGCTGGAGGGCGGTGGCGCGGCGAAGAAGAACGAGGTGTCGGCGCCCGCGCCGCAGGCCGCGCGTCCGGCGGCGCCGTTGGCGGCGGGGAAGGGCGACGAGCGCATCGCGCTGCGCGGGCTGCGCAAGAAGATCGCCGAGAAGATGGTGCGCTCGAAGTTCACGATGCCGCACTTCGCGTTCGTGGAGGAGGTGGACGCCACGGACCTGGTCGCGCTGCGCACGCGGCTCAACAGTCAGCTGGCGGCGGCGGGGGACGGCACGAAGCTGACGTACCTGCCGTTCATCGTGAAGGCGACCATCGCGGCGATGAAGAAGTTCCCGCACCTGAACGCGAACTTCGACGAGGCGGCGCAGGAGCTGGTGGTCCGCGGCGAGTACAACATCGGCATCGCGGTGGCCACGCCGGACGGCCTCACGGTGGCGGTGGTGCGCAACGCGGATCAGCTCACGCTGGGCGAGCTGGCGAAGGAGATCACCCGCCTGAGCGTCGCGGCGCGCGACCGCAAGCTGAAGATGGAGGAGCTGACGGGCGGCACCTTCACCATCACCTCGCTGGGGCAGAGCGGCGGCCTCTTCGCCACGCCCATCCTCAACCACCCCGAGGTGGGCATCCTGGGCGTTCACAAGCTGAAGAAGCGCCCGGCGGTGAAGAACGATCAGGTGGTCATCCGGGACATGATGAACCTGTCGCTCTCGTGCGACCACCGCGTCATCGATGGCGACGTCGCGGCGAGCTTCGTCTACGAGATCATCAAGTACCTGGAGGCGCCGGACCTGCTGTTCCTCGCGATGGCGTGAGGACGCGCGTCGCGGGGCTGCCCGACCGCCCCGGCTCCGGGGGGCGGCCGGGACGCGGGGGACTTCCGGATCAGAACGCTGAGGCGGGCACCCGCGATGGCCGACAATCCCCGTGAGTTGATCCGCGCCGCGCAGACCGCCGAGCTCCAGGGAGACCGTGCGCGAGCGGCGGAGTGTCTGGAGCAGGCCGCCGCGCTCTACCAGAAGTCCGGGCACACCTCGCGCGCCTCGCAGCTGCTGCGGCAGGCGCGCCAGCTGAAGGCCCGCGCCCCTGACGTGAGCCCGGCCTTCGCCGCGGCCATGGCGGGAGGGAAGGACGCGCAGGCGTTCCACTCGCTGTCGTCGATGACCTGGAGCGACGCGGTGTCCACCGCGTTCAACGACAAGGCCGACGCCGTGGCGCACGTCCTGGACGACAGCGAGGCCGTCGCGACCGGAGGCACGCCGCTCGTGCCCGAGCCTGGACTGCCGCGCCTGGCCGGGAGGATCGCGGCCATCGGAAGCGTGTCCGAGCCGGAGTCTTCCCCCCAGTCAGGAGGGCCGGGGGGACTCGCCGGGCCTCCAGACGCCGTGCCTCCATCCCATCCTCCCGCGAGCGTGGAGTCCGTCCTGGACGGCTCCGCCACCCACGCCGCCGGCATAGGGAGCCCACACCCTGAGCAGGGAGACGCGGACGTCGTCGTCCCCGGCGGGCTGCTCCTCCCTCCCGAGGACGACGAGGACCTTCCGTCCAGCGGCCTGCCGCGTTCCCCGGACGGGATGGCGGTCGTCCCAGGTGGGCTGCTGCGTCCACCGGAGGAGGACGTGTCGCCCGTGCCCCGCGAAGCCGGCCGAGCACGGCGCCGGGAGAAGCGCCTCATCGAGCGGGGGCCCACCCGGGCGGATCCCGCGCTCGATGCGTGGTGCTCGTTCTGCTGCCGTCCCCGAGGGGAGGTGGGCGACCTGGTCGCGGGCCCCGCGGGCGCCTTCATCTGCAAGGGCTGCCTCCGCGAGTCCCAGGGACTCCTTGGCGACGTCATCCCCCCGCTCCCCGTGCGCGAACCCGTGAGGGACGAGCCGCGCGGAGCGGGCGTGGAGATGGTCGGGCACGACGACGTGCGGTCGCTGCTGGAGCGCACGCTCCAGGCGGGCGCCCGGTGCCTGCTCGTCGTGGGGCCGGAAGGCTGCGGCAAGAGCATCTTCTTCCAGGCCCTCCAGCGGCGAGGCCAGGGCGTGCTCGCGTCCGTGGAGTCGTTGGACACCACCCCGGGCGCTGGACCGCTGTTGGTTGAGGACGTGGATCGCCTGGAGCCCGGAGCCCAGGCCGTGCTGGCTGCCTTCGTCGCGAACCCCTCGGGGCGTGCCGTGGTGATGAGCGCGCGCGGCGCGGTGTCGTCGATGGGGCTCTGGGTTCGAGGCGAGCTGGGCAGCCTGCCGGTGCCCACCACCGCCGGCATGATCGAAGCGGTCCAGGGCCTGGTGCCGGTGACGCTCCTGGAGCACGTGCAGGTGCTGCTGCCCGTGCGCCGGCCGACGGTGCCGGAGCTGGTGGAGGTGGCCCGGCGCTCCCTGTCCCTGCGCCAGCCGGCGGTGTCGCTGTCGGAGGAAGTCCTGGGCGCGTTCGCGGCCGAAGCGGTCCGCTCGCCGCGCGCCGGGCACGAGCTGCGCGCGCTGCTGGCCCGCGTTCATGCGGGGACCTGGAGCCTGGAGTCCGCGCAGACGCCCGCCGCGCCGTCCCCCCTCCACCGAGGGGGCCGGAAGGGAACACCATGAGTACGCTCACCATCTTCCGGCTGGGCCGCGTGGAGTACGAGGACGGGCTGAAGCTGATGCACCTGTTTGGCGAGGCCCGCCTCCAGGAGCGCATCGGGGACGCGCTCCTGCTCCTGGAGCATCCCCCGGTCCTCACGCTGGGCCGCGCCGCGAAGCGCGAGAACATCACCGCCACCGACGCGCACCTCGCGGAGCAGGGCGTGGAGGTGTTCGACACCAACCGCGGCGGCGACGTCACCTACCACGGCCCGGGGCAGGTGGTGGGCTACCCCATCCTCCTGTTGCCGCCGGAGCGTCGGGACGTGCGCCGCTACGTGCGCGACGTGGAGCGGGGCCTCATCCAGACGCTCGCGGCGTTCGGCCTCACCGCCGGGCCCATCCCCAAGTGGCCGGGCGTGTGGCTGGGACAGGAGGGCGCTCCGGACGCGCGGAAGATTGGCGCCATTGGCGTGCACCTGTCGCGCTGGCTCACGACGCACGGCTTCGCGCTCAACGTGAACACGAACCTGGCGCACTTCCAGCTCATCGTCCCGTGCGGCATCCGCGAGGCGGGGGTGACGTCCATGCAGCGCGAGCTGGGCCACGCCGTCTCCGTCCCGGAGGTGGAGGAGGCGCTCGCCCGCGAGTTCACCCAGGTCTTCGACGCCCAGCGCGTGGACGGCGCGGTGGACGTGCGCACCGTGAGCGTCGCCGTGGTGCGGGGGCATGGGCCGGACGCCCGGGTGCTGCTGCTGCACCGGACCCCGGAGCGCGGCGGGTTCTGGCAGACGGTGACGGGGCGCCTGGAGCCGGGCGAGTTGCCCGCCTCAGCCGCGCGCCGCGAGCTCTCCGAGGAGACGGGCCTGGACCTCCCCGTGCGGGACCTGGAGTACCGCCACGCGTTCGCGCTGGGGGACGTGCTGCCACCCAAGTTGGTGGAGGAGCACGGCTTCGCGGTGCACGCCGCGCCGGACGCGCAGGTCCGCCTGGGGCCGGAGCACGACGCCTTCGAGTGGGTGGACGTGCCCACGGCGCTGGAGCGGCTGCCCTTCCGGGGCCTGCGGGAGACGGTGGCCCGCGCGCTCAAGGCGCACGGGCCCTGAGCTCCGTTACAGCTTGAGGACCATCGCCTCCTTCGCGGCGATGGCCTCCGGACGGTGCTTGCGCACCTCGCGGACCAGCTTGTCCATGCCCACGTCGTCGCGGCCTGGATCATGGTGGAAGAGCACCAGCTGCTTCACGTCGCTGGCATCCGCCGCGCGCACCGCCGCCTCCCACGTGGAGTGGCCCCAGCCCGTGCGGGCCGGCCCCTTGCGGCCGCGGTACTCATCCTCCGTGTACATGGAGTCGTAGATGAGCGCGTCCGCGCCCCGCGCGAAGTCGAACAGGGCCTGGTCCAGCGCGGTGCCGTGCTCCACGTCCGTCGCGTAGACCAGCGAGCGCCCGCCGAAGTCCACCCGGTACCCCACGTTGCCGCCGGGGTGGTTCAGCTCCAGCGTGCGCACCGTGGCCCCGCCCACCGGGATGTCCTGGCCCACGACGACGTCCCGGTACACCAGGCGCGTGCGGAACACGTCCTCCGCCGTCACCGGGAAGTAGGGGGGCACCATCTGCCCGGCGAGGATCTCCTTCAACGACCGGCCATCGCGCGGGGAGCCGTACAGCGTCACGTCGTTCGCCGGAGAGAACATCGGCGCGAAGAACGGCAGGCCCTGCAGGTGGTCGTAGTGGTAGTGCGAGATGAAGATGGACGCCTTGACGGGCTTGCGCGTCGCCGCCAGCGCATCTCCCAGGCCGCGTGCTCCGGAGCCCAGGTCGAAGATCAGCAGCTCGTCTCCGCAGCGGACCTCCACGCATGGCGTATTCCCGCCGTAGCGCTTCGTCTGGGGGCCGGGCGAGGGGATGGAACCGCGCACCCCCCAGAACCGCACCTCGAAGCGCGGGGAGCTCCGCCGGGCCGGGCGCTTAGCCGGCCTTGGCTTCCGTGTCGTCGTCCTCCGCGAAGAGCTCAATCAGGTGCCCCGTACGCTCGCGCTTCGTCCTCAAATAGTCGACGTTATGCGGATTGTGCTCGGTCCGGGAAGGGATTCGGCGACGGACCGCCACGCCTTCCTCCACCAGCCCCGCGATCTTCAGCGGGTTGTTGGTGATCAGATCCACCGAACGCACGTCCAGGGCGCGCAACATCTCCGCCGCGATGTCATACGAGCGCAGGTCGTCCGCGAAGCCCAGCTGCCGGTTGGCCTCGTAGGTGTCCAGGCCCTTGGCCTGGAGGGCGTACGCCTTGATCTTGTTGCCCAGGCCGATGCCCCGGCCCTCCTGGCGCAGGTAGAGCACCACGCCCAGGCCGCTCTGGGTCACGAAGTCCAGCGCGCGGTCCAGCTGCTCGCGGCAGTCGCACTTGAGGCTGCCGAAAACCTCGCTCGTGAGGCACTCGGAGTGGATGCGCACCGGCACCCCTTCCATCCCCGCCGGCTCGCCCACCACCAACGCCACGTGCTCGCGCCCGTTGCGCTTGTCGCGGAAGACGATGGTCTTCAGCACCCCTCGGGCCGTGGGCACGTCCGCTTCCGAGTACCGCTCCAGGTGCTGGGAGGGCTTGCGGGTCGGCAGGACCTGGGGTGAGCGAGTGTCGGACATGGTAGGTCGTCTCCCAGTGGAAGGCTGTTTCTTCTCGCCCCCCTGGATGCAAGTCAAGGTGACACCCGTATGGGTGTGTTGAAACCCGCCCCCTTGGATGCGGCTTTCGTGGACTTCGTTGCTCAGGCGAGCCAGGAGAGGGGGAGCAGCTCGACATGGGAACCATCAGTCAGGCTGTTGCTCTCCCGAGGGAAGTGAAGCAGGTGGGTCGCCGCCGTCGCTGAACGCAGGGCCCCCGAGGTTTGAGTCCCCAGCGGCCTGGCCCACAACTCGCCCGCCCGCCAGGTGGCCGTGACCCGGACGAAGTGGGCGAGCCCTGGCGCCTTGGACAGGGCGCCCTCCAGGCGTCCGGAGACGCGGGGGGGCTCCACGTCCTCCAGGCCCAGGAGCCGGCGCAGGGCAGGGCGGACGAAGAGTTCGAAGGTCACCAGTGACGAGGTGGGGTTGCCGGGCAGCCCCAGGAAGAGGGTGGCGCCGCGCTGGCCCAGGACGAGCGGCTTGCCGGGCTTGAGGGCCACGCGCCAGAACCGCTGCGCCACGCCCAGTGCCTCCAGGGCGTCCTTCACGAAGTCGTGGTCCCCCACGGAGACGCCGGCGCTGGTGAGGACCACGTCGAAGCCGTCCACGTGGGACAGGGCCTCCAGGACGGCCTCCCGCGTGTCCCGGGCGATGCCCAGCAGCGTGGGCACCCCGCCCGCGCGCCGCACCGCCAGGGCCAGGGTGGGGGCGTTGGTGTCCACGATGCCGTCCCCGGGGGGCTCGTCCACCCGGCACAGCTCGTCGCCGGTGGACAGCACCGCCACGCGGGGCCTCCTGGGCACCGGCACCGTGCCCAGGCCCTGCGCCCAGAGCAGGCCCAGCTCCGGGATGCCCAGCGGGGTGCCGCGACGCAGCAGCACGTCCCCCTCCCGCGCGTCCTCGCCCCGGGCGCGGATGAAGTTCCCCGGCCCCACGGCCTCCAGGATCGCCACGGCGTCCGGCGCGCCCGGGACGGGGCGGGTGCGCTCGCGCATCACCACCGCGTCCGCGCCCTGGGGCAGGGGGGCGCCGGTCATGATCCGCGCGCAGGTGCCGGGGACGACCTCCCGGGTGGGGCGCTTGCCGGCGAACACCGTCTCCCCGACGGCGAGGCGCACGGGCATGGGGCCCTGGAGGTCCCGGGTGCTCACCGCGTAGCCGTCCATCGCGGAGTTGTCCCAGGGAGGCAGGGTGCGGCGGGCGCGGAGGTCCTCGGCCAGGGCCCGGCCCAGGGCGTCATCCGTGGGCACCCACTCGGTGGGCAGCGGCGCGCACAGCCCGAGGATCCGCGCGCGGGCCTCCTCCACCGGCAGCAATGCGGGGGTGTCGCTCATGCCGGGTTTATAGCGGCGCCAGGGGGCTTCCAGGAGGCGTTTTCACACCGAAAGTCCGTGGGAAAATCAAGTGTTAGTTTGACAGCCCAGCTGATCATCGTTACAAGCAATCGTGATCGCGAGGCTCGCGTCCAACAGCAGGGGCGTCCCGCCAACCCGTTGATAGCACACGGGAAATTTCCAAGGAGACAGCGTCGATGGCCAAGCCCAAGTCCGGGGCGAAGAAGCCGACTCCCGCTGCAAAAGCCGGTGCGAAGCCTGCCGCGAAGAAGGACAACGCGGCCCGCCTGGATCTGATCAGGAACGCCTCGAAGAAGGTGGCGACGGCCGCGACGAAGGTCGTCAAGGCGGTGGCCGAGGGGGCGAAGGGGAAGGTCGCGGCGGCGAAGAAGGCGGTGGCGGAGAAGCCGGAGAAGGCGTCCGCGACCGCCAAGAAGGCGGTGGCCAAGGCGGCCCCCGCGGCGCCTCCCGCGAAGGGTGGCAAGGCCGCGCCCGTCGCGAAGGCCGCCCCCGCGGCGCCCGCGAAGGGCGCTCCCGCCGGCAAGAAGGCCGCGGGGAAGGCGGGGGGCAAGACCCCTTCGTCCGTTCCCTCCGGTCCCCCCGTGGAGAAGCCGCGCCCGCGCGCGACCAAGCTTCCCCCCGTGGGCGAGCCGCTCACGAAGCGCGAGATGGAGCAGCTGCTCACCGCCGGCGAAGGCCGGGGCGTGATGGGGGAGGGCAGCCTCAAGGGCCGGCTCATCCTCAGCGGCGAGCTGCCCCACCTGGTGGTCGTGGGCCGCGACAAGCGCGAGCTGACGTTCCTGCTCCAGGGCCCGGACCAGGAGGTCCTCCCGGCCTACGTGGACCACAAGGTCTCCGTGAGCGGCCTCATCAAGAAGACGACCAACCACAGCGGCGTGGTGGAGGTGCGCAAGTACTCCGCCAAGAAGCCGGAAGTGGAGGAGGTCGCGCCGCCGCCCGCGGACACCGAGCCGAAGCTGCGCTACCTGTCGCCCGGCGAGGTCTCCATGGCCATCGCCGCGGGCATGGGCTCCGGCATCAAGGGCTTCGCCAGCATCCGGGGCAACCTGGAGATGATGGGCGACGACTTCGTGCTCGTCGTGTCCAACGGGGGCACGCGCCAGCAGGTGTCCTTCGCCATCGAGGGCAAGGCGGCCGTCAAGAGCCTGCGCAAGCACGTGGGGCAGACGCTCCAGGTGACGGGCGTGGTGGACAAGACGTCCGGCTGGGGTGGCCGCATCGCCGCGGAGACGGTGGAGCCGCGTCCGTCCGAGGCGCGCTCGGTGTCGCGCGACGAGATGGAGCTGGTGCACATCGAGGGCGAGGTGCCCACGTCCGTGGACGTGAAGCTCAACCACGGCCTCACGGTGCGCCTGCAGGAGCAGCCCGGTTCGACCTGGGCCATCGAGCCCACGCTGGCCAAGCGCGTGGGTCTGCGCGAGGCCAACTTCGAGCCGGGTCCCGCCGGCAGCCCCGCCACCCGCGAGTTCTTCTTCACCCCCCGCAACCCCGGCAGCTTCGAAGTGGAGTTCTTCCTCGCCAAGGCGTTCACGCCGGGCGTGGTGGAGCGCTCCTTCAAGATCAACGTCACGGTCAGGCCCTGAGGGTCTGGGCGCACGGGCCCTCCCTGGACCGAAAGGTCTCCCGGGGAGGGCGAATGGGGGCCGGGGGGTTCCCGCCCGCACCCTTCGGGCTTACCCGTTCCCTGAGCGGCCCCGCCGCACCCCCACCGTGAGCCTCTCCCAAGACCACATCCGACAGCTGCTCGCTGAAGCCGACCACCCGCTGGGCGTGAAGGAACTCCTTCGCGTCGCGGGGCTGAACCCCGGCCAGCAGACCGAACTCAAGCGCGCCCTGCGCGAGCTGGTGCGCTCCGGCGCCATCCTCAAGGAGGGCAAGCGCTTCCGGCTGGAAGGCCCGCGCGTGCCCCGTGCCCCGGACGCGGATGCGGACCTCCGCCGGGCGCCCTCCGCCCCTCCCTTCAAGAAGCGCGGGCCCGCTCCTGGCAGCGGCCGCGAGGAGCGCCGGGGCGGCTTCCGCGATGACGGTCCCAGCGGTGCTCCGTTCCGGCGCTCGCTCCAGCGGGGCTCCCGCGACGAGCGCTTCACCGACTCCGGCATCCCCGAGGTGGAGGGCATCCTCCACATGCACCGGGACGGCTTCGGCTTCGTGCACCCGGTGACGGGCGAGGGCGAGAACATCTTCCTGCCGCCGGGCGAGGCGCAGCGGGCGCTCGACAACGACCGCGTCCTCGTGGAGGTGGCGGGCCGGCCGGGCCGCTACGAGGGCCGGCTGTTGCGCGTGGTCAACCGCCGCCGTGAGCTGGCGGTGGGCACGTACGTGGCGCAGGGACGCCACTCGGTGGTGCTGCCCACGGACGCGAACCTCCCGGGCCCCATCCGCGTCCCCGCGACGCAGATGGCGCGCGATGGCGACCTGGTGAAGGTGCGGCTGGGCGTGGGCGCGGATCTCCTGGAGCCGGGACAGGGGCTGTTCGGCGAGGTGGCGGGCTCGCTGGGCCGGCCGGGTGAGCCGAGCGCCGAGGTGCTGGGGTCGGCCTTCTCGCAGGGCTTCTCCGACGAGTTCCCGCCGGAGGTGATGGACGAGGCGGATGCGTTCGCCGTGCGCGTCTCCGAAGCGGAGGCCACGGAGGGAAACCGCCGCGACCTGCGCTCCCTGCCGCTCATCACCATCGACGGTGAGGACGCGCGCGACTTCGACGACGCGGTCTACGCGGAGCCGAAGGCCGGGGGCTGGCGGCTGGTGGTGGCCATCGCGGACGTGTCCCACTACGTGCGCGAGCGCAGCGCCCTGGACGCGGAGGCGATCAACCGCGCCACGTCCGTGTACCTGCCGGACCGCGTGCTGCCCATGCTGCCGGAGCGGCTGAGCAACGGCATCTGCTCGTTGCGTCCGGACGAGGACCGGCTGTGCATGGTCGCGGACATGACGTTCGACCGCCACGGCCAGCGCCGCTCGCACGAGCTGTATCCGGCGGTGATGCGCAGCGTGGCGCGCTGCACGTACAACGAGGTGCAGGACGTCCTGGATGGCACGGACGTGCCGCACCGGAACTTCCTCAAGCCCCAGTTCGAGGAGTTGATGGCGCTGGCCCGCGCGCTGATGGGCATGCGCAAGGCGCGAGGCGCCATCGACTTCGACGTGCCCGAGCACAAGGTGCTGCTGGGCGAGGACGGCCTGCCGCTGCGCATGGAGAAGCGCGAGCGCAAGGACAGCCACCGGCTCATCGAGGAGTGCATGCTCGCCGCCAACGAGGCGGTGGCGACGTACTTCCAGGACGAGGGCCTGCCCACGGTGTACCGGTTCCACGGCGAGCCGGATCCGCAGAAGCTGGCGGCGTTCGCGGTGCTGGCGGAGGCGTACGGCTTCCACCTGGAAGTCGAGGACGGTGTGTCGTCGAAGGAGCTGGACGCGTTCATCACGCAGCTGGAGGGACACCCCGAACAGCGGGCGCTCAACCAGCTGCTGCTGCGCTCCATGATGCAGGCCGTCTACACGTCGACGCGCGTGGGCCACTACGGGCTCGCGGCGGAGAACTACCTGCACTTCACGTCGCCCATCCGGCGGTATCCGGACCTGCTGGTGCACCGCATCCTCAAGGCGGTGTGGGCGCGCAAGGGCAAGCGGCCCTCGGACGCGCAGCTGGAGCGCGAGGAGGAGCGGCTGGAGGGCATGGCGCAGCAGTGCTCGGAGCGCGAGCGCGCGGCCATGACGGTGGAGCGCGAGGTGGTGGCGTTCTACGCGGCGCTGATGATGAAGGACCGCGTGGGCGAGGAGTTCGACGCGACGGTGGCGGGCATCGCCGACTTCGGCTTCTTCGTGGAGCTGGACGAGGTGCACGTCGAAGGCCTGGTGAAGGCGGAGACGCTGGGGCCGGGCTCCAAGCTGGACAAGCGCACGCACTCGCTCGTGTACGCGAACGGCAGGCGCGTGCGCGTGGGCCAGAAGCTGCGCGTGAGGTTGCTGTCCGCGAACACGACGTCGCGGAAGATCGACTTCGAGGCGCTCCAGTTCGAGAACGAAGCGCCGCTCCCGAGGGCCGCGGGGGCCCGGCCGCCGTCGCGCCGGCGCGAGTACGTCAACGAGGCGCCGGTGCGCCATCAGGGCGGCCGGCATGAGCGTCCGGGCCGTCCCGGGCGCCACGAGCGCGAGGCCGCGAAGGCGGGGCGCACGCCGTGGAAGAAGCCGGCGGGTGCCGACGCGGACGGGCAGTGGAGGTCGCTCGCCGAACAGGAAGAGGCGGGGACGCGGACCACGGACGAGGCCCTTCAGAAGCCACGAGGTGCTCGCTCGGGGGCCGCGTCGTGGAGGTCCGTCACGGCGGCCGGAGACGAAGGCCGCCAGAAGCCACAAGGTGCTCGCTCGGGGGCCGCGTCGTGGAAGTCCGCCACGGCGGCCAGTGAGGCGTCCCACCGGAAGCTGTCGGGTCCTGGCGCGGAGGCCGAGCCGTGGAGCCCGGACGCGGAAGAGACGCCGTTCGGCGTGAGGCCCTGGGAGCCTCCGACGGCCGAGGACGTCGCGTCGGAAGAAGCCGCGTCGTTCGCTGGGTTTGGTGGCGATGCGTCCGAGGAGGCGACGTCCAGGCCGCGCCCGCGCGGACGGTTCAGCCGGGAAGGGCGCCGCGAAGAGGCCGCGCCCGCTCGCACGACCTCGCGCTTCCCGCGTGCCAAGACCGAAGACGTGCCCACGCCGAAGGCGGAGCCCTCCGCTCCGGCGAAGGGCAAGCGCCGGGTGATTCGCCCCGCGCGACCGGCGTCCGGCGAGGACTCCGCCAGCACCGCGGGAGCGCTGTCGCCGAGTGAGGATTTCGCGCGCCCGGGACAGGACTCCGAGGAGGCCGCGCCGTCGGCGGCACCGGGCCTGGAGGCCAGTCCTTTCGGTGACGACACCGCCCCGGCCGCGTCTCCGCATCCGGGCTTCGACCGGATCCGCGCGCTGGCCGCGCAACGGGGCCAGCTCACCACGGGCGGGGCTCCTGGGCGCGCGGGCGCGTCCAAGAAGGTGCGCAAGGCGGCGACGGGCGCGGCGGCCCGCTCGAAGCCTTCGAAGAAATCCCCCTCGGGGAAGAAGACCGGGGGCAGCAAGGGCGCGAGCAAGAAGCCGGGGCGTGGGGCTCCCGGCAAGCGCAAGCGCTGAACGCGGGGCCGGGACCGCCGGCCTCGCAGCCGTTCCTCTCAAGGAGGCCGTGTGGGCGCTGTGCGAATCGTGGGGTTGATGCTCGCCGTGGCGGGCGGAGTGCTGCTGTTCACCGGGCTCAAGGCGCGGGACTCGCTCACCGAACGCGCGACGGAGCTCATCACCGGCCGCAACACCGAACAGACGACGTACTACGTCGCGGGCGGCGGCGCCGCGCTCGTGGGCGGCGTGCTCCTGGCCCTCTTCGGAGGGGGACGAGGCCGGCGCTAGGCCGCCCCGTCCCCGGGCCCGACTGACTACTTGGCCGTGGCCTGCGCGGCCTTGGCGCGCTTGGTCGCCTCGCCGAACTGCTTGGTCATTTCGTTGAACTGGACCTGGAGCTCCTCGATGCGCGCGGCGTGAGCGGCGGCGCTGGCCTTGGCGGCGGCGACGCGCTCCGCGGCCTGCGGATCCACGACGGGCTTCTTGCCCTTCTCCGCCTTGGGCGGCGTGGCGGCCTCGACGGCCTCCTGCTCGGCGGCGTCGCGCAGGGCCTTCTCGTGCTCCATGTACTTGGCCATCACGATGCGCTTGTTGAGGTACGTGTTGGGCGAGTCCGGGTTGATGGCGAGGACCTCGTCATACGTCTTCAGCGCCTTCTCCAACTCCTCCGGGACGGCCGGGGCGGCCATGGAGCGAGCCCCGCCGCGCTGCGAGTGGACCTCCGCGATCCAGCTGAGCGCGTCGGTGTCCTTCGGGTTGATCTTCAGCGCTTCCTGGAAGTACTGCTCCGCCTTCTCCAGCGGGCCGTTCTTCGCGTACATCGCCGCGATGTTGCGGTAGGCGTCGGCCTTCTCGGTGGGCGTCTTCGCGAAGTCCACCAGCTTCAGCGCGGCCTGCGCGGCGGCGTCCGTCTGGCCCGCCTGCATGTGCGCGAAGGCCTTCTTCTCCCAGACCTTCTCCTGGTTCGGGTCGATCTTCAGCGACTCCTCGTACTCCTTCACCGCCTCCGCGTAGTTCTTGTCGGCGAGGAAGTTGGTGCCCTTGACGCGGTGCTCCTTGGCCTTCTCCTCCTTCTCGTCCGCACAGCCGAAGGTCCCGCCCAGGGTCAGCACACCCAGCATCAAACCCACGCTACCCAGTCGCTTCATGCTCAAAGCCTTTCGTGAAGTTCCAGGGGGCACGCCACGTCCGGGGGCCCCACGTGCCGCGGAATATACCCGAACTCGACTCGTGAGCCGCGTGTCCTGAGGGCCCGGCCTCCCCCCGGGCGGCCAGGGCCGGACACTTCACTTCAGGAGGAGCGGCCGCGCGCGACCAGGGAGACGAGCAGGGGCGCGCCCAGGGCGGCCGTCACCACTCCCACGGGCAATTCCCGCCCGGGGAGGATCACCCGTGCCGACGCATCGCACAACGCGAGGAAGGCCGCCCCCACCACCACCGAGCCGGGCAGCAGGACGCGGCGACTCACGCCCAGAGTGCGGCGCACGAGGTGCGGGACGATGAGCTCCACGAAGGCGATGGGGCCGCACCAGGCGACGCACGCGGCGACGCCCAGCGCCCCCAGGCCGATGGCCACCGTGCGGACGCGGCGGACGGGGACGCCCTGGGACTCGGCGTGCTCCTCGCCGGCGATGAACACCTCCAGTGCGCGGGTGAGGGCGAGCAGGCCCACGACGGTGACGAGCGCGAACGGCGTCAGCAGCAGCACGCCCGAATAGCCCACCTGGGGCAGGTGGCCCAGCGACCAGAGCGTGGCCGCCATCAGCTCCGCGGAGTCCGCGGAGAACTGCAATCCGGTGGCGATCGCCCCCGCGGCCATGGAGCAGGCGATGCCCGCGAGCACCACGTCGTTCATCCGCACGCGCCGGCCCGCCGCGATGGCGGCCACCACCAGGCTGACGCCCAGCGCCCCCACGAAGGCCGCGGCGGTGATGAGCGGCAGTCCCCCAGGCGCCAGTCGAGCCCCCAGGATGATGGCCACCAGCGCGCCCAGGGTCGCGCCCGCCGTGGTGCCCACGGTGCTCGGCGCGGCCAGCGGGTTCGCGAAGAGGGACTGATACACCGCGCCCACCAGGGACAGCGTGCCGCCCACCAGGATGGCCATCAGCGTGCGGGGCACGCGCAGCTGCCAGAAGATGAAGTCCGCCGAATCCGCGGAGAAGCCCGGGCCGATGAACGGCGCCACGAGGCAAGCGGCCACGCACAGCGCCACGAGGACCCAGGGCTTCACGGCGTGCCTCCGCTCCGGGGCAGGCCCACGAAGACGCGGTGTCCCTCCACGTGCATGCCGTGCATCCTCACGCCGAACAACGCTCCCAGCTGTTCGCCCAGGTCCGGCGCATCGAGGCGCGAGTCGAACGCCACGCGGCCCTGGAAGAGCCCGACCACGCGCGGCGCGGGCGTCCCGGGCGCATGGGTGTGCGCGAGCACGTTGACGTCATGGGTCACGCAGAGGATGCCGCGCCCCGCGCGCCAGAGCTGACCCATGCGCGCGTACAGGTCCAGCTGCTGCGCGGGGTCCAGGAAGTTGGCGGGCTCGTCCAGCAGCACCAGCGGCGTCTCCTGCGCGAGCAACCCCGCCACCGCCACGCGCTGCCGCTCGCCGCCCGACAGCTCGGTGATGGGCCGCAGGGCGAACGATGCGGCCCCCACCTCCGCGAGCGCCTGGTGCGCCGCCGCCTCGGAGGCGCGCCGGGACTCGGGGAAGCGGTAGCGCGCGGAGACGACCTGCTCCAGCGCGGTGATGGGCTCCGCCGCCTCCAGCCGCTGGGGCAGCCACGCGAGCCGCGCCGCGCGCTCACGGGGAGCGAGCTTCGCCACGTCCTGTCCGTCCACGAGCGCATGGCCCGCGTCCGGCTGGAGCAGGCCCAGCGCCACCCGCAGGAGCGTGGACTTTCCGGCGCCGTTGGGCCCGACGATGGCCACGAAGTCGCCCGGTGTCACGCGCAGCGACACGCCATCCAGCAGCGTCCGCCCGCGCGCTCGCACCGTCACCGCCTCCAGCGTCAGGCCGGCCGTCATGGCGCGGAGGGCAGGGTGCCCAGGGCGGCGTGGAGCCGGTCGACGACGTCGAGGATGGCGGGCCCGGTGGACTGCACGTCGGGGCCGATGACCAGCCGCACCCGGTCCTCTCGCGCGGCGCGCAGTCCGGTGAGCTGCTTCCATTGGGTGAGCACGCGCGCCTGCTGCTCGGCGTCCAGGGCGGGGGCGTTGATGAGGACCAGCACCGCGTCCGGATTGAGCGCGATGACCCCTTCCAGCGACAGGTTGGGCGGCCCAAGCTTGTCCTCCGCGACGGCGTTGCGCCCACCCGCGGCTTCCAGCGCGGCGCCGTGAAGCGACGCGCGCTTCATGTACCAGACCTCCGACAGCGTGCCCGCCACGTCGCCCAGCACCAGCAGCACGCGTGGCGCGTCCTTCGGCGCGGGGCGCGACAGCGTCACCTGGAGCCGCTCCGCCAGCGCCGCGGCCTGGGGCTCACGTCCGCTCAGCCGGCCCAGCTCCTTCACGCTCGCCACGACCTCCGGAAGCGACAGCCAGGGCAGCACCTTCAGCGGCGCGAGCGCGGACAGCGCCTCCGCTGGAGCCTGCTTCACCTGCTGGTCCACGAGCAGCGTCGGCTTGAGCCGCGCGATGGCCTCGAAGTTGGGGGTGAAGGTGGTGCCCACCCGAGGCAGCGCGGGAGCCCCCTCGGGCAGGGTGGTGTAGTCGGACACGCCCACCACCTCCGCGCCGGCGCCCAGCGCGAACAGCGTCTCCGTGAGGGACGGCGACAGCGAGATGATCCGCCGCGCCTGTGACTCCGACGCAGGGGGCGCCGAGCGTTGGCAACCAGCCGCGAGTGCGAGCACCACGCAGAGCAGCGAGGGGAGGCGGAAGAGACTCATGGGCGGGTCGCCTTCTAACACGCGGGTCGTCCTCGAGTGCCGGGAAGCGAAGCCTGGGTTTTACGCGTGAAGCGCGTTTATCCTGAGAAATCCTCACAGGGGGAATCGGACATGGCCTGGATGAATCCGTCGTCCCGCGCGCTCTGCGCCGCGGCGCTGCTTTGCACTTCGTCTGCCCTTGCCGCATCGCCGTTCGCGGAAGGGATGGTCTCCATCACGTTGGATGACGGCTGGAGCACGCAGTACACGGCGGCGCGGCCCGCGCTCAACTCGCGAGGCATTCCCGCGACCTACTACCTCGTCACCGACGCCATCGCGCAGGGGTGGGGTGGCTACCTGACCCTCGCGCAGGTGCGGACGCTCCATACGGAGGGAAATGAGATCGCCAGCCACACCCGCACGCACCCGGATCTCACCACGTTGACGCCCGCGCAGCTCACGTCGGAGCTGCATGACTCGCGGGTGTATCTGTCCACGAACGTGGGGCCGGCGTGTGGCAAGGACT
Organism: Corallococcus silvisoli; assembly: GCF_009909145.1. Classification (NCBI taxonomy): domain Bacteria; kingdom Pseudomonadati; phylum Myxococcota; class Myxococcia; order Myxococcales; family Myxococcaceae; genus Corallococcus; species Corallococcus silvisoli. Next base: position 136,246 of record NZ_JAAAPJ010000012.1, read on the forward strand.
TCGCTTCACCCTATGGTGCCTACAACGCGACCGTGATGGCCGCGCTGAAGCCGGAGTACGCCAGCCACCGCACCATCAACGCGGGCCGGAACTTCCGCGACACGGTCATCTACGAGCTGCGCGCCAACGACGTCTCGAGCGCGGTGACGGTGGCGACGGTGAAGGGATGGATCAACCAGGCCATCGCGGAGAAGAGCTGGCTCATCATCCTCTTCCATGAGTTCACCAGCGGCACGCCCACGCGCGACACGCAATACAAGACCTCCAACTTCACCAGCATCCTCGACTACGTGCGGTCGACCGGCATCCGCACCGTCACCGTCGCGCAAGGGCTGGCGCTGACGGACGGCGTCACGGAGCCACCGGTCTCCGTGGGCACGGTCGTCTACGACGACGCGATGGGCAGCGGGTTCCAGGACTGGAGCTGGGCGACGCACGACCTGGACCAGTCCGTCACGGTGCACTCCGGGGCCACGGCCATCGGGTTCGAGCCGGACTTCTGGGAGGCGCTGATGTTCCACCACGCGGGCCTGGACCTGTCGCTGTACCAGTCCGTCGACCTCTGGGTGCACGGCGGCACCACGGGCGGTCAGCAGGTGCGGCTGGCGCTCTACAATGGCTCCACGCCGCGCGGCAGCATGAACCTGGCGACGGCGCTGGGCCACCCCATCGCGGCGGGGACGTGGCAGAAGGTCTCCATTCCGCTGAGCGCGCTGGGCGCGACGTCCGGCACGGTGGATGACCTCTACGTGATGGACGACTCAGGAGCGAACCAGGGCACGCTGTACGTGGACGACTTCATCCTCGTTCCCCGCTGAGCCGGCCTCGAAGCCGCGCGCGCCGGTTGCGCCTCCGGCGCGCGCGGATGGGATGCGACGCCTACAGCTTGATCAGCTCCACGTCATCCATGTGGATGAAGCTGGAGGCGTCGTGGACGGTCGCCTTGCTGTGCAAGCCGAACTCCAGGTAGCCGTTGTCCGGGACGGTGACGGCGGGCGTCTCCACCAGCGTGTAGTTGCCGTACGTGCCCAGGTTGGTGATGGCCGCCGCGCACGAGCCGCAGGTCTTCACCTGGAAGCGCGCGAAGTCGAAGGTGCCGCCCTTGCGGAACCACGCGCGCAGCTTGTAGGAGCCCGCCGCGAGCCCGGACTTCGTCTGGTACGTCCAGGCCTCGAAGGGGGAGCTCGCCGTCCAGTGCGTCAGGTGGTAGCTGCCCGAGTGCCCGCCGTTGTACGTCTCCGAGTACGCCGCCGCGCCCGTGCCGTCCGGGCTCCAGGTCGCCCAGCCCGTCATGCCCTGCTCGAAGCCGGCGTTGGTCAGGCCCAGCGACTGGGCGCCGCCGGGCTGGTACCAGCGCACCCACTCCACCTCCATCGTCTTGCGCGCGCCCCAGGGCAGGTCGATGGCGTCCGGCGACGGGTTGCCGTACCAGACGCCGCCCAGCGCGAGGTTGAGGATGAGGAAGTGCGGCTGCTGGAACTCCGTCTCGTTGTGGTTGAAGGTCGCCGTAGAGACGAAGTCGCGGTCCAGGCGGAACACCATGGTGTTCGCGTTCCACTCCACCTCATACGTGTGGAAGTCCTGCGACAGGTCCACGCCACGGCTCGCGCCCGTGCCCCAGTCCGCGTTGCCGCCGTTGTACCAATGCAGCGCGGACTTCATCCACGTGGGCTCCGTGGACTTCCACTCCAGGATGTCGATCTCCCCGGCGCCCGGCCAGCCCGCGCTGGTGAGGTTGGAGCCCAGCGTCCAGAACGCCGGCCACATGCCGTAGCCCGGCGGAACCTTGATGCTCGCGACGATCCTTCCGTAGCGCCCCTCCACCTTGCCCTTGGTGTGGATGCGGCCGGAATAGAACGACCGGTAGTTGCCCGGGCAGTGCGAGTCCGTGGGGTTGTCCCCCGTGCGCTCCGCCGTGATGATCAACTTGCCGTTGCTCACCGACACGTTCTGCGCACGCGGGAACTCCAGCTCGCCCGTGCCGAAGTTGCAGTTGTTGAGCAGCGGATCCCAGTTGCTCGTGAGCACCGTCCACGCACCCGTGTTCAACGACGTGCCCGTGAAGTCGTCCTGCCAGGACAACGTCCACCCCGCGCCCGGATCGTAGGCGCGCTCGCCCTGCTGCGTCCGGCCGTAGGCCTCCGCCTCCACGGGCGTGGCCTCCGGCTCCGGCGAACAGCCAGAGAGGAGGGTGAGGAGTCCTGTGGTGATCAGGCCAGCGCGTAGGGGGCGGTGCATGAGTGCTCCGGGTTGGGGGAGCATCCATTTTGCCTGTTTTGGCTTGATTTTCCAGGAAGACACGGAGGCGATTGTTTCAGCACCGTGTCGGCCCGAGCGCGGGGGCTCCCGATGCGCGGTGGGTGTGCGAGGAGCGCATGTGCCGCATAATCGACACCCGCATGCGCATCCCCCTCCTCCGCGTGGGCTCCGTCCTCGCGCTGCTCCTCCTGGCCGCGTGCCGCATCGAATCCGCCGCGCCATCGGGCGGTGTCGCCATGGCGCAGGCCGCGACGCCTTCGGGCGAGGTGTGGGTCTACACGTCGATGTACCGGCACGTGCTGGATGCGATGGAGCCGCTGTTGAAGGAGCGGCTGCCCGGCATCCAGGTGCACTGGTACCAGGCGGGCAGTGAGAAGGTGGCCAGCCGCCTGGAGGCGGAGCGGGCCGCGGGGGCGGTGCGCGCGGATCTGCTGATGACGTCGGATCCCTTCCTGTACGAGCGGCTGGCGAGGGACGGCGCCTTCCTGCGCTATGCCTCCGTGAACGCGCTGCGGGTCCCTCGCTCGCTGATGGACCTGGATGCGAGGTACGCGGCGGTGCGGCTGTCCACCATGGTGTTGGTGCACCGCGTGGGCGCGGGGACGGCGCCGAGGTCCTTCGCCGCGCTGACGGATGGCAGCTGGACGGGGAAGGTGGCCATCGGGGATCCGCTCACGTCGGGCACGGCGTTCACCTGGGCGGTGTTCCTGCGGGCCCAGCACGGCGATGCGTACTTCGCGGGCCTGAGGGCGAGGGGCGCGGTGGTGGCCGGAGGCAACGCGGCGGTGCTTCAGAAGGTGGAGAGCGGAGAGGCGGACGCGGGCGTGTTGCTGCTGGAGAACGCGCTGGCGGCGAAGGCGAAGGGGAGCCCCATCGAGGTCGTCTGGCCGGAGGACGGCGCGGTCGTCATCCCTGGCCCCGTGGCGGTGTTCGCGTCGACGCGCAACCCGGTGGCGGCGAAGGCGCTGGTGGACGTGCTGCTGTCGCCGGAGGGGCAGCGCATCATCGTGGAGACGGGCGACATGAACGCGGTGGATCCGCGGCTGGACGGACCGCGTGGCGGGCCCGGTGTGGAGGGCCTGCTGGGCCGCGCGCGGGCGTGGACCCCGGTGCTGCTGGAGCAGGGACTGCTGCACGGTGGTGACATCAAGGAAGCCTTCAGCCGGGCCTTCGCGCGATGACGGGACGCGGCTGGGGGCGGTGGCTCGCGCTGTCTGTCTGGGCCGTTCCGCTGCTGCTCTTCGCGGGGGGGCCGGTCGCGGCGCTGTTGGCTCGGGGTGTGGGGGCGGCGACGGGTGGAATGGGAGGGATGGTCGCGGCGGAGTCCCTGGCGCTGGTGAACACGCTGGGCATCTCGCTGGGCGCGACGGCGTGGGCGCTGGGCCTGGGGGCCCCGCTGGCCTTCCTCCTGTTCCGCACGGACCTGCCCCTTCGCGGCGCGTTCACGGTGCTCTTCACGTTGCCCTCCGCCATCCCGGCGTTCATCTGGGGCATGGGGTGGCTGTCACTCGCGAGCCCGCGCGCGGGCTACCTGAACCGGCTGCTGGGCGCGGATGTGTTCGATGTCTATGGCGCGGGCGGCATCGCGTTCGTGGAGGGACTCTCGGGGCTGCCGCTCGTGCTGCTCGCGGGCGCCGCGGCGCTGAGGCGCGTGGATCCCTCGCTGGAGGAGGCTGCCCGCGTGTCCGGCGCGACGCCGCTTCGCGCGCTGGTGAGCACCACGCTCCCCCTGGTCCTGCCGTCGCTGCTCTCGGGAGCGGTGATGGTGTTCCTCATGGCCGCGTCCTCCTTTGGCGTGCCGTACCTGCTCGGCGTTTCGGCGTCGCCGCCCACGCGCGTCCTCACCACGCGCATCTATGAGCTGGTGCTCCTGGGCAGCGAGGAGGGCCTGCCTCGCGCGTCCGTGCTCGCGTCGTTCCTGTTGCTGCTGACGCCGCTGGCGCTGGGCCTCACGTGGGCGCTGGGCCGGAGCGGCCGGGTGCGGTTGAGCGCGGGCAAGGGCGTGTCTCCGCGCGCGCTGGCGCTGGGGGCATGGCGGCGCTGGGCGCTCCTGGGCGTGGGCGCATTGGGGGGCGCGCTGGTGGTGCTGCCGTTGGCCGCCATCCTGCTCACCTCGCTGCAACGCAGCTTTGGCGCCTCGCTGGCCTGGGACACGCTGACCTTGTCTCACTGGTCCGGTGTGCTGTGGGACGCGCGCACCTTGCGCGCCACGGGGCGCAGCGTGCTGCTCGCGGCGGGGGCGGGGGGACTCATCGTGGGGTTGGGGCTCGCGGGGGCGCTGCTGCGGCGGTCCTTCCGGAGGGGCGGCGCGGTGGTGGAGGCGATGGCCGTGTGGCCCTACGCGGTGCCGGGCACGGTGCTGGCGCTGGCGCTGCTGGTGGCGTTCTCGCGGGACTGGCGGCTGGTGGTGCTGGAGCGGGTGGCGTTCGTGCTGGCCCTGGCGAACACCCCGTGGCTGTTGCTCGTGGGCTACGTGGGCAAGTACCTGGCCCTGGGCGAGCGCAACGGCACCGAGGCCCTGGCTCAGGTGGACCCCTCCCTGGCGGAGGCGGCGCGGGTGGGCGGCGCGGGGCCGACGCGGGCGTTCCTGGACGCGACGTTGCCGCTGCTCCGGCCCGCGCTCACGGTGGCGTTCGTGCTGGCGTTCCTCGCGTGCGCCACGGAGATCACCCTGTCGGTGCTGCTGGTGCCCGCGGGCTCCGAGGTGCTGGGCACGCTGCTGTTCGAGTTGCAGAGCTACGCGGATCCCGCCGCCGCGGCGGTGCTGGCGTGCGCGTTCGTGGTGCTGGTGGTGGCGGGACAGGCCGTGCTCGCGTGGGCGCGGCGCCGCGTGCCGGAGGTGCGGTGATGGCGGCCATCGTCCTGGAGGAGCTGGTCAAGGCGTACGGCGGGCCCCCCGTGGTGCGGGGCTTGAGCCTGACGGTCGGGCAGGGCGAGCTGGTCTCCCTGCTGGGCCCCTCGGGGTGCGGGAAGACGACGACGCTGCGGATGCTCGCCGGGCTGGAGCATCCGGACGCCGGCACCATCCGCCTGGGTGACGAGCTGGTGGCCGGCCCCGGCGTGCGTGTTCCCCCCGAGCGTCGCGGCCTGGGCATGGTGTTCCAGAGCTACGCCATCTGGCCTCACCGCAGCGTGGAAGCGAACGTCGCCTATCCCCTGGTGCTTCGGAAGGTGCCCCGGCACGAGGTGGCGGCGCGCGTGCGCGAAGCCCTCCGGTGGGTGCGGCTGGAGGCGTTCGCGGCGCGCATGCCGCATGAGCTGTCCGGCGGACAGTTGCAGCGCGTGGCGCTCGCGCGGGCGCTGGTCGCGGACCCGCGCGTGCTGCTGCTGGATGAGCCCCTGTCGAACCTGGACGTGGCACTGCGCGAGGAGTTGCGCGCCGAGATCGCCGCGCTGCGCGCCCGACTGGGGACGACGCTCGTCTTCGTCACGCACGACCAGGGCGAGGCCCTGGCTTTGTCGGACCGCATCGCGGTGATGAACCGCGGCGTCATCGAACAGGTGGACACGCCGGAGCGGCTGTATCGCCAGCCGGCGACTCCCTTCGTCGCGGGCTTCGTCGGGGGCGCGAACGTGCTGCGGGGTGACACTCGCGCCGGGGTCTTTCACTGCGCGGGGGCGGAGGTCTCGTTCGAGCTGCCCACGGAAGTGGGGGCGCGCTCCGGGCCTGGGACGTTGGTGGTGCGGCCGGAGGACCTGGAGTTGGGGGAGTCCGGCACGCCGCTCGTCCTCTCCGCGCGTCTGTTCCTGGGGCACTCGGCGGAGTACCGCTTCCCGGTGGGGGATGCGTTCCTGCGCGTCGTCGGTCCCGCGCTGGACGGCGTGCGCGCCGGGCAACCGCTGAGGGTGCGCGTGCGCAAGGCCACCCTCTTCGACGCCAGCGCTTGAGGCTCAGTACAGCGTCGACTTCACGCGCTTCGGGAGCTCGCGGTCGTACTCGTCGCCGTCGAAGGTGTCCTCGCTGAGGGCCGCGAGGATGGCTCCGTTGCTCGGGAGTTCGTGGCGGGCCACGTGCCGGGCCGGATTCCAGAGCTCGGAGCGGATCAGCGCGCGACTGCACTGGAAGAAGACGGCCTCCACCGTGACGCGCAGCACGGAGCGTGGCTGCTTTCCCTCGAAGGTGAAGCGCTCCAGCATCGACGGTTCGATGACGATGCTCGCCCGGCCGTTGACGCGCAGGGTTTCGTTGACGCCGGGGACGAAGAAGAGCAACGCGACGTGCGGATTCGTCAGGATGTTGCGCAACGAGTCGGCGCGGTTGTTGCCGCGCCGGTCGGGGAGCAGCAGCGTGTGCACGTCGTCGATGACGACGAAGCCCGCGGGGTCGCCCCGGGGGGACACGTCCAGGCCGTCCGGCCCTGACGTGGCGAGCACCGCGAACGGCGAGCGTTCAATGAAGGGCCGGTACGCCGGGTGGAGGTGGTCCACCTCCTTGAGGACGGAGGGCCTTGTGGGAAACCCGTACAGGCCTTCAAGCGTCTCCACATCCGTCACCGTCTTCATCGGGTGCGCCTCCTGAGGAGCATTTTCACTTTTTGAAGGGCGATGTCACACGCCGCCCCCGCCGCGTCGTCCTGGGGGTGGAGCAGGCGATTCCCCCTGCTCGGAAAAGAGGAGCCACCCATGAAGGTCAGGATGAATCCCATGGCGGTCGCGCCGGAGGCGTTGAAGGTCATGCTCGAGTTCAGCGAGAAGGTCGCTGGACTGGGGCTGGAGTCGCGCCTCATGGAGTTGGTCAAGATCCGCGCCTCGCAGCTCAACGGCTGCGCCTACTGCATCCACATGCACACCCGTGACGCCCGGGCGCGCGGGGAGACCGAGGAGCGCATCTACCTGCTGGACGCCTGGCGCGAGTCGCCGCTCTACACCGAGCGCGAGCGGGCGGCGCTGGGCTGGACCGAGGCCCTGACGCTCGTTTCCCAGACGCACGCGCCGGACGCCGACTACGCTGCGCTCAAGCCGCACTTCACCGAAGAGGAGATCGTGAAGCTCACCCTGCTGATTGGACAGATCAACACCTGGAACCGGATCGCCATCGGCTTCCGTGCCCTGCACCCGGTGGCCACGCGCAGTGAAGCCGCCTGACGCGAGCCCCGCGGACGCCTTCGACCCGCTCCGCCCCCGCCTGCTCCGCATCGCGTACCGGATGCTGGGCATCGTCGCGGAGGCGGAGGACGTGGTCCAGGAGGCGTACCTGCGCTGGCATCAGGCGGACCGCGCCGCCGTGCGGGACGCCGAGGCCGTGCTCGTCCGCACGGTGACGCGCCTGTGCCTTGACGTCCTGAAGTCCGCGCGCGTCCGGCGCGAGGAGTACGTGGGCACCTGGCTGCCAGAGCCCATCATCGAGACAGTGGAGGGTGACGACTTGACGCTGACCCTGATGATGGCCCTGGAGCGCCTGTCCCCGCTGGAGCGCGCCGCGTTCCTCCTGCACGACGTGTTCGGCATGGACTTCGAGGAGGTGGCGAAGGCCATCGACCGGGACCCCGCGGCCTGCCGCCAGCTCGCCAGCCGGGCGCGGACCCACGTGCGCGAGGCCCGGCCGCGCTTCCCCGTGACGGAGGGCCAGGGCCGGGAGCTGGCCTCGGCGTTCTATGCCGCGTCCCGGAGCGGCGACACGCACGCGCTCCAGGCGCTGCTCGCCCAGGATGTCGTCGTGTACTCCGACAGCGGCGGCAAGGCGAAGGCGGCCCTCAACCCCATCCATGGCATGGAGAAGAGCGTGCGCCTGTTCGAGGGGCTGGTGCGCCGCACGGGCGTGAACGCGTCCCGGCTCATCCACGAGGGCGTCATCGACGGCCTGCCTGCGTTCGTCACGTTGGAAGCGGACGGCGTCTTCCAGACGACGGCGTTCGGAATCGAGGACGGCCGCATCGTGGCCATCTACATCACGCGCAATCCGGACAAGCTGTCGAACATCCGGCGCGCGGTGGGCGAGGACGTGTCGTAGCGCTCAGCGCGCGGCGAACGATTCGCGCGCGAACTCGACGAACCGGAGCAGGGCGGGCGTGCCGCCCGACTTCCTCCACGCGATGACGGTGTCCGTCACCGGCGCATCGGCTGGCAGGTCGATGAACACCACGCCGGAGTGGTGTTCGGTGTCGGGCGTGTGCGGCAGGGGCGCGATGCCCAGGCCCGCGGAGACGAACCAGATCTTCGTCGCGACGTTCTGCACGGATTGCCGCACGGAGGGCTCGACTCCCGCGTCGCGAAGGCGCTCGAAGAACGCCGCGTAGTAGTCCGGAGGGGCCACGCCCGCCTCCACGAGGATGAGCGGTTCGCCCCGCAGCTCCGTCCAGGGGACCGACTTCCGCTTCGCGAACGGATGCCGCGAGGGCACCGCCAGCCGGAGCCGTTCCCGCCGGAGGAGCTGGAACACCACGTTCGGAGGCATCCGCTCGCGAGGACGCAGGATGCCGACGTCCAGGGTTCCCCGCTCCAGCGCCTCCAGCTGCCACGCGGAAGGGTGGTTGCTGAGCTCGATGTGGACGTCCGGCGCCTTCTTCTGGAAGGCGCGGAGCATCGCGGTGAAGCGGGGCGTCGCGAACGAGGAGATGAGCGCGAGCATCAGCGCGCCCTGTTCCCCCCGAGCCTGCCGCGCCGCGCGCTCCTGGAACCGCATGGCGCTCTCCAGCAGCTGGCGCGCCTCTGGCAGCAGGTCGCGCCCAAGCTTCGTGAGGACCACCGTGCGGCCCATCCGCTCGAAGAGCGCGCCGCCCAGCTCGGCCTCGAACTTGCGGATCTGTTGACTGAGCGGCGGCTGGGCGATGTGCAGCCGCCGCGCGGCGCGGGTGAAGCCGAGCTCCTCCGCGACCGCGACGAAGTACCGCAGGTGGCGAAGCTCCATGGTCCATACCCTCCAGGTCTGGGTTCCAGACCCAGGATATATTGGAAGTATGGGTGGGGGCGCGCTAGGCATGGTGCATGGAGAGCCCGTCCAGCGCCGTCATCGCCGCCGTGCCTCACGTCCAGGCCGAGCAGATGGACCGCCGGTTGCTGTGGACGATGACCACGGCGACCGTCCTCGCGGTGGGCAACATCTATTACAGCCAGCCGTTGCTGGGCGTCATCGCGCGCACCTTCGACCGGTCCGCCTCCGCGGTGGGCTCCGTGCCCATGGTGTCGCAGCTGGGCTACGTGACGGGGCTGTTGTTCCTGACGCCGCTGGGCGACGCGCTGGAGAAGCGCCGCCTGCTGGTGACGATGCTCGGGTTCGCGGCCGTGGCGCTCTTCGCGGCGGGGCTGGCGCCGACGTTTCCGCTGTTCCTGGTCGCCTGTGTCGCCATCGGCCTGTCCTCCGTGCTGGTGCAGATCCTCATCCCCTTCGTCGCGGCGCTCAGCTCGGCGGAGGAGCGGGGCCGGAACCTGGGCCTCGTGCTCAGCGCCGCGCTGGTGGGCGTGCTGCTCTCCCGCACGCTCAGCGGCTTCGTCGCGACGCACCTGGGCTGGCGTGGGATGTACTTCGCGGCCGGCGCGACGATGCTGGGGCTGGGGATGACGCTCCGGCTGTCGCTGCCCCGCTACGAGTCCTCCACGCGGCTGACCTATCCGCGCCTGTTGCGCTCGCTGTGGGAGCTGCTGAGGGATCTTCCCGGGCTCCGGGCCATCGCGCTCACGGGGGCCCTGATGTACGCCGCGCTCTCCGCCTTCTGGGCGTCGCTGGCGTTCTTCTTGAGCAGTGACGCGTACCACCAGGGGCCCGGCACGGCTGGGATGTTCGGCCTCATCGGGACGGTGGGGGCGCTCGCCGCGAACGTGGCGGGGCGTCATGCGCAGCGCGTCGGTGCGCGAAGGATCGTCCGGGCGTGCATCCTCACGATGCTCGCGGCCTTCGGGGTCTTCGCCGCGTTCGGGACGCTGTGGGCCGGGCTGATCTCTGGCGTGGTGCTGCTGGACCTGGGGGCCCAGGCCGCCACGGTCTCCAACCAGACGGAGCTGTACCGGCTGCATCCGTCCGCGCAGACGCGCCTCAACACGCTCTACAAGATCTTCTATTTCGCGGGCGGTGCCTGCGGTTCGGCGCTCTCCGCCATCGCGTGGGACCACGCCGGCTGGTGGGGCGTGTGTGGCGTGGGCGGCGGGTTCCTGCTCCTCGCCTTCGTCTGGGAGCAGCTCCAGGCACGCCGCGTTCCCGCGCCCGTGTGAGCGCGGCGACGCTCACTTGACGAACGCTGGCAGGCCCTCCGCGAGCGCGTCGATGGCGACCCGCACGCGCACGGGGAGGTGGGGCGTCGTGGGCCAGAGCGCATGGACGTCGAAGCAGAGGCCGGGGTGGCCGGTCAGGACGCGCACCAGCTTCTTGTCGCGCACGTCATCGCGGATGAGCCAGCAGGGCAGCCACGCCAACCCCATGCCCGCGACGGCCGCGTCGGCGATGGCCTCCAGGTCGTCGAAGCGCAGGCGTGCCCGCGGGACGACCTCCACGTTCGAGCCATCTTCTTGGGGAAACAGCCAGGTGCGCGTCTTCCCGGCGCGGACGTAGGCGAGGGCTTCGTGGCGGGCCAGCGCCTCCAGCGTGCGGGGCGTGCCGTGCTTGCGCAGGTAGCTGGGGGATGCGCACACGCTCATGCGCTGGAAGCTGACGCGGCGGCTGGTGAGGCCGTCGCCCGCGACGATTCCGCGCGTCCCGCCATTGCGGATCGCGAGGTCGAAGCCGTCCTCCAGCAGGTCCACGAGGCGGTCATTGAACGACAGGTCCAGCTCGAGCTTCGGGTGCGCGCGGGCGAGGTCGCGCAGGATGGGCGCCACGCAGCGACGGCCGAAGAGGACGGGCGCGCTGACCCGCAGCCTCCCGGAGACCTCCTGCTTGCCGGACTCCAGCAGGGCCTGGCCCGCGCGCAGCTCGTTCATCGCGCGCAGGCACCGCTCGTAGAAGACCTGTCCATCCTGGGTCAGGCTCTGCGCGCGCGTGGTGCGGTGGAAGAGGCGCACGCCCAGCCGCTCTTCCAGCCGGGCCACCGTCTTGCCCACGGCGGAGCGCGACAGGTGGAGCTTCACGGCGGCGGCGGAGAAGCCTCCGGCCTCCACCGCCTCCACGAAGACGGACACACCCTGAAGGGGATCGCTCACGGTTCGTCCATTGTCGCCCTGGCGGCGACAGTGAGGGGAGTTCTTGTCGCCACCGGCGAAGGCACGTCGCCAATATCTTCCTTCGCGAACCTGCTGCAAAGGAGTGGCGCGTGGGGACTGCGACGATGAGGCGTTGGGAGCTGGATGCGCTGGGGCGCGACCGGTTGCGACCGCGGACGGTGGAGATTCCGGAACCGGGACCGGGTGAGGTGTTGGTGAAGGTGGCGGCGGTGTCGCTGAACTACCGCGACCTGCGCGTCATCGAATCCGGAATGGGCCTGCCGCTGACCTTCCCCTTCACGCCGGCCTCGGACCTGGCGGGCGTGGTGACGGCCGTGGGCTCTGGGGTGACGCGCTTCGAGGTGGGGACGCGGGTGATCTCCACGTTCTCGCCGGGGCGCCTGGATGGACCGGCCCTGGGGACGGCGCGCGTGCCTCCGTACAAGACGCTGGGCGGTGCATATCCGGGGGTCCTCGCGGAGTACGTCGCGTTTCCGGAGGACTGGTTCGTGAAGGCTCCGGCCACGCTGGACGCGGGCGAGGCCAGCACCTTGCCGTGCGCGGGGCTGACGGCGTGGACCGCGCTCGTCGAATACGGCCCGGTTCGTCCGGGGCAGACGGTGCTGGTGCAGGGCACGGGCGGCGTCGCGTTGTTCGGCTTGCAGTTGGCGCGCGCGCAGGGGGCGGAGGTCATCGTGACGTCGGGGAGCGACGAGAAGCTGGCGCGCGCGAAGGCGCTGGGCGCGACGCACGTCATCCACCGGACGCGTGAGGACTGGGTGGAGGCTGTGTACCGCCTCACCGCGGATCGGGGCGTGGACCACATCCTGGAGCTGGCGGGTGGCGCGAACCTGGGGCGCTCCATCGAAGCGGTGGCGCTGCACGGCACCATCTCCGTGATTGGCGTGTTCGAAGGCTTCTCGGTGACGGGCCCCTCCGGACCGCTCCTGCTGAAGGAGCCGACCATCCGGGGGATCAACGTGGGGCACCGGCGGGCGCAGGAGGCGCTGGTCCGCGCGGTGGACTCCATGGGGCTCAAGCCGGTCATCGACGCGCGCTATCCGTTGGAGGCGCTGCCCGCCGCCCTGGAGCACCTGGGCCGGGGGGCGTTCGGGAAGATCGTGGTGGAGTCCCCCTGAGCCACGCGCCGGACTTCTGGATAGGGTGGGGGGCATGTCGTCGCGCCCCCCTGCTGAAAGCCCCCGTCGCTTCCACTCCGAGCCCCTGGTCGTCGTGCTGCGCCACCTGGAGGCGGCGTTGGTGTCGGGCACCGCGTCCATCGAAGTGCCGGATCCGGACCTGGGCCCCGGACGCTATGCAGGAGAGCGCGTGGAGGGTGGGCTCGTGCACCGGCCGCTGCGGAGCTGGTGCGACCTGGCGGAGGGGCTGTCGTGTCGGCTGCGCACGCCACGAGGCGTGGATGCCACGCATGTGAGGCTCACGTTCGAGCCGTTGGGCGCGGAGGCCCCGTGGCACGCCGGAGGAGGGGAGCGGACGGAGTCACCGCGGGAGCGCTATGGCTCCGCGTCCGACTTCGCCCGGGTGCGGAAGTTCGAGGACGCGGGCTTCCTACTGCCGTGGCTGGACGCGGTGGGGCGGCTGGCCTTGCCACCGGGCGCGCGGGTGCTGGACCTGGGCGTCAACCGAGGAGATGAGCTGGCCGCTTTCGAGGCGGTGGAAGGCGTCCGCTTCGTGGGCGTGGACCACAGCGCGAGCGCGCTCGCGGAGGCACGGGCGGCGTTCCCGGACGCACGTCATGCCTTCGTGCAGGCGGACCTGAACGCGCTGCCCGCGGACCTGGGGCGCTTCGACGCGGTGGTGTCGGTGGGCACGCTGCAGAGCCCGGGAGTGGATGATCACGCGCTCTTGCGCAGGCTGGTGCAGGAGCACCTGGAGCCCCGGGCCTCGCTGGTGCTGGGCTTCCCCAACTCACGCTTCCGCGACGGTGAGGTCGTGTACGGCGCGCGCGTGCGCAACCTGCGCGAGCCGGACCTGTCGCTGCTGGTGAAGGACCTGTCGTTCTACCGCCGCTATCTGCACCAGCACGGCTTCCGCACGTACCTGGGAGGCAAGTACGACCTGCTGCTCACGGCGGTGCGGGGACCGGCCTCGGGACCGGACGACGACGCGGCCTCATGAGTCAGTGCAGCACACCGTCCGCGGAGAGCCCCCATCGCGGGTCGAAGCCGTCGGTGGTGTAGGTCCGAGACCCTGGGTCCTCGCACCTGAGGCCAAGATGCGAGGACCTCTTTGGATCCAGCCCCGCGAGCCGCGCTGCCTTCTCGAAGACGGCCTCGGATGACAGCGAGGGATCCTCGCGCGCGGACTGGCAGGCCTCGGTCGCCACGGCGTGCAGGCGGTACAGCCCGCGGAGTTGGGCCGTCTCCGAATGGAAGAAGAGGAACACCGGGACGGCGAGGATGAGCGAGAGCGCGGACAGGAGCCGGGCCGCCTGGAGCGAGCGCGACCGGATGGCGACCCCGGAGATCACGAGGGCCACTCCCGTGACGGAGACGAGCGGGCTGCCCTGATATCCACGCAGGGCTTGGGGGAACGGGGCGAACAACAGCGCCGCCCCCAACAACAAGAGCGGCGTCAGGAACGGCATCACTCGCCAGCGTGTCGACTTCTCCTCGCGCCGAAGCCATGTGGTGGCCATGTCTTCCGGATCCTCCAAACCGAGGCGGTCACGCGGCGGTGGGTGGGGGGACAGCGGCTCGGGCAGCGGCATCCCGCTGTGACAGCTCGTACGCGGTGATGGGGCCCAGCAAGAGGCTGAACATCCAAAGGTAGAAGCCGATCGACGGGTAGAGCAGGTTGAGGTCCTGGCCCCCGCCCTCGTTGGCGGGCACGGGATTGAAGTACCAGCTCAGCGAGGACAGTCCCAGGAGGCTCGCGGCGACGCCGGTCCAGATGGCTCCCCGGTCCTTGCCCATGAGCAGCAGGACCAGCGTGATGGCGAACAGGGGATTGGCGTACCAGCCCAGCTGGAACGTGAACGCGCCGAGCCAGCCCATGAGCAGCAGGACCGCCCCCCACATCTCCTCTTCTTTCTGACCGCCGGCGTTGAGCACCGTCATCGCGGGCGTCGCGCAGGCCAGGAGGAACAGCACGGACGCGGCCGCCGAGGCGGCGAGCCGCGTCCGCATGTGTGACGGCGTGCTTCGGACACGAGGAGCGGGCTGGGTGGGCGCCATGCGAGCGCCTGACTCTACTCCATCGCGCGGGCGCGCAGCTTCTCCAGGGCCTGGGTCAGGCGACGCGCGCGGGTCTCCTCGCGCTTCGCCTCCGTGAGCGCCTGCGCGATCTCCTTCCGGTTCGTGAAGGAGAGCTTCGTGAACACGTCCCGAAGCGCGGGCTCCGCGTCGAGCGCGCGCTGGAGGTCGTCAGGGACCTCGACCTCACGAGGCGCCGTGTCCCGTTCCAGCACGATCTTCAACATCATGCCGTCCTGGATGTCCGCGGCCTCGCGCACCTGCTTGGTGAAGCCCAGGTAGGTCTTGCCGCCGTAGACCATCAACCGGCTCCGGAAGGGATGCCCGTTGACCGTGCCGACCACGGCGGGCCGTGCCTCGCCGTAGGTCTCGCGCCCGTCGAAGGGGCATTGGACGAAGCGGCCTCCCACGTCATTGGCCACTTCGAGCTTCGCCTTGAACGTCTGGGTCGCCACGTGCGGGTCGCTCCCTACTGAGGCTTGACGAACTTCAGCGCGAACCGGTCGCTGGTGCCGCGGCGCTCGCCCGCCGCGCTCGGACTGGAGCTCCAGTCGCGCGTGTCCTCGGGGTTGCGCCAGGCGTTGCTCTCCTCCTGGAGCTGGAAGCCTGCGGCCAGCACCTCGTCGCGAACCACCTGCTCATCGATGCGGTGCAGCGTCGAGCCGTCCGTGATGCCCGAGCCCGGCTTCGCGCTCGAGTCGAGGACGACGTAGACACCGCCGGGCTTGAGCGCCTGGAACACCGCCGCGTTCATCTTCGCCCGGTCCACGCCGAGCCACGGGGTGTCGTGGTAGATGATGTTGCTCACCACCACGTCCAGGTTGCTCGCTTCGGGAGGGAACTGCGCGTCCAGCTCCTGATCCAGGCGCACCATGTTCTGGTTCACCGGCCGCGCCAGCCGCTCCTGCCACGGCTTCCCCGCGAACCGCTCCAGCACCACCTTCGGGTTCTCGCCGTACACCTTGCCCGTGGGCCCCACCGCGCGCGCCAGCAGCTCCGTGGTGTAGCCACCGCCCGCCATCAGCTCCGCCACGCGCATGCCGGGCTTCGCGCCCACGAATTCAATGAGGGCCGCGGGGTGACGGCCCGCGTCCAGCTTGCGGTCCGCCTCCGTGCGGTCCGGTGCGTCCACCAGTGCCTGCGCCGACACGGGCGCTGTCTGGGATTGAGAGGGCGACGTCGGGGTCGCCGACGTCGAGTGGGAACATCCCGTAAGCCACAGGAACGAAGCCGTCATCAGTGCGTAGCGCATGGGCGCCATATACGTCCGGCCGCCGCCTTTACTCCCGAAAAAAGCCGGGCGGCTGTCCGCTCCCGGGACGCGCCGTGCCATGAGCGGACACTGATGGCGGGGGAGACCGTGCCCTGTCCGGGCGGAGGGCCGGTGGCGCTAGAGTTGCAGCCCGACAGGAATTGATGCCATGTCCCAACTCCTCCAAGACGTCCGTCTGTCGTTGCGCCGGATGCGCCGCGAGCCCGCGTTCACGACGGTGGTCGCGGCCACGCTCGCGCTCGCCATCGGTGCCACCACGGCGATCTTCAGCCTGGTGTAGCAGGTGCTGCTCCGGCCCCTTCCGTACCCTGAACCGGAGGAGCTGGTTCACCTGTACCAGTCCACGCCCCAGCGCGAGCGGGGCGGGGTGTCCGTGTCGTACCTCCGCGCGTGGCGCGAGCACTCCAGTGCCTTCCAAGGTATCGAAGGTGTCACGGCGCTGGACTTCACGCTGACCGGTGGGGGACCGGCACAGCGCGTGCGCGCGGGGCTCACGACCCCGGGCCTCCTGCCGCCGGGCGATGGGCGTCGCGGTGGGGGCGGTGGGCCTCGCGCGGCCTGTCCGGCGTGAGCACGTTCGACGCCATGACGTTCATCGGTGTGCCGCTGTTGCTGGGCATGGTGGCCCTGCTGGCTTCCCGCCCGCCGCGCGCTGCGCGTGTCGCTGGCCATCGCGCTGCGCAGCGATGAGTGAAGCCCGGGTGCGGGCTCATGGCGCGGTGTCGTAGGCCGGGGGCGCGACCCTGGGCAGGCGGACCGTGAAGGTCGTGCCGTCCTCCGCGCTGGACGTCGCGCTCACGTGGCCTCCGTGCGCGCGCGCCACCTGCTGCACGATGTAGAGCCCCAGCCCGACGCCTCGGGAAGCCCGTCCCTGTTCGTGGGGGCCGCGCCGCATGGCCTGGAAGAGGCTGGGCAGCATGTCCGGTGGGATGGGGCGGCCCCGGTTGTGGACCTCCAGCATCAGGTCCGCGCCGTCCTCTCTCGTGGCCACGCGGACCGGGGCGTTGGGATCGCCATAGCGGAGGGCGTTGGTGACCAGGTTCTGCACCACCTGTCCCAGGCGCTCTTCGTCCCATTCGCCTCGGCCGTCGCCCTGCTGCTCCAGCACCACCTGTCGCTCCGGGAACGCCAGCTGGACCTCCTCCAGCGACTGGCGGGCGGCCTCGTGGAAGTCCATGGGCCTGCGGTGCACGGGGAGCCCTCCGCCCAGCCGTGATTGCGTCACGTCCAGCAGGTCGCGGATGAGGCGGTTCGCGCGCTCGGCGCTGCTGATGATGCGGCCCGCGTTCTTCGTCGCGCGCTCGCCCAGGTCGTCGCGCTGGAGCAGGGCGTGCGCGGACAGGAGGATGGCGTTGAGCGGGTTGCGGAGGTCGTGGCTGACGATGCCGATGAGCTGCTTTTCGAACTCCGCGCGCTCCCGTGCCTCCGCCTCGCGGCGGTGAAGCTCGGTGATGTCGCGGCTCGCCGTGGCGACGCCGATGTCCTCCCCCGTCCTGGCGTCGCGCAGCGTGAAGAGGTTGTAGTGCACGGGCACGGTGGCGCCGGTGCGGAAGTTCCGGAAGCGGAACTCTCCCTCCCAGCGTCCCTCCTCGCGCAGGCGCGGCATGATGACGTCGCGCACGAAGGGCCGGTCTTCCTCCTGGAAGTAGTCGAGCACCTGCGTCTTCCGCACGGCTTCCAGCCCGTCCAGTCCCACCATCCGCTGGCCCGCCTCGTTGACGTACACCGCGTGTCCGTCCGGGTTGGCGATGCCCATGAAGTCCGAGGACTGCTCCACCACGGCGGTCAGCTTCTCGCGCTCCTGCTCCGCCCGGCGTTGCTCCTGCCGGGCCCGCGCCGCGGCGAGGTTGCCCTCCACGCGCGCCAGCAGCTCGCGCGCGGAGAACGGCTTGACCAGGTAGTCGGTGGCGCCCATGCGCAGCCCCTCCACCGTGGCTTCCTCCCCGGCGCGCGCCGACAGGAGGATGACGGGCACGTGTTGGGTCCTCGGGGTTTCGCGCAGCTGGCGAATGAACCCGAAGCCATCCAGCCCCGGCATCATCACGTCGCTCAGGATGAGGTCCGGCACGCGGACCTGGCACGCCTCCAGCGCCTCCAGTCCGTTGTCCGCGACCGTCACCTCGAAGCGCTCCGCCAGCAGCCTGCCCACGTACGCGCGCATGTCCGCGTTGTCATCCACGAACAGGATGTGGCCGCCCGTCCTCCTCGTGGTGGGCGAGGGGACGGACGTGTCCGGTTCGGGGCGGGTCTCCGGTCCCAGCCATCCGGAGGCTTCCTCCAGGAACGCCGCCGCGGTCGTTCTCGGCGAGGCCCGCGTCGGCCCGGGCGCCTTCCCGGTTCCCAGGGAAGGATGGGGAGCTGACGCCTCGTGGGTGGGGAGCGTGACGGTGAAGGTGCTGCCCTGGCCGGAGACGCTCTCCACGTGGACGTCGCCTCCGTGCTGCCGCACCAGCTCCCGCACCAGGGCGAGTCCGATGCCGCTGCCCTCGTAGCTGCGCCCGTGCGCGCCCTCTACCCGGTGGAAGCGGTCGAAGATGCGCGGCAGCTCCTCGGGAGGGATGCCCGTGCCGGTGTCCGCCACGCGCAGCGCCACCTGGGAGCCCTCCCACCGCAGGCTCACGTGGATGCCGCCGTGGTGGGTGAACTTGAACGCGTTGGAGATGAGGTTGAGGACGATCTTCTCCCACTGCTCCGGGTCCACGCTCACGGCGTGTGGCAGCGGGGGACAGTCCACGACGAGCGACAGGCCCGCGCGCTCCACCGTGGAACGGAAGCCGCTGGCCAGCCCTCCGGTGAGCGTGGCGAGGTCCGTGGGCACCTCGCTCGTGTGGATGCGGCCCGCTTCGATGCGGGAGAAGTCCAGCAGTGTGTTGACGAGCTTGAGCAGCCGCAGGCCGTTGCGGTGCACCGTCCGCTGCCGTTCGAGCTGACGGGGCCCCAGCGGCTCCAGTGCGTCCTGGAGGCCGTCCTCCACGGGCCCCAGCATCAGCGCCAGGGGCGTGCGGAACTCGTGGCTCACATTGCTGAAGAAGTCCGTCTTCGCGCGGTCCAGCGCGGCCAGGGCTTCCGCGCGGCGGCGCTCCTCCTCGCGCGCCTGGGCGCCGGAGATCGCCGTCGTCACGCCTCGGGCCAGCAGCTCCAGGAAGCCGCGGTACTTCGCGTCGAGCGCCAGCCGGGGGCTCAGGCCCGTCACCAGGAAGCCCGCGGGCCGCGCATGGCCGGCGCGAGGCAGGGCTTGCACCCACGCGGAGGCCGTCCCCTCTGGCCACGGCCCCGCGGCCACGGTGCTCGACTCCCCGGGCAGCTTCTCCCAGAGGAAGGCGGCGCCGGTGCGGGGGACGGGGCCCAGGGGCCAGGGGAGGTCCGTCGCCGGGAGGTCTTCCGGGAGGGCGAGGGTCTCCGGGGCCAGCTCGCCGCCCCGGGCGAGTCCGCTCGTTCCCGCGAGGTGGACCGCGCCGGTGGTGTCATCCACCCGATAGAGCAGGGCGAAGGGCACGTCGTGCGGGTTGGTGGCGATGACTCGCAGCGCTTCGCGGCAGGCTTCGTCCGTGGTCGCCTGCTCCGTGGTGGTCGCGCCCAGCTCGCGCAGGGTGTCGAGCCGCCGGGTGCCCACCACTTGACCGGTGGTTTCGGTGAGCGCGGCGAAGATGCCGCCCACGCCGCCGGACTCGTCGCGCACGGGCGAGTGGCTGTAGGTGAAGTAGCACTCCTCGACGAAGCCGTTCCGGTCGAGCGGCATCATCAAGTTCTCGACGAAGATGGCCTCGCCCGTCTGGCGGATGCGCTCCCAGTCTGGGCCCAGCATGTGCCAGACCTCCGGCCAGGTGACGGCGGCCTCCTGTCCCAGGGCCGAGGGGTGCTTGGTGCGGCCGCAGATGGGGCGGTACGCGTCGTTGTAGAGCTGGACGTACTTCGGGCCCCACGCGAGGTAGAGGGGGTAGTCCGACGCGAGCAGGATGCCGATGGTGGTTCGCAGTGACTGGGGCCACGTCTCCACCGGCCCCAGGGCCGTGTTCGCCCAGTCCACCTGTCGCATCAGGGCGCCACAGGCGCCTCCGCCCCGAAGGACGTCGTCCACCGCGCTCATGCGTCTCCACGCTCGGATGCGCCTTCCCTGGTGGAAGGCCAGCCCAGGCGATGGAACTTCGTGGCTCCCGCCTGGGATGACCAGTGCCTTGGCGGGGGGCGGTTCTGAAACGTGCATCGATGAACGGCAGGTCGCCCGCCCGGGCGAAGAAGAAGGGCCGCCGCCGAGGAAGGGGGGCGGCCCGGGGGCCACGAAATGGCGGGGATGCTGGAGCGTCAGTGGCCTGTGCGCATCATGGATTGTTGACCTGCGGGTTGTCGATGGACAGGCCACGGCCAATGCCACCGGCGGTGCTGGTGCGCTGGATCAGCGATGAGGTGCCAAAACGTAGGGCGCAGGCTCCAGGACACGAAGGCATTGGAGGGGCTGGCCAAATCCAGACCCGGTGTCGTGTCGTGATGCTTCGTTTGTTTGTTATTGATTTCCTGTCATTCCTCCTGGGCATGTTTGCTCGCATGGAGTGGCATGCGAGACACCTTGTTCAGGGGGTGACACAGCCTCCCGTGGCGTTGGGGCTGAGGATGGCGCCTGTTTCCTGCGTGCAATTCTTGACGCTGCGCAGGTGGATGTAGCCCACGCTGCCGCCACCTCCACCGCCGCCGCCCTCGGTGCTTGCGAAATCCTTGATCCCGTCGACACCTCGGCCAGGCGCGGCTGACAACGCACCGCCGCCGCCGCCCTCGCCTCCCGTCGTGTTTCCCTGTGTACCTCCACCGGCGGGAGCGGCCGTGTCCTGCGATCCATTGGCTCCGTTGCTGCCGGCATTGTTGTTACTGGTGCCCGCCTTTCCACCGCCGCCGCCATTGGCGGTGATGCGAGCCGCGGAGGTGAGCGACAACTGGAAGGCTTCCAACACCACACGGCCACCGCTGCCGCCGCCTCCGCCGCCTCCACCCTTGTTGCCGCCCGCCTTACCACCCGTACCGCCGTCACCGCTGGTGGAGATGACCTTGGAGATAGTCAGGGTGCGTGCGACCGAGAGTTGGATGGCACCGCCGCCAGCTCCGCCCTTGCCTGCCTCCGGCTGGGGCGTCGCGCCTCCGCCATTGCCACCCGGGCAGCCGCCCAGCAGCGGTTCCGCCAGCGCGGAGCGGCTGGCGCCCCCGGTGCCCTGGCTCTGACCGTTGTTGTAGCCCCTGCCACCTTCGACGCCCGTGGTGCCATTGGCCGCCCCACCTCCGCCTCCGCCCGTCTTTCCTCCGAAGGTGCCAGCGCCGCCAGCGGACGCACCACACTCCGCGTTTCCATTCAGGATGCTGCCCGTGGCGAGGATGGACTGGCTCACGGTCGCGTCGCCGTAGACGGCCAGGATGACGGGCAGGGGGCCCTTGATCTGCAGTGTCCCATTCAGCTCGAGGGTGCGCACCGGGATGAGCAGGGCAGGCGGATTTCCAGCACCTTGCTGCAGCGTCACGATCTTGAGCGTGGCCCGGGTCGGGACGGAGCTGGCGGGAGTCCAACTGGAGTCGGTGGTGTCGAACGTCACGTTCCCACTGGTCTTGAGCTCACCAATGTCCGCGGCCGCGATGGCATTCGGGTCGAAGTTGAGGGGCCGGTAGGGGAACGGGCTGCACTCGGCGGTCGCCAGGCACACACCCGGGACACCCCCGGAGGTGGTGCACGCCGCGTTGACGTCCACCTCGTAAGCGCACTCAGCGCTCGTCGTGCACACCTGCTTGACCCGGTAGCACGGAGACGGAATACAGGCCGTGGGCGTGCCCACGCAGTGGCCTTGTCCGTCGCAGAGGTCGGGAGTGGTGCACGTCAGCCCGTCCTGGCAAGAGGCCGTATTCGGAAGGGGAGCGAAAGAGCAGAGCCCGGTGGCCGGCTCACAGGTGCCCTGAGTCTCCTTGCACTGTTCGGCGGACTCGCACGTCCGCGGAGTGCCACGGCATGCCCCGTCGTTCCCGCACAGGTCGTTGTTCGTGCACCCGTTGTTGTCGTCACACGGCCTGCCCTCGGTCGACTCGACGGCCTCGCACCGCCCCGTGGCGGGCTTGCACTCCTGTCGCGCGTCGCAGACTCCGCTTGGCTGGGGGCACGACACCGTGCTGGACGGCATGCACTTCGCCGCGAGGCCTACTCCCTCGCAGTGATCCCCCGTCGTGCACGCATTGCCGTCGTCGCACAGCGAGCCCCCGCAGTTGGCCTCCTGGCAGCCCACGCGTTGATTGCAGTTGAGGTCGACGGTGGAGCTACAGGTCTCGACGGCGCCCGGATGGATGGCCGCGTTCGAGTCGTCGCAGTCCGGCTCCCGGTCCCACATGGCACCCACGAGGTGGCCGTCCTGGTCCGCGTCCTCCGCGGCGAGCCGGACGTCCCAGCGGGCGAACGCCTTCGCGGGCACGACCACGGGCGAGCCGCTGGTGTGGCCCTCCACCGCGTCGCCCGTGCACCGGTTCCCGGCGGCCTCCGCGTACGACGACACCGTCACGCTCAGGGCGGTGTCCCACTCCGGCTTGCGGCGCACCGCGACCAGGATCTCGGGCTTGTCGGCGTTCTTGAACTGGGTGGAGGGGATGTCCGTCCCGTCCTGGTGACCGTTCGCGTCTTTCACCTCCACGCGCACGCACGCGGGCTTGAAGGAGCCGTACGCCACGGCCACGCGGATCGCTCCCTCGTCGGGAGCCTTCTCCCCGCAGGAAGCCAGCAGCACCACACATCCCAGCAGGCAGAGCCGATACATGGCGCCGCACTGTACTCAACCCGGCTCGAAAGGAGGGAGGGGGCCGTCCAGACCCCGCCTCCATCCCGTGGCATCAGCCGCGCAGGGACACCACGGTGACGCCATCTCCACCCTCGTGGCTTTCACCCGGGCGGAACATGCGGATGTAGGGCGACGCGGCCAGGTGGTCGCGGATGGCCTGCTTGAGGGCGCCGGTGCCGTGGCCGTGGATGATGAGCGCGGCCTCCTCGCCCTTGCGCAGGCCCTGGTCCAGGAACGTCTCCAGCTCCGCCAGCGCGTCGTCGGCGCGCATGCCGCGCACGTCGCAGCGGAAGTTCGTGGCGTCCACCTGGGCGGGGGCCGCGGAGGCCGCGCGCTTCAGGGCCGCCTCGCCCTTCCGCTGCTCCGGGAACTTCGTCTGCTGCGGCTTGCGGGTGCGCGAGCCGGACAGCTCCGTCGTGGGCACCCGCATCTTCAGCGCGCCGCCCGCGGACACCACCGCCTGGCCCTCGGTCAGCTCCAGGATCTCCACGTCCCGGCCCAGGCCGGAGTGGTGCACCCACGCACCCACCTTGAGGTTCGCGGGCCCCGGGGCCTCCACCTGGAACAGCTCCGCCTTGGCCGCCGCCGCGCGCTTCTGCGCCTCCTCCGCGCGCTGCTGGAGCTGCAGGCGGGCCTCGGAGAGCGCCTTCTCGCTCTGCTCCGAGCGCAGCTTCACGAGCAGGTCGCGCACCTCCTGGGCGGCGTGCTCGCTGGCCAGGTGCACGTCCTCGTTGAACTGCATCATCCGGCCCTTGCGCTCGCGCTCGAAGGCGACCTTCTGCTTCTCCAGGTCCGCCCGCAGCGCCTCCGCTTCCTTCGCCGCGAGCCGCGCCTTCTCCAGCTCCTCGTAGAGCTTGCGCCGGTCATCCTCCGCCGCCGCCAGCGCCTTGGTGAGGGGACCGCCCGCGTTGAGCGACAGCTCCCGCGCGCGCTCGCACACGTTCGAGGGCAGGCCCACCCGCGCCGCCACGTCGATGGCGGACGACTGGCCGGCGGCGCCCATCTGCAGCCGGTACGTGGGCGCCATCCGCTTGGAGTCGAAGCCCACCCGCGCGTTGAGGAAGCGCGGGTCCATGTGCGCCAGCGCCTTGAGCTCCTCCAGGTGCGTCGTCACCAGGACGTACGCCCCCTTGCCCAGCAGCTCCTCCAGCACCGCGATGGCGATGGCCGCGCCCTCGCGCGGATCGGTGTCCGCGGCGATCTCGTCGATGAGCACCAGCGAGTCCGCGCCCACCACCGCCAGGATGTCGCGCAGCAGGGTGACGTGGCCGCTGAACGAGGACAGGCCCTGCGTCAGGTCCTGCGTGTCACCCACGGTCGAATGCACGGAGCGGTACAGCGGCATCCGCGACCCTTCGCCCACCGGGATGGGCAGCCCCGCGCGCAGCATCAGCGCGCACAGGCCCACGCCCGTCAGCGTCACCGTCTTTCCGCCCGCGTTGGGGCCGGAGACCACCAGGGCCCGGGCGCTGTCGGTGAGCGTCACGTCGTTGGACACCACCTCCGAGCCCTTGAGCACCAGGCGCGGGTGGCGCAGCGCGCGCAGCTGCAGCTCCTTCACGTCCACGAACGTGGGCGTCGTGGCGTCCAGGTCCGCGGAGAGGATGGCGATGGCCTCCACCTCGTCCAGCTCCGCGACCGCCTCCAGGCCCTCCAGGATGCGCGAGGACTCGCGGCCCACGAGCTTGCTCAGCTCCTGGAGCACCTTGAGCTCCTCCTCCGCGACCTCCGACTGCGCGATGGCCAGGTCGTTGCCCAGCCCCACCATCGCCTGGGGCTCCATGAAGAGCGTCTGCCCCGTCTGGCTGGCGTTGTGGACGATGCCGTCCACCTCCGAGCGGTAGTTGGACACCACCGGCACCACGTACCGCCCGTTGCGCAGCGTGTAGTAGTTCTCGCGCAGCTTGGGGGTGAAGGACTCGTCGTGGAGCAGCTCGTCCAGGCGCGTCTTGATGCGCCGGTGCAGGCCGCGGGCCCGGTCGCGCGCCTCCTTCAGCTCGGGGCTCGCGCGGTCGGAGATCTCCCCGTCCGGCTCGAAGCACTGATCCAACCGGCGCGCCATCGCCTCCAGGAAGGGCAGGCGCTTGGAGATCTCCACCAGCCGGGGGACTCGCTCCTTGCGCTCGTCCAGCGCCTCGCGGGTGCGCGCGAAGGCGAAGAGCAGCTGGGCCGCGTCGATGAGCTGCCGGGGCTCCAGCACGCCGCCCTTCTCGGCGTGGCCTACCGCGGTGCGCAGGTCCGTCACGCCGCCCAGGGGCAGGGAGAACTGCTGCTGTGACAGGAAGCGCGCCTCGTCCACGAGCGCCAGCGCTTCGGCCACTTCCGCCTCGGTGTCGTGGAAGGGGCGGGCGAGCACTCGCTCCTTGCCTGGCTCCGTGCGGCAGCGCTGCGTCAGCGCGCGGAGCACTTCCGAGTAACCAAGGTCTTCCAACGTCCTTTGGGAAATCTGCACGATCATGGGTTTCATGCGAGGCCGGGTGCCCGTCAAGGGGAAGTATTGAGGTGCCCCACCTGGCTCTGCTATCTGCCATCCATGATGTGGGTTCTCGTGGTGGCGTTGCTGGCGGGCGCCTCCGACGCACCGTCTCCTCCGGTCCTGACGGCGCAGGCGGCCCCCAGCCCGCTGGCGGACGCACTCGCCCTGGAGTCCGCGGGGAATGACGCCGGGGCCCTGGCCGCCCTGGAGCGGCTGGTGCTCACCCAGCCCCGGTGGGAGCTGCCCCGGATGGAGGCCGCGCGGCTGCTGCTCAAGGGAGGCAGCGCCCCGGAGCTGGAGCGCGCCGGGGTCCATCTGGACGCGGCCCTGCGCGAGGCCCCGGACAACCCCCGGGTCCAGTTCCTCCGCGGCCAGCTCCTGGAGGAGCGGGGGGCCACCTTCGACGCCATCCGTGCCTATGAGAAGGCGGTGGAGCTGCGCCCGTCCTACGACGACGCGCGCTTCCGGCTCGCGGGGCTCTGGGCCCAGGCCGGGGACTGGCTCAAGGCGGAGCTGCACTACCGCCCGCTGTCCAAGTCCCGGCCCGCGTGGGTGCAGGTGCGCATGCAGCTGGCGGCGGTGCTGGAGAAGCAGGGGCGGACGCTGGACGCGGAGCGGGAGTTCCTGGCCGCGCGCGACGCCCAGCCCGACAGCCCGGGTGTCCTGAGGACCCTGGCGGCCTTCTACGACCGGACGGCCAGGCCCCAGCTCGCCGCGAAGGTGAGGGCCCAGCTCGCCGCGCCGGAGAAGCGCTCCATGCGGGTGCTCAAACCTTCGAAGCGTTGACAGCGAGCGGGAAGGCGCGGTCGGGAGCGATTGCTTCGCGCGACGCGCTGCATACACTGCGCCGGCCTTGAAGACCGCCAACCTCGCCATCGTCTTCACCGACATCAAGGGCTTCACCGAACGCACCAGTCGGCAGACGCTGGAGGAGAACCAGCGGCTGCTCCAGGTGCATGAGGCGTTGCTCGCGCCGCTGTTCCGGGCCTTCGGTGGACGCATCATCAAATCCATTGGCGACGCGTTCCTCGTCACCTTCGAGTCGCCCACCCAGGCGGTGCTCAGCGGCATCGCCATCCAGGACCGCCTCTGGCACCACAACCGGGCGCTGCTGGAGCAGGACCAGATCCACGTGCGTGTCGCCGTCAACGTGGGCGAGGTGCGGGTGGAGAACAACGACATCTTCGGCGAGCCGGTGAACATCGCGGCCCGCGTGGAGGGCATCACCGACGCGGGCGAGGTCTTCTTCACGGAGGCCGTCTACCTCTCCATGAACAAGGCGGAGGTGCCGTCGCAGGAGGTGGGCGCCTTCGAGCTCAAGGGCATCCCGGGGAAGATCCGCGTCTTCCGCGTGCCGCGCGCGCCCTACCGGGTGGAGGCCCCCTCGCCGGACGCGGTGGTGTCGCCCGTGGACGAGTCCGCGATGCCGCCGTTCGGCAACCTGGCCCTGTCGCGCGTGGCCGACCCGGGGCTGGACCTGGGCGCCCTGGGGCAGCGCGCGGCGGTGGGCGCGGTGGCGGTGGGGCAGCGGGCGGCGATGGGCGCGGTGGCGGTGGGGCAGCGGGCCACGGTGCTGGGGAAGCAGGCGCGCTCCGCGACGGATGCGCTCTGGTCTCGCATGTACGCCCGGCTGCCGCCCGCCATCACTTCGAAGCTGTCGTCGACGGTGGCCGGGTGGGCGGTGAGCGCGGCGCTGGTCCTGGTGCTGGTGGGCGTGTGGCTGCTCGCGGCCGGGGACGGCGCGACCCTGCGCGCCATCCGCGCGGTGGAGGGCACATCCGGCGCGGAGAAGTCCACCCGCGTGGGCGAGGCGCGGCGGCTCATCAAGGACGAGAAGGATCCGGCCCAGCGCCTGTATCTCAGCGGCCGGCTGGAGGAGGCGCAGGGCAACTGGGGCGGCGCGATGAGCTTCTACTCCCAGGCGCTGCGCAAGGACGTGAGCAACGGGGACTCGACGTCCCGGCTCATCTCCCTGCTGAAGCACGAGCAGTGCGGCGTGCGCTCGTCCGCGGCGGAGGTCGTGGCCAGCCTGCGCCTGGAGGCGGCTCGCAGGGCGCTGGAGTCGCTGGCGGACGACGGCGGTCCGAACGACGGGAGCTCCAGCGGCATCCTGGGCCTGAGCACCTGTGACTCGAAGAAGGCGGCCACGAGCGCGCTCAAGCGCCTGGCCGCGAACTGACCTCCCGCGCATATCGTGGGCCACGGGGAGAGGCGAGCGAACGTGACGAAGGTGAAGACGGGACTGGATGTGTGGGCCGCGCAGGGCTTCTCCGCGCTCAAGGGCAAGCGCGTGGGCGCCATCGTCAACCCCACCAGCGTGGACTCGCGCTTCCGCCACCTGGCGGACCTGCTGGCGGGGACGGAGGGCGTGACGCTGGCGGCGCTCTTCGGGCCGGAGCACGGCATCCGGGGCGAGGCCCAGTACATGGTGGCCGTGGACGAGGCGCGCGACCGCAGGACGGGCGTCCCCGTGCACAGCCTCTACGGCTCCACCTTCGAATCGCTCTCCCCGCGCCAGGAGTGGCTGAAGGGGCTGGACGCGCTGGTGTTCGACATCCAGGACGTGGGCAGCCGCTACTACACCTACGTCTACACGATGGCGCTGGCGATGAAGGCCGCCGCCCAGGCCCGCGTGCCCTTCTACGTGCTGGACCGGCCCAACCCGCTGGATGGGGTGTCGCTGGAGGGCAACCTCGTGGGGGATCGCTTCCGCTCCTTCGTGGGCCTGTACGCGCTGCCCAACCGCCACGGCATGACGGCGGGGGAGTTGGCGCGGCTGTTCAACGCGCAGGAGGGCTTCGGCTGTGAGCTGACGGTGGTGCCGTGCGAGGGCTGGACGCGCGACATGCACTGGAGCGACACGGGCCTGCCGTTCCTGCCGCCGTCGCCCAACATGCCCACCGCGGACACGGCGCTCGTGTACCCGGGCATGTGCCTGGGCGAGGGCACCAACGTGTCGGAGGGCCGCGGCACCTGCCGCCCCTTCGAGCAGTTCGGCGCGCCGTGGGTGGACACCGACAAGCTCCTGGCCCGCTTGGAGCGGGAGCGCCTGCCGGGCGTGGCCTTCCGGCCCGTGGGCTTCACCCCCACGTTCGACAAGTACCAGGGGCAGTCGTGCAGCGGGGCGTTCATCCACGTCACGGACCGGCGCGCGTTCCAGCCGCTGCGCACCGGCATCGCCATCTTCCAGGCGCTGCACGACATCGGGCCGGGGCACTTCGACTGGCGGGCGGACGCGTACGAGTTCGTGGAGGACGTGCCCGCGTTCGACCTGCTGTGCGGCACGGACCAGGTGCGCCGCGGCATCGAGCAGGGGTGGAGCCTGGAGCGGATGCTGGAGGGCTTCGAGGTGCAGACGGAGGCCTTCCGCAAGCACCGCGAGCCCGCCCTGCTGTACGCTCCGGGCCGGTGACCTCCACGTGATTGGCGTCTTCTCCGATACGCACGGCGACCTGGGCGCCTTCGACGCGGCCTATGAGCTGTTGCGGGCGAAGGGCGCCCGGCGCTTCCTCTTCACCGGCGCGCGCTACACGGACCTGGATGAATGGGTGCTGTGGCGCAGGCAGAAGAGCCGGGGGGGACGCGAGTACTCCGACGCGGACTTCCTGGCGGACGTGACGCAGTGGCTGGTGGCGCCCCAGGAGGGCCGTCCGCGCACGCCCGTGACCCGCGAAGCCCCCGCGGACCTGGCGTCGGAGGATGACCGGCGGCTGGTGATGGAGCGCTTCGTGCGCGTGCCGGAGCGCGACTCGCTGGCCTACCGGGACCCCACCGTGGCGAACAAGGCCATGGACCTGGTGGGGGACACGCTCTGCTGCGTGGTGCACGACAAGAACGACCTGGTGCGCGACGACCTGCTCAACGCGCTGGTGTTCATCCACGGCAAGGAGCCGGACCCCGCGGTGGTGCAGATTGGTCCGCGCTACTTCGTCACGCCAGGCCGGCTGGTGGGGGCCGCGGAGCAGACGTGCGGCCTGCTGGAGAAGGTGGATCGCAACCTGAGCTTCTCCGCGTTCCGCTTGGATGGACACCTGGTGCTGCCGCCCCGGGTGATCCAGGTCGATTCGCGCTCGACGA
Organism: Corallococcus silvisoli; assembly: GCF_009909145.1. Classification (NCBI taxonomy): domain Bacteria; kingdom Pseudomonadati; phylum Myxococcota; class Myxococcia; order Myxococcales; family Myxococcaceae; genus Corallococcus; species Corallococcus silvisoli. The sequence continues at coordinate 165,409 of NZ_JAAAPJ010000012.1, forward strand.
AGCTCACCGTCAAATAAGAGGCCCGCCGTGAAGGTCGCGCTGCTCGGAGGCTCGTTCAACCCGCCGCACGTGGGCCACCTGATGGCGGCCTCCTACGTCCATGCGACGCAGGGCGTGGACGCGGTGTGGCTGATGCCCACGTTCCACCATCCGTTCGGCAAGCAGCTGGAGTCCTTCGAGCAGCGCGTGCGCATGTGCGACGCGCTGTGCCAGGAGACGTCCGGCTGGCTCCAGACGAGCCTGGTGGAGCGCGAGGTGGGCGGTGGCGGGCGCACGGTGGACACGCTGGCGTTCCTGGTGGAGCGCCACCCGGACATCCAGTTCTCGCTGATCATCGGCAGCGACATCCTGAGGGACCTGCCGCACTGGAAGGACTTCGACCGCATCCAGCGGATGGCGCGGGTGCTGGTGCTCTACCGCGCGGGCTACCCGGCGCCGGACACGGTGGGGCCGCCGCTGGCGGAGGTGTCCTCCACGCAGGTGCGGGAGCAGCTGGCGCGCGGCATCGAGCCGTCGGAGCTGGTGCCGTCCGCGGTGCTCGCGGTGGCGCGCGAGGCGGGCCTGTTCGGCCTGCGCGTCCCTCGCGCCCAGGCGGACTAGAAGGTCATGCCCACGATGTGCAGGTCGCCGAAGCCGCTCTCGAAGCGGTGCGCGTACTGGTAGAAGAAGGCGAGCGCGTACGCCTGGCCCATGGTGAGCCGCAGCGTAGCCGAGCCGCCCACGGCTCCGTGGTTGGCCCGGTTGTCCGTGCGCGCGATGGCGCCGAAGCCTTCCAGCTCGAACTGGCTGATGAAGAGGGACGGCAGGACCCACAGCGTGGAGGCCCAGCCGTAGTCGATGATGAAGCGGTACCGGTAGCGCGCGTTGGCGATGAGCACGTTGCGCGCGCGGAAGGTGTGGTCCTCGTAACCGCGCAGGTATTCGCTGAAGGCGAGGCCCGGCTGGAGGCGCAGGGGGAGGCCGCCGTCGCTCGTGCTGTCGCGGTTGATGAAGAAGGCCTGTCCCGGGAGCAGGCCGCCCACCTCCAGCAGCCCGTCGGGTGCTCCGGGGAGGGCGCGCCCCGTGACGGAGAGCATGAGGTTGTCCTTGCCGGTGAAGGGCAGACCTCCCAGGTAGCCATCCACGCCCAGCCGTACGTCGCCCACGGTGGCATCGCCCGCGAAGGCCTGCGGGAAGAGGCCACCGCTCACGGACAACCCCAGGCCGCGCTGCGTGCCGCCGTAGGAGGTGCCCTCGCCCGCGAAGTACGAGGCCGCGACCTCCGGGCCAATCAGACGCGTGGTGATGGCCGGACGGCGATCCGTCGCGTCGAACCGGCGGTCCAGCGCGAGCAGGCCGAACGACACGGGCGTCGTCCAGAAGGCGCGCGTGGCGAACGCCGTGGCCTGAAGGTCGGTGCGGTCCGACTCGCGGAGCCGCGCCCCGGAGACCTGGATGTAGAAGGGCGAGAGCTGCGCGTTGCCGTAGGCGAACGACACGCTGGGCTGTTTCTCCTTCGTGTCGTAGGTGAGCGTCAGGGCGTAGGCGTGGAAGCCGAGCCGGTCCTGGCCCGCGATGGAGACGCCCGCCGCGAGGTACGGGTCCTCGTTATCGACGTCGTTGGGGACCGTGTAGAAATAGGGCACCCGGTAGTTCGGGATGAAGAAGCCCTCCAGCGGCGAGTAGGGCTTGTCCGAAAGGACCTCCACCTCGCGGGAGGCGCTGGGCGGGGAAGCCACGGGGGCTTCCAGATCGTGGGCGGGATCCACCGGGAGCGGAGGTGGCGCGACCGGCTCCGGGATGGGAGTCGCGACCTGCGGACCCTGAGTGGAGGCATCCGCCGGAGCCGGGGGCTGACCGGGGAAGGTGGCGAAGTCGTCCTGCGCGTCCGGAGGCGGAGAGGCCGTGCCCTGCGCATACGGGCTGGAGGGCGATGACGTCGCTTCCGGTGGCACCGCCCCCGGTGCTCCCGCGTCCGCGTTGGCGATGGCTGCCCGCGCGCCTGTTCCGGAAGCCATGCCGACAGGCGCACCCGCCACGGAATCGCCTGGAGCGGAGAGGGCCGCATCGAGGGGAGGGGAGACGGGCCTCACGGAGGCGGAGTCGGCACCCGGTGTCCCCGTCGCCGCGACGGCCGTGACGGGCGGCGCGCGCAACGCGGCCAGGGCCTCGGTGAGAGGCGCGCGATCCACGGTGAAGCTCGTGCCGTCGCGGTTGAGGAAGACCACCGAGTCCCCTCCCACGGACGCCACGTCCAGCGTCAGGTGGGGTGCGTCGGTGACGCGCTCGATGCGCCGGGTGGACACGGTCATCACGTGGACCTGGAGCCGGCCCTCGGACTCGCGCAGGAAGGCCAGGTGGTCCGCGTCCAGCCACCGGGGCGAGTAGTTGAAGAGCCCGTCGCGCGTGAGCCAGCGCAGGGAGCCGTCCGGCTCGCGCAGCACCAGGTCCCAGCCCTCCGTGCCCTCCATCGGGAACACCCACTGCCCGCCATCCGGCGAGGACGCGGGGGGGCCCAAGGCCGTGTGCGCCCGGAAGTCCGTCAGCCGCTCGCGCTGGCCGGACTCCAGGTCCAGCCGCACGAGGTTCGCCACGTCGCCGCGCACCTCCACGAACACGTAGCCCCGGCCGTCCTCGGTGACATCGCCGCCCATGCCCTCCAGCCCGTCCCACAGCCGCACGACGTCACCGGTGCGCGCGTCCACCCGCCACAGCTTCGCCGTGTAGCTGCCCACCGAGTCCACGTCCGCGCTGACCAGGTACAGCCACGCGCCGTCGCGGCTGAACGTCATGCCGCTGACGAGCGAGGGGCTGGCCACCACCCACCGGCGCCCTGGGAACAGCTGCACCAGCGCGCGGCTGAAGCGCTCGCGCCCGTCGCGGTCGCGCACGGTGAGCCGGGTGATCTGTTCGCGCCCCACGCTCAGCAGCGCCGTGCTGCCGTCCTGGGGGTTGGCCGCGAGCCTCGCGAAGTAGCCCGCGTCCGGCACGAGCACCGCTTGCGTCGCGGGGCGCTCCCGCACCTGGAGGTTCTTCTGGAGGCTCTCCTCGTACTCGCTGAACAGCGACCCGATGTCCTTGCCGTATACGCGCTTGAACCGCAGCGTCACCGCGATGGGCGGGAAGAGCGAGCTGCCCTGTTCGTCCACCAGCTTCCACAGGCGCTTCTCGCCGTATGTCCGGGCCAGATACTCCACGAAGTGCATGCCGCTCAGGTAGTTGCCGCCAAACGGATCCAGCGCGCGGTTCTCCGGAGACAGGTAGCCCGCGTTGAGCTCGCCGCGCTTGGCCTGCACCGCCCCTTCCCACCAGCCGCGCCACACCGGGCTGTAGGGCCTGCCGGTGGCCTTGCCCAGCCGGCCCTCGTAGTAGGTGGCCAGGCCTTCCAGGAACCAGGACTCGGTGAAGATGTTGGGCTGGAAGAGGCCGCCCGTCACCAGGTTGAGCGCGCTCCACACCCCGCCCACCTGCTGCATCTGCACGTAGTGGACGGACTCGTGACATGCGACGTCGCCGATGTCCGTCTCACCCAACCCCAGGAGGTTGAACTGCTCCAGCGTCATGTGCTGCGGCAGCACCATCTGCTGCGGCGTGCTGGCGAACTCCGACTGGACGTAGGCGTTGTTGAAGTCCGCGCTCGTCAGGTAGACGAGGACCCGCTTGCGCTCGGTCTGGCTCCACGCGTCGGAGCGCAGCCGGTCCACGCAGGACTCCATCCGGGCCGCCACCCGCAGCGCCGTCGTGCGCAGGTGGACCGGGTAGTACAGCTCCATCGACCGGGTCGTCAGCTTGTGCATCTCGTCGCGGGCGAACGAGGCCTGGACGTTTTGCGGAAAACGGGGTGCGACGAAAGCACACCCGGATGTCAGCAGGAGGAGACAAGCGAGGATGGCGGGCTGGCGGGCAGGCCCGCGAGAGGCTGACATGGCGGAGCATCCTACCGACCACAATTCGTAGTCACGAACGCGATTTTCACGGTAAGGGATCGCGTCGCTTTCTCACAGGAACCTTTCACATGTCCGAACCCGCCGAGCCCCAGGCGCTTCCCGTCCCGCAGCATGTCCACAACGCGCAGCTCCAGATCGCCGCCGCGCTGGAGAAGGCCGAAGGCAAGCCGGTCGACCTGGTGAAGGCGCCGTGGGCGGACGTGGAGAAGTCGGTCATCCAGCTGCTGGGCGGCAAGTTCGACCCGAACAACCCGAACCACCAGGGCGCGGCGTTGGGGCTCGCGGGTGGCTTCGCGCTGCGTCTCATCACGGAGCACCAGGCATTCTGGTTCCCCAACCGGGACTCGCCCGAGGGCGCCTCGCTGGGCTTCCCCCAGGCGATCATCATGCTGTCCCCGTTCGGGGCGGTGATGGACGCGCTGGCGCAGGGCAAGTTGACGCGCCTGGACGACCTGGCCAGCGACATCCGCCGTTCGCTGGGGCAGGTGCGCTTTGGCACCAACCCCGCGCAGGCCCTGGGCGGGCAGCCGCAGCAGCTGGCGCCGCAGGACTACCAGCGCCTGTTCGACCCGGGCTTCCTCCAGTTCATCGTGGTGGATTCGGCCAAGGCGAAGCAGACGCTGGAGTCGAAGACGGACGCGCTCGCCCGCGACGTGCGTGACGCGCTGGGCCGCACCCAGCCGCCGCTGCCGCCGGAAGCGCGCCAGCAGTTCGAGGGGCAGATCGTCACGTCGCTGCAGCGCATGGAGCAGGGCAAGACGCTGGCGGAGCAGGCCGAGCGCGCGCCCCGGCTCGCGGAGCTGATGACGCACCTGGTGGCCACGGTGGGGGGCACGGGCTCCGCGCCGGAGGAGTTCTGGCACGACGTGGTGCTGCCGCTGCTCTTCATCGGCACGCCCGCGAGCTTCCCGCCGCTGGACGACGAGGAACTGGAGGCGTTCAAGCAGGGCGCGGATCCGCTGGCGCTCTTCGTGGACGTGGTGCCGCACTCGCACCGCGCGCCGGATGAGGGGCTGCTGGGCGCGTTCGAAATGTCGGAGATCGGCCTGGTGCACCCGGCCTTCCAGAAGGTCGGCGCGCTGCGCCTCATCCGCATCAACCCGGACCGGCTGAAGCCGCTGCTGGAGAAGTACGACCCGAACGCGACCATGGACGCGGTGCAGCGCTTCACCGCGCACGTGGCCCAGGCGGCGGGCCAGCCGGCCGCGGAGTCCCCGCAGGGCAAGGAGATGCTCCAGGCGGCGCTGACGCTGCTGGCGGACCTGAAGCGCTCCGTGTCGGTGCCGGGCGACGTCTGCCTGCGCCGCCTCACCGAGGCCGAGGCCGCGTCCGAGCAGGCCCTGGCCATCGTGCGCCGCGCCCTCCAGAGCCCGCGCATCATCCTCACCTAGTCGGGTGGGAGGGGCGCGCGTCCGGGGTCCCCCGGGACGCGCGCCGTCACTGCTCTTCGAGCAGGGCTTCCAGCGCGGCGCGCGGCTCCGGACGCAGTCGGTCCGCCGCGAGCCGCAGGGCCCGCCGCGAGAGCCGTGCGTAGAGCGGAGCGATGTCCGCGGGCAGCGCCGCCAGGTGCGCCGCCACGACGCCCGCGTCGCCCCGGACGATGGGGCCGGTGAGTCCGCCTGAGAGGCCGCGCGCCTCGATGCCTCGGAGGGCTGAGCGCATCAGGGGCAGCAGCGCCTTCAATGCCGCCTCTGGTTCGATTCCCGCGGCGCCCAGCGCGCCCACCGCCGCGTCCGCCAGCGCCACGAGTCCACCGGCGCTGAGCACCGCGCCCGCGTGGTAGGCGGCCCGGTGTCGCTCCGGGACGTCGAACATCGCGAAGCCCACGTCCTCCGCCATGCGCTGGAGCAGGGCGCGCAGGGCAGGGGAGCGCGTGCTGATGGCGGCCGTGTGGCCCGCGAGCGAATCCCGCGCGGAGGACACGGCGCAGAGCGGGTGGAAGGAGCCCACCGCTCGGCCTCGCTGTGTCTCGAGGGCGGAGAGGGGCAGGGCGCCCGCGGTGTGCACCAGCGCCACCGAGCGCGGCAGCTCCTGGGACAGCGCCTGGGAGACGGAGGGCACCACCGCGTCCGGAACGCACAGCACGCAGACGCGGGCCTTCTCCAGGTCCGCCAGGGTCGCGGGCTTCAGCCCCAGGGCCCGAGTGCGCTCCCGGCCCGCGTCGTCGCGCGAGTACACGCGCACGGGCCAGCGCTTCGCCTGGAGCGCCAGGGCGAGCGCGCCGCCCAGACGTCCCGCGCCGACGATGACGACCCGGGCACGCCGCGCCTTCGCGGGCGAAGCCGGAGTGCTCCGCCTGGACTCGCTGCGCGGAGCCCCCTTCGAGCGCGGTACGGAGCGCTTGCCCCCGCTCGGTGCGCCCCGGCCTCGCCGCGCCGCCGTCAGGCGGCGTCCCGAGCGAACTGAAGCTGTCCGGCCTGCACTGCGATGCGCACGCGGTCACCCGCGCCAAACTCGCCAGAGAGGATGCGCTCCGCCAGGGGGCCTTCCACCAGCCGCTGGACCACCTGGCGCATCGGCCGCGCGCCCAGCAGCGGGTCGAAACCGCCGGACTTCAGCAGGTGGCCCACCACGTCCGTGCCCGCCGTGTAGACGATGCCGCGCTCCGTCGCGAGCCGCTTGCTGCTCTCCGCCAGGATGAGCGTGGCGATCTTCGCCACCTCCTGCTCCGCCAGAGGACGGAACGGCAGCCGCTCGTCGATGCGGTTCCACAGCTCCGGGGGCAGCGCCTTGCGGGCCGTGTCCGCCGCCAGGTCCAGCGCGTTCCCCGCCGCCGCATCCGCAGCGCCGAAGCCCACCGCTCGGCCCGTGCGCGAGAACGCCTCCGCGCCCAGGTTCGTGGTCATCACGATGACCGTGTTGGAGAAGTCGATGTGCCGGCCCTTGCCGTCCGTCAGCCGGCCCTCCTCCAGGACCTGGAGCAGCAGCATCTGCACCTCGCGGTGCGCCTTCTCGATCTCGTCCAGCACCACCACGGACGACGGCCGTCGGCGCACCGGCTCCGTGAGCTGACCACCCTCGCCGAAGCCCACGTAGCCCGCGGGCGAACCAATGAGGCGCGACACACCGTGGGACTCGGACATCTCGCTCATGTCCAGCCGCACCAGCGCGTCCCGGTTGCCGAACAGCACCTCCGCCAGCGCCCGCGCCATCTCCGTCTTGCCCACGCCCGTGGGGCCCAGGAAGAGGAAGCTGCCCATGGGCCGGCGCGAACTGAAGCCCGCGTAGTTGCGGCGGATGACCCGCGCGATGCGGCCCACCGCGTCCGCGTGCCCAATCACGCGCTCCGCGAGGTCATTCTCCAGCCGGAGCAGCCGCGCGGAGTCGTTCATCAACAGGCGCTCTTCCGGCACGCCCGCCAGCTTCGCCACCACGCGCGCCACATCCGCCGCGTCCACCCGGTGCTTGCCCTCGCGGTGGCAGCGGCTGCCCGCCAGGTCCACCACGCTGATGGCCTTGTCCGGCATGAACCGGTCCGTCACGTAGCGGCTCGCCAGTGACGCGGCCGCCTCCAGCGCCTCCGGCAGGTAGCGCAGCGCGTGGTGCTCCTCGTAGCGCCCGATGATGCCCTGGAGGATCTGCACCGTCTCCGGCACCGACGGCTCGTTCACCACCACCGCCGTGAAGCGGCGCTCCAGCGCGGGATCCGCGGCGATGAACTTGCGGTACTCGTCATGCGTCGTCGCCCCGATGCAGGGGAACTCGCCGCGCGCCATCGCCGTCTTCAGCTCGTTGGCCGCGTCCTGCGGCCCGTCGCCCGTGGAGCCCGCGCCCACCAGCGTGTGGATCTCATCGATGAACACCACCACGCGGCCCTCGGCCCGCCGCACCTCGTCCTTCAGGGCGTTGAGCTTCTCGGAGAAGGAGCCGCGCAGCTGCGTGCCCGCCACCAGCGTGGCCATGTCCAGCTCGACGAGGATCTTCTCCGCCAGCGTCCCCCGGAGGCCCAGCAGCCGCTGCGCCACGCCCTCCACCACCGCCGTCTTGCCCACGCCGGGCTCGCCCAGGAGGCACGGGTTGTTGGTGCGGCGCTTGCCCAGGATGTCGATGACCTCCTCGACCTCGCGCGCGCGGCCCACCACCGGGTCCAGCTTCCCCTCTCTCGCCGCCTGGCTGAGGTTGCGCCCCAGCGACGTGAGCATCGGATACGCCTTGGGATCCAGCGCCAGGCCCTGTCCCTTGGCTTGCGCGGGGGGCGGCGCCGCGGGCCGGGCCACGGGCGCGGGCGGCGCGGCGGGGGGCGGCACCGCTCGGGCGACCGGGGCCGCGGGGGCGGGCGGCGCCATCCGGGGCATCGGCGGGACTTCAGGCTCGGAGGGGGCCTCCGCCGTGTTCAGGTCCTCGTCCACGTCGATGAGGTCGCGCGGCGACAGCGCGGGCGTCATGCGCGCGGCCGGCGGCGGCACCGTCACCGGGGGCGTCGCCACGGGCGCCGGGCGCGGCACGCTCAGCGCGAACGTGGAGGAGGGGAGGGGCGACGGCGGCGCGCCCACCGGGCGGCTCACCGGGGCGCGCGTGGCCACCGCCTGGCCATAGCCGGGCTGGAGCCTCCGCGGCAGCCCGCCGCTCGTGGAGTAGGCGAGGGCCGTGTTGGACAGGGAGATGAGGTCCAGCCCCGTCCGCCCCAGCAGGTCGCTCGCGGCGCAGCGCTTGCGGATGATGGCGATGAGCAGATGCAGGCAGTCCGCCTCGCCCGCACGGAAGGTGCTGGCCAGCTCCCGTGCGCGCGCGGTCAACTCCTGCACCACGTTGCCCGTCTCCGCGGGGGCCTCCGTGATGAGCTGCAGCAGCGCGTCCTCGTCCACCCCCTTCTCCTTCAGGAGGAGCTGGGCGCGGTTCTCCACCGTGAAGAGCGCGAGCAGCACATGGGCCGACGTGGGCTTCTGGGCGACGCTGCGGGCGATGTCATGCGCCTCATGGAGAACCTGGGCGAGATCCGTGCTGTCGACCATTCATGCTCCGGCAAGCGTGCAGCCGAGCGGAATACACCGTCCGGCGCCCCACCGCAAAATTTAGGCTACAGACCGCTACAGGATGGGTGCAAGGCGCGATAAACCACGGGTCGCGGCCGGATTTCGATTGGCTGCCTGCCCCTTTACCGACTCAATTCAAGGGACCGGGCAATCACTCCGGGAGGGCTGCGTAATTCGCCCAGAGACCCCATCCCTATGACCTCCCTTGCACAACCGGCTCGCGTCTTCGTGGACCCCCTCGGGGCCACGCGCAGCGCCGTCGAGGCCCGGCGCTGGCTGTGGCCGCTCCTCATCCTCGCCTTCTGTGTCGCCGCTTCCGGCACCGTTTACGCACTGCGCTGGGATGCCACCGCCTCCATCGTGGGGGCCCTGCCGACGGAGCCGGGCGCGCCCAGCGTGTCCGAGTCCGACATCGCCGAGCAGATCCAGACCGCCTCACGCAAGGCGCTGGTGGGCGGCATCGCCAAGGGGCTGTTCGCCATGCCCCTGATGGTGCTGCTCCTGGCCTGCGCCCTCTGGGTGGTGGCCTGGCTCTTCAACAAGCCGGCGGCCTTCGGGCAGTTGATGGCGGCCGCCGCGGTGGCGCTGCTGCCCATCGCGCTGTACCACCTCATCTACGCGGTGTGCGCGGGCTATCAGCACTCGCTCACCGACCTGCGCTCGGAGCGGCTCGTGCCCTCCAGCCTCGCCCTCCTGGACGGGCTGACGCCGAAGATGCAGCGCGTCCTGAAGGGCGTGGACTTCTTCAACCTCTGGAGCGTGGGCCTCCTGGGCGTGGGCTTCTCCACCGCCACCGGGATGCGCCTGGGCCGCTCGCTGCTGCTCACACTGGTGCTCTACGCCATGTTCGTCGGAATCTTCTTCATCGGCATCCCCGCCGGGGGTGGCCAGTGAGCGCCTTCCTCGTCGTCGCGACGCTCCTCACCGCCACGCCCATCACGCTGGAGGAGACGCGCGCGCTGGGCCGCCAGAACACCCAGGCCCTCCAGGCCGCGCTGGACGTCGCCGTGGCGCAGGAAGACCGGCGGGTGGCGCGCTCCGGCCTCCTGCCCCAGGTCCAGCTCAACCTGGGCCCCAGCCTCGACTATCTGGGCCGCCGTCGGCAGGTCGTCACCATCCCCATCTCCGACTCGGAGGTCCTCACGCGCGAAGTGGTGGGCTCCTCCAACACGGCGGACAGCTACTTCGCGTCCCTGGGCCTGACGCAGGTCATCTACAACCGGGGCCTCTGGAAGCAGCTGGAGCAGGCGGGCGTCACGCTGGACGCCACGCGCAACCAGTCGCTGGAGGAGGCGGACACCTCCGAGCTGGAGGCCATCCGGCGCTTCTTCACGCTCTTCCTGTCACAGGCCTCGCTGGACGTGCTCAACGCCACCGCGAAGCGCAGCGAGGAGCAGCTGGAGCGCGCGCACGCCCTCTTCATGGCGGGCCGCGTGGGCAAGACCGAGGAGATCGCCGCGCAGGTCAACCTGGGCAACGATCGCATCAACGTCGTGCAGCGGCAGAACCAGCTGGTGGCGGATCAGGTGCAGCTGGCCGTGTGGCTGGCCCGCCCCGGCACCGAGCTGCTCCAGGCGGTGGACCCCGGCGTCCTCCAGCAGGAGCCGCCTCCCGCGCCCGCCCTGGATGACGCGCTCAAGCAGGCCCGCGAGCACCGCGCCCTGTTGAAGGCGCTCCAGCAGCGTGTCCGTGTGGCGGAGCTCCAGCGGGCCATCGTGCAGGGGGACTACATCCCGCGCGTGGGGCTGTCCGCTCGGTACTCGCACACCAGCCAGGACCTGGGGCCGTTCTTCAGCGAGGCCCGCTACGGCAACACGTTCAACGGCGGCATCACCTTGACCTGGGACCTGTTCAACGGGTTCGCCACCGACGCGCAGTCCGCGCGGGCCGAGGTCAACATCCGCAAGGCGGAGCTGACGTTCGCCCAGACGGCGCGAGAGCTGGAGGCGGAGGTGCGCCGAGCCCACGCGGTGCTGGAAGGGCAGATCGCCGCCGCGAAGCTGTCGACCGCGAACCGCGCGGTCGCCCAGCAGGGCCTGCAACTGGCGGAGGAGCGCTTCCGCGCGGGGGCCGGCTCCACGCTGGATGTCCGTGACGCACAGCTCAAGTTGACCCAGTCGGAGCTGGTGTTGCTCCAGAGCCGCATCGATGTCGAAATCGCCCGCTATGCCCTGTACCGGGCCATGGGCACGCTGAACCCGGGAGACTCACAATGACGTGGTGGAAGGCGGCAATCGCCGGCGCGCTGTTGCTCGGCGCGGCGGCCATCACCGTGGGCGGTCTGCGCGACCGGCCGCCCCCGACGCAGGAAGTCCAGTTGGCCAAGGCCCGCAAGGGCACCATCACCCGCACCATCACGGGCGCGGGCAAGGTGCAGGCGGCCACCACGGTGAAGATCTCCTCCAACCTGTCCGGCGACCTCGTCGCCCTCAAGGTGAAGGACGGAGACCCTGTCACCAAGGGGCAGGTGCTGGGGCAGATCGACAAGCGCTACTACGAGGCGGCCGTGAAGCAGGCCACCGCGTCCCGCGACGCGGCCCGCGCCGAGGTGCAGGTGTCCGACGTGGACGTCGTGCGCCAGCGCGCGGAGCTCGTCCGGGTGAAGGGGCTCGCGGAGAAGGGGCTCGCCTCCGCCGCGGAGGTGGAGCAGGCCAAGGCCGTGACGGACACGTCCGAGGCGCGCCTCGCCGCCGCCAAGCAGCGCGTGGCCCAGAGCAGCGCCGTGCTGGACCAGGCGACGACGGACCTGTCGCGCACCACGCTGCTGTCGCCCATCGACGGCAACGTCATCGAGCTGTCACGTGAAGTGGGCGAGCGCGTGCGTGGCTCCGACTTCTCCGAGGACGTGGTGATGACCATCGCCGCGCTCAACCAGATGGAGGTGAAGTTCGAGGTGGGTGAGCACGAGGTCGTGCACCTGAAGTACGGCCAGCCCGCGGAGGTGACGCTGGACGCGCTGGAGGGGCAGTCCTTCAACGGCACGGTGGTGGAGATCGCCCAGAAGGCCACCATCAAGAACCCGGGCACGGAGGCGGAGGTGACCAGCTTCCCCATCACGGTCGCCCTGGAGGCGCGTCCCCCGGGCGTGCTGCCCGGCATGAGCGCCGAGGCGCGCATCAGCGCGGAGACGCACAACGACGCGGTGCTCGTGCCCATCCAGGCCGTCACGGTGCGCTCCGAGCGCACGCTGCCGGACTACCAGGCGCCGGTGGAGGGCACGTCCCTCACCGCCAAGCGCCGCACGGAGACGCTGGCCAAGGTCGTCTTCGTCGTGGACAACGACAACAAGGCGCAGGTGCGCCGCGTGCGGACCGGCATCGCGTCCGACACGGAGCTGGAAGTGCTGGAGGGACTCCAGCCGGGTGACCGCGTGGTGGAGGGCCCCTACCGCACGCTGTCCAAGGAGCTGTCCAACGGGGACGCGGTGCGCGAGCCGGAGAAGGCCTCGGCGAAGGGCAAGTCGTGACGACGTCCCCTGCACCGGGCTCGGCCCCCCTCATCCAGGTGGAGGGCCTCACGCGGGCCTTCTTCGTGGGCGGCGAGGAGGTGCGCGCGCTGCGCGGCGTGTCCTTCGGCATCCACCGGGGTGAGTGGGTGGCGATCATCGGCCAGTCGGGCTCCGGCAAGAGTACGCTGATGAACGTGCTGGGGTGCCTGGATACGCCCACGAGCGGCCGCTACATGCTCAACGGCAAGGACGTGTCGCGCATGGACGACGACGACCTCGCCGTCATCCGCAACGTGGAGATCGGCTTCATCTTCCAGACGTTCCAGCTGCTGCCCCGGGAGACGGCGCTCGCCAACGTGGAGCTGCCGCTGGTGTACCGGGGGATGGGCGCGAAGGAGCGGCGCGAGCGCGCGAAGGCGGCGCTCGACAAGGTGCAGCTCACGCACCGCATGCACCACCGGCCCAATGAGCTGTCGGGCGGTCAGCGCCAGCGCGTGGCCATCGCGCGGGCGCTGGTGTCGGAGCCGTCCATGCTGCTGGCGGACGAGCCCACGGGCAACCTGGACTCGGCCACGGGCGAGGAGATCGTCAAGCTCTTCGAGCAGCTGCACAAGGCGGGACACACGCTGGTGCTCGTCACGCACGAGCCCAAACTGGCCGCTCGCTGTCCGCGCGCCATCCGCTTGAGCGACGGAGAGATCGTCGCGGATGGTCCCGGTCCCGAGGTCGCGCTCGCGGGGTCGGGGCTGGTGCCCCAGGCGGGGACCGCGTGAAGTTTCAGAAGGGCTTCCGCGTGGACGTGCTGGAGGGAGCCCGCATCGCGGTGTTCTCCCTCCGGGCGAACCGGATGCGCACGGTGCTCACCACCCTGGGCATTGGCATCGGCGTGGCGACGCTCCTGGCCATCGTGGGCATCATCCAGGGGCTCAACACGTCGTTCCACAAGCAGCTGGACTCGCTGGGGGCCAACACCCTCTACGTGTCCAAGTTCCCCTGGATGATCAAGGGCAACTGGTGGGCGTTCCGCAACCGGAAGAACCTCACGCTGGAGCAGGTGTCACAGCTGCGCGGGCAGGCGGACTTCATCACCGCCATCTCGCCAGCGGTGATGCGCACGTCGGACGTGGCGCACGGCGCCTTCCAGGTGTCCAACGTGCGCGTCAACGGCGTGTGGAGCGACTACCTCGCCATCGGCAACTACGAGGTGGTGTCGGGGCGCTTCCTCACCCGCGCGGATGAAGAGGTGAACCGGGCGGTGACGGTGCTGGGCGCGGACGTGGCCGCCACGCTCTTTCCCAGCATCAGCCCCCTGGGGCAGACGGTGCGCATCGACGGGCGGCCCTTCCAGGTGGTGGGCACCCTGGGCCGCAAGGGCAAGGTCGTGGCGGAGAACATGGACCTGTCCGTGTTCATGCCCTTCAAGACCTTCAACTCCAGCTTCGGCAAGGGCCGGCCCATGCAGATCGCCATCGCCGTGGCGGACGCCGGGCAGGTCCAGAAGGCGGAGGACCAGCTGGTGGGCATCCTCCGGCGCATCCGCGCGACGCCGCCGGGCCAGCCGGACGACTTCTCCATCAACCGGCCGGACACGCTCGCGGCGACCTATGAGCAGCTCACCGGAGCGCTCTACGCGGTGGCCACGGGCGTGGGGTTGATCACCTTGCTCGTGGGCGGCATCGGCATCATGAACATCATGCTGGTGTCGGTGCGGGAGCGGACGCGGGAGATCGGCGTGCGGCGGGCCCTGGGGGCACGCCAGCGCACCATCGTGCTCCAGTTCCTGATGGAGGCCTCCAGCGTGTCCGCGGTGGGGGGCCTTCTGGGGACGACCGTGGGGCTGGGGACGGCGAAGATCGTGTCGCTGGTGACTCCCCTGGCGGCGGACGTGCGGCCGGGCACGGTGGTGGGCGGGGTGGCGTTCGCGGCGCTGGTAGGCCTGCTGTTCGGCATCTGGCCGGCCGCGCGTGCGGCGCGGCTGGACCCGGTGGAAGCGCTCCGCTACGAATAGGGCCATGCGGGCCTTCCTGGACAACCTGCGGCTGGCGCTGGGAACGTTCCTGGGCAACCCGCTGCGCTCGCTCCTGACGTTGGTGGGCATCGTGATTGGCGTGGCCACCGTCATCACGATGATGGCCCTCATCGAAGGCCTGCGCGAGCGCGTGAACCGGGACCTGGGCAGCCTGGGCGCGCACACCTTCGAGGTGACGAAGTGGCCCAGCGGCTTTGGCCGCATCAACTGGGCGAAGTACGCGAAGCGCCAGGACCTGCACGGCGAGGACGTGAAGGCCATCCTGGAGTCCTGTCCCTCCGTGGGCTCGGCGACGCCCACGTCGCAGGAGTGGGGCAAGAAGCTGACCACGGCCTGGCGGGAGACGAACGCGTCGGTGAGCATCGTGGGCACGGAGCCCACGTTCCTGGAGACGAGCGGCGTGAGCGTCACGAACGGCCGCTTCTTCAACGAGACGGAGACGCTGGACGGCCGCCCGGTGGTGGTGATTGGCGTGGACGTGGCGGACGTGCTCTTTCCGGGCATGGACCCGGTGGGCTCCGAGCTGCGGCTTCAGGGCCGGCCGTTCCAGGTCATCGGCGTGCTCCAGAAGCGCGGCAGCGTGATGGGCATGGCCAGCCAGGACAACCAGGCCATCGTCCCGATGCGCGCGTTCCAGCAGTTCTACGGCAGCCGCCGCTCGGTGGAGATCGACATCCAGGCGCGCGACGGCGGCTCGTTCCAGAAGGCGCAGGACGAGGTGGTGAACCTGCTGCGCCGCCGGAGGGGCCTGACGCCACAGGAGGCCAACGACTTCGAGGTGCACACCAACGAGTCGATGACGGCGTCCTTCAACGAGCTCTCGCAGGTCATCGCGCTGGCGGGCGTGGGCGTGTGCCTGCTGTCGCTGGTGGTGGGCGGCATCGGCATCTTGAACATCATGCTGATGTCGGTGACGGAGCGGACGCGGGAGATTGGAATCCGCAAGGCGCTGGGGGCGCGGCGCCGCCGCATCCTGGGGCAGTTCGCCACGGAGGCGGTGCTGCTGTCGCTCGTGGGCGGAGTGCTGGGGCTGGGGCTCGGCTTCGGGTTCGTGTTCCTGGGCAAGTGGGTGCTGCTGTTCCCCATGAACGTTCCCGCGTGGGCGGTGGCGCTGTCCCTGGGCATGAGCTGTGGCGTGGGGCTGCTGTTCGGCATCTATCCGGCGGCACGCGCGGCGAAGCTGGACCCGGTGGAGGCGATGCGCGCGGAGTAGGGGGCGGGTGGGGCGAGTCGCGGTGAGGCGCGTACGCTGGGACGGTGGCGGCCGTCCCGCGTGGCCGCTAGGGTGACGCGGTCCCTTCGCCCTGGGGCTTCCTTCGCATGACCCTGTCCTACGTCACGTTGCCGCTGCCCGTCGTCCCCGCGCCGTTCCGCGTGCGCCTCCTCGGCCTGGACTCCGTGGAGGGCCTGAGCGCGGTGTACGCCGAGCCCGAGGTCGCCCGGAGCCTCAACTACGCGGTGCCCCTGCGCGCGGAGACGATCCGTCAGAAGCTGACGCGCGACGTGGAGGCGATGCACCGGGGCGAGGGCCTTCGCTGGGTGCTCTCGCGGGGCGAGGACGCGACGCCCGTGGGCTACCTGTGCCTGTTCAACTGGAGCGTGAAGGACCGCCGCGCGGAGGTGGGCTACATGCTGGCCCGCGCCCTGTGGGGACAGAGCGTGATGAAGCTCCTGCTGCCTGAGCTGCTGCGCTTTGGCTTCGAGCAGATGGGGCTGCACCGCATGGAGGCCATGGTGGCGGTGCACAACACGGCGTCCCTGCGGGTGCTGACGCGCGCGGGCTTCCAGCAGGAAGGCGTGCTCCGCGGGCACCATGCCCGCGCGAACGGCGAGGGCTTCATCGACATGTTCGTGTTGTCGATGCTCGAGGAGGAGTGGCGCGCGGCGGCCGCGGAGTAGGTCGCGGGCCTCATGGAAGGTCGCGAGCGAACTGCTCGCGATAGCGGGTCTGGAGAGGACGCAGCAGCCGCGTGCCCCGGTACTCGCGGGCAAGCAGGTGCCAGGCCTCCGTGCGCGAAGGCTCCAGCGCGATGACGCGCTCCAGGTGCGCCCGTGCGCGAGCGTGCGCGCGGGTGTTCGTCGCCAGCACGCCCAGCAGCAGGTGTGCCTGCACGGCGTCCTCCCGGAAGGCGAGCACGCGCTCGCAGGCGGTGCGCGCCGCGCCCAGGCGCCCCTGGAGCAGGTGCAGCTCGCACTGCACGAGCATGACGGAGGGGGTCTCTGGAAACTCCCGTGCGAGCGCCGTGATGCGTTCGCGCGCCGGACCGGAAGCGCCGGCATGCAGCAGGGCCTCGATGTCGATGACCGAGCGTACGAGGAACCCTTCGCGCATGGGATCCACGGTCGGGGGCGCATCCCCGTGGGGACGCAGCGCCACCTGTCTCCGCAACAGCGCCGCCTGCTCGAGCACCGCGGACGACGCGGCGAGCCCCGGGGCCCGGTTCGCGGTCTGCTCCGCCCATGTCACGCAGTGGGCGCGAAGGAAGAGGCCCGCCAGATCCGCCCACTGCACGGGCTCCACATCGGTTCGGGCCTCGAGGTTCCGTCTCGCGGCCAGCAGGCTGTCGCGCGCTTCATCGAAACGGCCCGCGTGCAGGTGGAGCAGCGCGACGTTCATCCGCAGCGAAGGCTCACTGGGAAAGCGCGCGGCGGCCCGCTCGCAGCGCTGACGCGTGGCCTCCGCCCCCGGCGTCAGCCGCACCGCGAGGTAGCACGCGAGCAACTGCACGCGTTCGTCGTGGGGATGCCGCACGGCGAGGGGCTCCATGACCTCGGCGGCCACCTCCACCCGGCCGGCCTTCTCCAACGCGATGACCTCCGCCAGCCGCTGCCGCTCCAGCGGCGTCAGCGACCGGGGCGTCCCTTCCGGCCCCAACACGACGCTGGCGGCGCGGACGCGGTCGGTCCATTCGAGGAGGAAGTCCCGCTCCGGGCCCTCCCACGCGGGGCCAGACATGCCCTCCACCGCCGCGCGCAGCTCGCGGGCCCAGGCCTTCTGGGCCGCCAGCTCCACGCGCGCCCCGGGCAGGTGCCGCCGCCCCGCGTCCAGCAGCGCGAGCGTCCGCGCATCGAACCCCTCATGAGCCGCGTCGTACTTGGGCGACATCCATCCGCGCCCGTCGCGCACGTGAGGAGCGCCCCAGGTATGGGCCCACTCGTGCAACAGCGCCGACACCTCCAGCCGTTGCCGTGCCTCCACGGGCAGGCCCGCGTCGATTCCCCGGAGCACGCAGTGGCGTCCGAGCACGCGCGCGAAGCCCAACTCGTGCTGGGAATCGCTGAAGGCAGGGGGCGCGGCGACCAGACCGACCACCAGGTCCACGTCCTCGCCCGCGTCCGCCGCTTCCAGCGCGTCCACCACCGGCTCCAACGGCCCGTTGGAGCCTCGGCGGTCCCACGCTCGCGCCGACTCCAGCTCGAACGTCACCCCCAGCGGCTCGCGCACGGCCTCGCTCGCGCGCTGGAGCCACGCCGCGAAGCCTCGTTCCCAGTGGAGGACTCGCGCCCGGTGATCCGCGTCCGCGTAGACGCGAACCCGCAGCGCGCGCCCGGGAAGGGCCGCGGCGGTGGGCGCCGCCGCCGGACTCACGCGGCCACGTGGGTCTTCACGGGACGGGTCCGAGGCGGCGCAGCGCGCGCACAGGAGGCCCAGGATGATGAGGAGGACAGAACCGACCCGGCCTGGCGTCCGTGGGGACCCGGCGTTCAAGGAACAGGACCTTCCAGGTAGCGGGTGGAATCAGGCCCCGGTGGGGGCAGGGGAGGCGGTGGGCCTCCGGAAGAGGCCTCCACCGCCATCACCCAGGGCACGTCGTCAGGCCGCCGCGTCCTCTTCCTTCGAGGGCTCGGTGGCGCTGGTGATCCAGTCGACCGCCTTGTGCTCCCACTCCGGATCCTTCGACGCGTCGATGTAGCGCTCCCACTCGTACACGCCGCTCTGCTTCGCCATGCGCACCATCATCAGGCGGGCCACCGTGCTGTCCAGCACCACCGACGAGCGCACCATGCCGTTCTGCCGCAACCAACCCATCGCCTGCTTGATGATCTCCTGGGTCTCCGGCGGGTTCGCCTTCTGGCTGCGAATGTCCACCATCAGCCCGAAGGGCCGACCCCGCTTCACCGCCACCTTGGCGCGAAGGTCATCGAACCAGACCTTGGCCTCGGCTGGGGTGATGTAGCCCGGCGCATTGATTCTGAAGCCGTACTCCGTCCGCAGATTCTCAGCCATGACAACCCCCACGTGGAAATTGTGGTGCGCGCGTCACTCCCATGCGACTTCAGCCGGATGGCAGTGCGCCTGCGAGCCTACTCCACTCAATGCGCACGTGGATCCACTGGCGCGTTGCTCACGTACGCGCGCGCGAGGTACACGCTCCGTGTGAACATGCTGGCGTTGGGTGGCGGACGTGGTAACCCGTCACGAAGTGTGAGAATCCAGCGTCAGGCGAACTTTCCACTCTTTTTACTTCACATTTGCTTGCTTCCCCAGTATTAGGGGGATGCATCTTTCCAGCACCCCCACAACACTGCCCTCGCATCGAGGTCCCCCCGGACTCGGTGGCAGCGACTCGGCGTCTCAGGTCGAGTCTGATGGGACCGGGGCCTTGGAGAAGCCCACCGATGTCCACCTCCTCGCTCGCTGAGCTGAAGCCCGCCACCTCCTCCTCGTTGAGGCATGAGGTTTCCGTGGAGGCGCTTCGTCACGAGACGCCCGCTGCTGGGAAGGTGAACGCGCTGGAGGCCCGTCACGGCGATCCCATCCCGATGTACGGGGACGCGAACGCGCGCGGCTTCAAGACGGTGGAGGACCTGACGGTCGCGGACTGTGTGATCGCGCACCTGGAGGCGGAGGACGTGGATGCGGTGTTCGGCATCCCGGGCGGCAACATCGCTCCGTTCCAGCAGGCGCTGCGCAAGCACGCGTCCATGCGCTTCATCATCGCGTCGCACGAGGCGGGCGCGGCGTTCATGGCGGATGGCTATGCGCGCGCCACCGGCAAGCTGGGCGTGTGCATGGTGACGGCCGGGCCTGGCGCCACCAACGCGCTGACGGGCGTGGCTTCCGCGCACCTGGACGGCGTGCCCATGCTGGCCATCAGCGGCAACATCGCCACGGACCGCGTGGGCCTGATGGCGATCCAGGAGAGCACCAGCTCCCACGGCGTGAACACGGTGGAGATGTTCCGCCAGGGCTGCGCCAGCTCCGTGGGCGTCACGGACGCGCAGAGCTTCCAGCGGCTGCTGGCGCGCTCGCTGCGCACCGCGCAGGGCCTGCCCGGCGGCGCCGCGCACCTGAGCATCCCGGCCAACATCGCGCGCCAGCCCATCCAGCGCGCGTCGGTGCCCACCACGCGCGGGGCCTTCCGCGCGCGTCCGGCGAACGCGCCCTTCGAGGACCTGCGCGCCGCCTTCACGCTGCTGCGCACCGCGCGCCGTCCGCTCATCTTCCTGGGCTCGGGCGCGCGCGAGGCGATGGCGGAGCACGGCGAGGCGTTCACCGCGTTCGTCACGCAGCACGGCATCCCCGTGGCCACCAGCATGCGCGGCAAGGGGCTGTTCTCCGAGCGCGAGGCGCTGTCGCTGGGCGTGCTGGGGCTGGCGGGCAGCAAGCGCGCGGAGGCCTACCTGCGCGAAGGCGTGGACGTGATGCTGGTCCTGGGCAGCCGCCTGGGCGAGTGGGCATCCCGCAGCTTCCACCGCTACTTCCAGTCCGTGCACCACGTCATCCAGGTGGACGTGAACGCGTCGAACATCGGCCAGTTCCTGCCGGTGCGGCTGCCCATCGTGGCGGACGTGGGTTCGGTGGTGACGGGGCTGGCGGAGCTGGGGCAGATGATCGGCCCGTCCAGCGGCGCCCGCGTGCAGGAGCGCTGGTCGCAGGTGATGGCGTTGACGGAGGCCGCGCCCGTCGTGCGCGCCCCGCAGGCGCAGGACTCGGTGAAGCCGCAGGACCTGATGGCGGAGCTCGACAAGCACCTGAGCCCGGACATGGACCTGTACATCGACATGGGCAACTGCACCGGGTGGACGGCGCACCTGCTGCACATCACGCCGCCCGCGCGAATCTTCTACCCCTGCGGCCTGTCCTCCATGGGCTGGTCTTGCGGCGCGGTCATCGGCGGCAAGGTGGGGCGGCCGGAGCGCTCCGCGGTGGCCATCGTCGGTGATGGCGCGTTCCTGATGAACGGCACGGAGATGCTCACCGCCTCGCGCTACCGCGTGGGCACGGTGACGGTGGTCCTCAACGACAACTTCCTGGGCATGGTGAACCACGGCGAGCACGTGCAGGACCGCACGTACCCGCTGGAGGACGAGTTCTATGGCCTGGGCAACCCGGACCTGAAGGCCTTCTCCGAGTCGCTGGGCGCCCGCGCCTACACGGTGAACGCGCCCGGGCAGCTGGACGCGCTGCTGCCGGAAGTGCTGCGCCGCGCGGACGAGACGGGCCAGCCGCAGGTCATCATCGCGCACATCGACTACCGCGAGGTGCCGCCCTACGGCGACCGCTTCGCCGCCGTGGCCTCGGACGCGAAGTAGCCGCCGCATGAGCGCCGCGACCTACGCGCTGCTGGGCGTTGGCGCCGCCGTGCCCGGCACGGTGCGCGGCAACGAGGATCCCCTCTTCGAGCCCCTGCGCCGTGCCGCCGGAAGTGGCGGGGAGCACGCGCTCTTCTACGGCAATCGCGAGCGACGGGCGCTGGGGCCGGGTGAGTCCCTGGCCTCGCTCACCGCGCGCGCGGGCGCCGCCGCGCTCCAGGACGCGGGGCTGACCGCCTCGGACGTGCAGCGGCTGTATGGCTACGTGTCGGTGTCGGAGTTCATCGCGCCGAACGCGCTCTACGCGGTGCACCGGGAGCTGGGGCTGGGGCAGGGCGCCCTGGTGGTTCCGGTGCAGGCGGACTTCGCCAACTTCCTGATGGGCGTGGTGCTGGCCTGGGAGGCGCTGCGCGCGGGCAGCATCCAGCACGCGCTGGTCGCGGTGGGCTCCGCGTGGACGCGCAACGTGGACTACACGCAAGGGCACGCCATCGGCATTGGCGACGGCGCGGGCGCGGTGGTGGTGGGCGCGGGAGAGCGGCTGACCCTGGTGGACTGGGGCGCGGACACCTTCAGCGACGAGTACGGCGCGATGATGATGGGGCCGCGGCCGGAGTCCGGGCTCGCGCACCCTACCTATGGCATCGCGCCCACGTCGGGCGTGCAGGCCTTCCTGAACTCTGGAATGAACGGGCCGCCCCGGCTGGTGGAGCGGCTGCTCCACAAGCACGGCGTGGCGCGCGAGGACGTGACGCTCATCTCGCACCAGGCCACGCGCAAGCTGATGGACCACTGGGCGAAGGAGATCCGCCCGCGCGAGTACCTGGACACGTTCGAGGACTTCGGGAACATGGTGCACGCGTCCATCCCGGTGACGCTGGCCCGGTTCCACCGCGAGCTGCGAACGAAGTACCTGGTGATGGTGGGCCTGGGGATCGGCGCGCACCAGATGGCCCTGCTGGTGCGCGTCTGAGGGACGCCGGCTACTGGTCGTCGCAGGGCGTGCCCAGCCGAAGACCGGTGTAGACCCCCAGCTCGTTGTAGATGAGCGGCAGGTTCTGCCCCACGGGGACGTTGCGCAGCTCGACCTCCGTGCGCGGGTTTTCGATCCACATGGGCGTCTGCGCGCGGTCGATGACGAGCCGCAGCTGCCCCTTCTTCGTGGTGAAGATCTCGCCTTCGGAGTCCGCCACCACGTTGGTCATCTTCTGCGGCTTCAGGTCGCCCCGGGGCCCGATGAACACCCGGAAGTTGCGCGCCTCCGAGGGCGTGAAGCCCTTGTCCACGTAGTAGTACGTGCCCTTGGAGTCGCGCAGCAGCGCGTGCGGGACGAACTTCTGCGGGTTGGGGGCGTAGGTGGCCTTGCGCAGCAACTCGCGCGCCTCCGTGCCGGGGATCATCTCCAGGGACACCTTGCGCTCACCGCAGCGCAGCGAACAGGTGCGCTCCTGGGGGTCCACGCTCAGCGCCGAGTGCACTCGCAGATCGAGCCCGTCGTAGTCGGGGCTGCCCTTGGGATTGAAGAAGCGCGGATCCATGAAGGTCATGGCGGACAGGTTGCCGCCGCGGGGACGGGGCACCTCGAAGAACGCCTTCCCGTCGCCGTAGTAGAGCCGGTCCTCCAGGCCGTCCGTCTCCTCGTAGGGCACCGCGGCGACGTAGTGCCCCTTGCCGTCGGTGCAGACAGGGGTGGCCTCCAGGAGCATCCGCTGCCCCAGGTTCTCCGCCTTGCCCCACGACGGTTCGACGGCGGTGGCGGGGCTTGCGACGAGGAGCGCGGCCACGGGGAGCTGCTTCTTGAAGTAGCGGGTGGCGGCCTTCTGCTGATTGGAGACCTCCGGAGACGTGGTCCACACGAAGCGATCGCCTTGCAGGGCGGGCTCCAACGCGGCGCCAAAGCGGCAGTCCAGATGCTGGAGGCGGGCCTTCACCGCGCCGCGGGCCTCCTCCGACACCTCGCACATCGCCTTCAGCGCGTTGAGGGGGAAGGCGCAGAAGCGGGCGATGTCCTGGGCCTTGAGCACGGGTTCGCTGATGGTGGCCCAGTCGATGGCGCCCGCCACGGAGGTCCCGCAGGAGGTGTTCATCGCCTGGAGCACTTCGGCGTAGGCGGTGTCGTGGACGGATTCCTCGGCCTTTCGGTCGAAGGCCATCAGCTTCGCCAGCTGTCCGCTCTGGGTCTGTTGCTGGTGCTGCGCGTAGACCTCCTCCGGCTTGAGTTTCTGGGAGCGTGCTTCGTCGTACTGGACCGCGACGCCGTTGCCGGGGCCTCCGGGGAAGTGCAGCTCCGCGCGCGTGCCCACGATGATCAGCGGCGAGTAGTCCTTCCCGTGCCACTGGGTGGTGTAGCTATGCCGCTGGGTGCTGAGGCTGCTCCAGTCCTTCAGGGTGTAGGGGAGCACCAGGGTGTCCAGCACGGAGCCGGTGCCCTGGATGCGCAGGATGAACTTCTTCTCCTCGCGGGGCGCGAGCGGTACGACGGCGACCTGTTCTCCCTGCGGACCCACGAACACCTTGCCGGGCTCGACGGGGGCCGCGGCCAGGACGGGGAGGGGGCCCAGGACGGCGGCCAGCACGGCCACTGCGACGACGACTCTCACGCGCGCTTCCTTCCCCTTGCCGGGGGACTCGGCCGCGGCGGTGTTCCCGCGCACGGCCAGGGCCGGATCAAGGCTCCATGCTCAGGTCGACTTCGTACTTCCGGCACTCCTGCTCTGCCTTCTGCCGGAGCTTCTTGGGCAGCAGGTTCCACTCGGCGCGGGCCCCGCCCAGGTCCTTCTGCATACAGCGGATCTGCGTCAGCAGCAGGCGGGCCGCGAGGTTGGGGCCGTCCGTGTAGCTGCGCTGGGCCCGGTTGATCGCCGCGGACAGGTCCTTCTCCGCGATCGCCGCACGCGCTCCCTCGAGGGCCACGCGCGAGGCCTCGTTCGGGGGATCGACACTCAGGCCCTGCTTCGCCGCGGGAGCATCGATTCCCTTCGGCTTGCCTTGAGAAGGCACCTTGGCCGTCGGGGTGGGCGGGGTCTGCGCCACGACGGGCGGCTGGGGCGGGGGCTGCGGTGCCGTGGTCGGCGGGGGGAGGGGAGGCGGGACGTTGTTCACGGCGGGCGGCGGAACCGCGACGGGCTGTGGCGGCGTGCTCGCGACAATCGGCGGCGCCACGACAGGCGCCGGCCGCAGCCACCAACCCAGCCCCACGGCGCCGAGGATCAACGCGGCGGCGCCCGCGACCGGCAGTACTCGTGACTTTGGTTTACCGCCACTGGTAGCGTCGACGGGCAGCGTCGTCGGACCGGGCGCTCCCACCACGCCCGCCACGCTCACGGGCGCGAGCGGCTGGCCGTGGGGACCGACGGGACCCGCGAGGCTGCCTGGAACCGCCTGCTGCCCGCCGAGGCTGCCCGGAGCGATGTGCTGGCCCGAGGAGGAGGCAGGGGCTGCATGCTGCCCGCCGAAGCTGCCCGGAGCGGCGTGCTGGCCCGCGATGGATCCAGGGGGCAACTGCTGCCCGCCGAGGCCGCCTGGAGCGACGTGCTGGCTCGCGAGGCTGCCTGGAGCGACGTGCTGTTGGCCCGCGATGGAGCCTGGGGCCAGCTGCCCACCGAGGCTGCCCGGAGCGACGTGCTGGCCCGTGCCGTGACCTGGCGCGACGTGCTGCCCACCGATGCTCCCTGACGCGGCCTGCGGGCTCGTGCCGTAGGCCTGCTGCGCCGGCAGGGCCACACCCGAGGCTCCCACGGCGCCTGGTGCCACTCCGCTCGCGGGCATCTGCGTGGCGCCGAACCCCAGCGTGCCGCCCGCGGCCTGGGCCTGCTGACCGAACGGCGTCGTGCTGCTGCCACGGGGCGCCAGCGTCGCATCGAAGCCGATGTCATCCGGCTCCGCGACCGCGCCGGGACCGAAGCGGCCCGTCCCCGGCCCCTTGTTCGCCGGCGCCATCGTGGCGCCCATCGCGTCCTCGTCATCCGGGGCCACCGAGGGCAGGGCGACGCCGGAGGGACGCTTCGAGCGCGAGAACGTCCGGGCCGCGAGCTGTTCCTCTGTCTCCGGCAGCGACTGGAGCGTCGCGCCCGTGAGCTCCGTGATGAACGCCCCGACGTCCGGATGGCGATCATCCGGGTTCTTCTCCAGCGCGCGCGTCACCGCCCGGGCGACGTTCGGCGGAAGGTCCGGCATCAGCGTGGAGAGCGACACCGGCGGCTCATGCACCACGCGGTAGATGATCTGCGCCAGCGACCCGCCACCAAAGGGCGTCATCCCGGAGAGCATCTCGAACACGATGCCGCCCAGCGCGAACAGATCCGTCCTCGCGTCGATGCGCCGGTTGTGCCCCTGCGCCTGCTCCGGGGACATGTACTGCGGCGTGCCGATGAGCACCGCCTCCTGCGTCTGGAGCGTCTCGGAGGACATGACCTTCGAGATGCCGAAGTCGAGCAGCTTCACGCGCTCGCCCACCACGCCGCCGGAGTCGGTGGGCACCAGGAAGATGTTCGCGGGCTTCAGATCGCGGTGCACGACGCCAGCGCGATGCGCGGTCTGGAGCGCCGAACCCATCTGCCGCGTGAAGGAGAACACCTCCTCCAACGACAGCCGCCCGCGCCGCAGCCGGTCCGCGAGGCTCTCGCCGCGCAGGTACTCCAGCACCAGGAACGGACTGCCGTCCTCCAGCGTGTCGAAGTCCAACACCTCCACGATGTTCGGGTGCCCCAGCCGGGAGGCGATCTCCGCCTCGCGCCGGAAGCGCACGTGGAGGTCCGGCCCCACGTGGTCCCCGATGCGCAGCACCTTCACCGCCACCTGCTTGCCCGGAAGCCGCAGGTGCTGGGCCAGGAACACCGACCCCATGCCGCCCCGACCCAACACGGAGACGACTTTGTAGGTGTTCCGGAGGACCGAATCGATGTTCAGCTCACCGTCAGCCGAGCGCGTCATGGAAGAGGGCGTGTCCTGATGACAAAGGGCGCGAAAGCACCACCGCGAAACGGGGCGCCACGCTAGCACGCCCCATCCGTCAGGGCGCGCGCCTCTCGCCGCGGGCGACCCCCTGGACAGTCGAACGCCCGGACCCTCGTGGGAGGACCCGGGCGTCATGAACTCCATCCTTCCCAGCCCACCCGGAAAGGAGCGGCCTCATGGGGCCGCATCCCTACCTCGAGGAGCCGAGCAGGCTCAGCCCCACTTGGACATCGTGCGACGGGGCGGAGGCGAACCCGGCCCCGCGGCCGGAGCCGCCGGACGCGCCACCTGCGGACGGCCCTGGCCACCCGTGCGAGGCGCCTGGGCATTGCCGCCGCTGGCCTGACGCGACTGGCCACCGCTCGAACGGCCTTGCCCCCCGCCACCCCCGCCATTGCGGCCGCCTCGGCCACCGCGACGCTGACCCCCGCCGCCACCCCCGCCGTTGCCACGCGCGGAGCCCCGTCCGCCCCGGTTGCCGGCCAGCGGGGGACGGGTGTCCTCCACATCCCCGGGCAGGGGAGGGGGCAGCTGCGAGCGGAAGCCCGCGTCCGCCACCGGCACGCTGCGGCGGATGGTGCGCTCGATGTCGCGCAGGTACGCGCGCTCCTCGGAGTCGCAGAAGGACACGGCCTGTCCGCTGGCGCCCGCGCGACCGGTGCGGCCGATGCGGTGCACGTACTGCTCCGGCACGTTGGGCAGGTCGTAGTTGAACACGTGCGACAGCCCGTCGATGTCGATGCCGCGCGCCGCGATGTCCGTGGCGACCAGCACCCGGAGCGTGCCGGCGCGGAACTCATCCAGCGCGCGCTCGCGGGCGTTCTGGCTCTTGTTGCCGTGGATCGCGTCCGCGCGCACGCCCGCCGCCGTGAGCTGCTTGGCCACGCGGTTGGCGCCGTGCTTCGTGCGGGTGAAGACGAGCGCGCGCGGAATCGCCTTCGCGTCCTGGAGCAGGTGCGTGAGCAGCGCGCGCTTCTCCTCGCGCTCCACGAAGTACACCTGCTGGCTCACCGTCTCCGCGGTGCTGGACGCGGGCGTCACCTCCACGCGCACCGGCTCCTTCAGGATGTTGCGCGCCAGGTCCACGATGTCCGGCGGCAGCGTCGCGCTGAAGAACAGCGTCTGGCGCACCGACGGCAGCACCTTGATGACCCGCCGCACGTCGTGGATGAACCCCATGTCCAGCATGCGGTCCGCCTCGTCGAGCACGAACACTTCCAGCGCGCGCAACGTCACGTGGCCCTGATCAATGAGATCCAGCAGGCGCCCCGGCGTCGCCACCAGGATGTCCACGCCCTGGCGCAGCGCCTGGACCTGCGGATTCTGGCCCACGCCGCCGAACACCACCGCGTGGCGCAGCGGCAGGTGCTTGCCGTAGGTCCCGAAGCTGTCACTCACCTGGCTGGCCAGCTCGCGCGTGGGCGTCAGCACCAGGCAGCGCACCGGCCGCGCGCCGCCCGCGGGCGCCTTCGCCGACAGGCGCTGGAGGATGGGCAGCGCGAACGCCGCCGTCTTGCCCGTGCCCGTCTGGGCCACGCCCAACACATCCTTGCCCGCCAGTGCGTGGGGAATCGCTTTCACCTGGATGGGCGTCGGCGTGGTGTAGCCCTCGGCCTTCACGGCCTTGAGAAGGGAATCGGTCAACTGCAGTTCGTCGAAAGTCATGAAATCCCGCGATGAAGGGTGGGCGCACTCCCCCTCCGGCGGGGGACCGACCGCGCAGCGCGCCCTCCCGCGGTATTGCGGGGGCGCCTTGCGGTACGCGGTCAGGCCAAATTGCGGCCCGAGGCACCTGGAAACGTCCTGGAACCCCTGGGCTTCCGGAAGGATTCCCGGTGCCGCCCAGGGCCCGGCCACACTGCCTGCAACGGGGGGCAATGTCCCGGGAAATCCTCCCCGCCCGGCTGCTCCCCACCGCTGTGGAGATTTCGGACAGGGCTGGAGGCCGCCTGCCCCCGTCGTCCCCAACCCCCCAGTCCGGGCGCCAGTGGCCTCCTCTCTCGGACGCCCTCCCAAGTCACCGGAATCATTTGGATTCAAACTAAATGGCTGTGGGTAAGTCCTGGGATTGATTGGGCAATTCCTCACCCATCGTTGGCTGGCATGCCCGTTGCTAGCCCATGCCGCGTCGCGCCGTGATGGCGCGGGCGGTGGGCCCCTGGGAGGAGCGGGATTTGAAGCGGTGGCAGCGACAGACGGTGGGGCTGGCCTGGGGCTTGGGGCTGTGCGTGGCGGCGTTGGCGTGTGCCCAGCCCAAGGCGGGGGCGGTCCGGGGGACTGGGTTCTCCACGGAGTCGGTGCAGGAGCGGGCCCGCGCGCTGGCCGCGAAGCCGTACCAGGAGCCCCCCATCGGGGTGCCGCCCTCCTTCGAGAAGCTCACGTACGATCAGTTCCGGGACATCCGCTTCCGTGACTCGGCGTCGCTGTGGCGTGAAGAGGGGCTGCCCTTCCGGGCGCAGTTCTTCCACCCGGGCTTCTATTACACGCGTCCCGTGGTCGTGAACCTGGTGGAGGGCGGCAGGGCGCGCCCGGTGCCCTTCTCCACGGAGCAGTTCACCTATGGGCCCCTGGTGGGCACGCCGCCCAAGGGCAAGGTGAACGGCTTCGCGGGCTTCCGGCTGAACGCGCCGCTGAACACGAAGGACTACTACGACGAGCTGGTGGCCTTCCTGGGCGCCAGCTACTTCCGCGCGCTCGGCAAGGGCAACCTCTATGGTCTGTCCGCGCGCGGGCTCGCCATCGACACGGCGCTGCCGGGGGGCGAGGAGTTCCCCACGTTCCGCGAGTTCTGGCTGGAGACGCCGGCCGCGGGCTCGGACGCGGTGGTGGTGCACGCGCTGATGGACAGCCCCAGCGTGACGGGCGCGTTCCGCTTCGCCATCCACCCGGGTGAGCGCACGGTGATGGACGTGGACGCGACGGTGTTCGCGCGCAAGGTGGTGCGGCAGTTGGGCCTGGCGCCGCTCACCAGCATGTTCCTCTTCGGTGAGAACGACCGGGGCGACTTCGACGACTTCCGCCCGGAGGTCCACGATTCCGACGGCCTGTCGGTCTGGATGAAGAACGGCGAGAAGCTGTGGCGCCCCCTGAAGAACCCGAAGCAGCTCCAGGTCAGCAGCTTCCACTCGGACGGACTGGCGGGCTTCGGCCTGCTGCAGCGCGACCAGGCGTTCACCAGCTACGAGGACCTGGAGGCGCGCTACGAGCGCCGGCCGGGCGCCTGGGTGGAGCCGGTGAGTGACTGGGGCGCCGGCTCCGTGCGGCTCGTGGAGATCCCGACCCGCGAGGAGATCCACGACAACATCGTGGCCTTCTGGGTGCCGGATGCGCCGGTGCAGGCGGGCGCGCAGCTTCGCTTCGCCTACCGGCTGTCCTGGGGCTTCGCCCCCGAGGGCGCGAAGGCTGGGGGCTCCACCGTCGCGGCGACGCGTGTCGCGGCGGGCAGCAAGCCGGGGGCGCGCCGCTTCGTCCTCGACTTCACGAAGGACGCCGGGGAGGGCACCGGTCCGGTGGAGGCGGTCGTCACCGCTTCACGCGGCCAGGTGCTGCACCCGCGCGCGGAGGTCCATGCGATCTCCGGTGGCTACCGCGCGGCCTTCGAGCTGCTGCCCGACGGGGACGCCCCCGTCGAGCTGCGCTGCTTCCTGAAACGCGGTTCCGAGACCCTCACCGAGACCTGGAGCTACCTGTGGATTCCGTGACCACGCACCCGTTCATGTCGTTCGCTCCGGCGATGCCCCAGGACGCCCGCGCGGACACGCGCGCCGCGCTGGTGGGCTTCTTCCAGGACTTTGGTTTCACCGGCCGAGGGGACCTGGATCGGCTGGCGAGCTGGGTCCTGGGAACCCGGGAGCTGGCCCTGTCTCCGGAGGCCGCGCTGGCGCTCGCGCGCTGGCGCGTGGAGGGGTGGCTGGCGGCGGTGCTCGGGCCTTCGCACGTGGGGCCGGCGCTGCTGGTGCGCGGCCGGGCCGCCTTCGTCCTGGTGGGCGGTGCGCGCTGGGGCGCGGACGTGCTGCTGCGCGAGCCCAGCACGCTGCCGGAGGCGTGGCGCCGCGCGGTGTGTGAAGCCGTGCCCATGTCGGCCCCGGCGGAAGTGCCCTGCCAGATGCGGGAGCAGGTGCTCGTGCTCAATCCCTTCATGGACATGGTGCGCCGCTGGCTGCGCCCCGCCAGCCGGGCGGACGTGTCGCCGTCGCGCTAGGCGCGCGCCATCCACACCGCAAGCGCCGCACGGGAGCCCGGAGTCCGCATGAACCCCCAACCGTACACTCCGGCGCTGGCCCGTCCGCGCCGCGTCATGGTGCTGGGGCTCGCGGCCCTGAGCACCGGGTTCGCATCCGTGGAGATGCACCGGCTGCTGGCCGCCCACGGGACCACGGTGCCGGAGCTGTTCGTGCTGGGGCTGTTCACGCTGTGCTTCGCGTGGATCTCCCTGTCGTTCTGGAGCGGCATCGCGGGCTTCGTGCAGCTGGTGTCGAACCAGCGGGTGCCGGGCCTGCTCTGGCCCACGGAGGAGGAGGCCGCGGTCCCGCTGACGCGCCGCACCGCCGTGGTGATGCCCGTCTACAACGAGGATCCGGCCGCCGTGTTCGCGCACGTGCAGGCCACGTACGAGTCCATCGCCGCGACGGGGCAGTTGGACGCGTTCGACTTCTACGTGCTCAGCGACTCCACCCGGGCGGAGTCGTGGGTGGCGGAGGAGCTGGCGTGGTCGGAGCTGTGCCGCCGGGTGGGCGGGCAGGGCCGCATCTTCTACCGCCGCCGCTCCGACAACACCGCCAAGAAGGCCGGGAACCTGGCCGAGTTCTGCGAGCGCTGGGGCCGCCGCTACGACTTCCTGCTGGTGCTGGACGCCGACAGCTTGATGGCGGGCGACAGCGTGGTGCGGATGGCGCGGCTGATGGAGCTGAACCCGGGGGCGGGCATCCTCCAGGTGCCGCCGCAGAACGTGGGTCGCTCCACGCTGTTCGCGCGCCTGCAGCAGTTCGCGGGGCGCATCTACGGGCCCATCGTGGCCGCGGGCGCGGCGTCGTGGCAGCTGGGGGACTCCAACTACTGGGGCCACAACGCCATCCTGCGCATGGCGCCCTTCATCGAGCACTGTGGCCTGCCGGTGCTTCCGGGGCAGCAGCCCTTCGGCGGCCACATCCTCAGCCATGACTTCGTGGAGGCGGCGCTGATGCGCCGGGCGGGCTACACGGTGTGGCTGGTGCCGGAGATTGGCGGCAGCTACGAGCAGCCGCCGCCGGACCTGTTGGCGTACGCGCAGCGCGACCGCCGCTGGTGCCAGGGCAACCTCCAGCACCTGGGCCTGGTGATGGCGGGGGGCCTGCATCCGATGAGCCGGATGCACTTCCTCATGGGGGTGATGTCCTACGTCGCATCGCCCCTGTGGCTCATCTTCCTGGTGTCGGGCCTGTTCGCCGCGCTGCACGAGTGGTTCTTCTCGCCGGCGACGCTGGTGGGGTTCCAGTCCACGCTGCCCGGGGGAGACGCGTTCGACACGGTGGGCGCGCTGCGGCTGATGCTCGTGTCGCTGGCGATGCTGTGGATTCCGCGCCTGATGGGCCTGGGGCTGGTGCTCGCGGACCGCGAGGAGGCGGCGCGGATGGGGGGCCGCGCCATGCTGGTGCTGAGCGTGGCGCTGGAGGGCGTGGTGTCCACGCTGATGGCGCCGGTGATGATGCTCTTCCAGTCGCACTTCGTGTTCGGGACGCTGCTTGGCTACAAGGTGAACTGGTCCAGCCAGCAGCGCGAGGACACCGACCTGCCCTGGTCGGAGGCCCTGCGGCGGCACAAGTGGCACATGGTGGTCGGCGTCGTGCTCGCGCTGCTGGCGGTCGCGGTGGCGCCGGGGATGCTGACGTGGTTGTCGCCGGTCATCCTGGGGCTGTGGCTGTCCCCGGCCATCTCCGTGTTCACCGCCCGTGCGTCACTGGGCCTGTGGGCGCAGCGGCGGGGCCTGTTCCTCATCCCGGAGGAGGTGGCTCCCCCCACGGTGCTGGTGCGCGCGCAGGAGCTCGCGGGGGAGGAGCTGGAGCCGGTGGGCGATGCGCTGGACCACGTGCTGACGGATCCGCGCGCGCACGCCCTGCATCTGGCCCTGCTGGAGGCGCACCCGACGGCCGGTGTGCCCGTGGCCCTCGCGTCCGCGCGGCGCAAGCTGCTGGCGGGCGCGGTGGAGCCCCTGTCCGCGCAGGAGAAGTCCGCGGTCCTGCTGGATGCACGCACACTGTCGGAGCTGCGCGGCCGGCGCTTGAGCGTCCAGGCCTGATCGCGGTTGCACGGGGGCACGCCGCCCTGGATGCTCCTGGGCATGAACCGGGTCACCTCCGCCGCCGCGCTCGCGCTGTTCTTCTCCTCTGGGGCCTTCGCCGCGGAGCCTCCCACCTCCGGGGAGGACCGGTGGTGGAAGCACGTCGAGGTCCTGGCCAGTGACGCGATGGAGGGCCGGGACACGGGCAGCAAGGGCTACGAGCTGGCCGCGGGCTATGTGTCCAAGGAGCTGGCCGCGCTGGGGGTCCGGCCGGTGATGAAGACCGGCTTCCTCCAGCCCATGGCGCTGGAGTCCCGCCGCCTCATCGAGTCGAAGTCGCGCATCGCGCTGGTGAAGGACGGCAAGACGCAGCCGCTCGTGCAGGGCGAGGACGCCGTCCTGTCCTCGCGGCAGGGAGAGGCCGGTGCCGTGGACGCGCCGCTGGTGTTCGTGGGGTACGGCCTGTCCATTCCCGAGCTGGGCCATGATGACTTCGCGGGCCTGGACCTGAAGGGCAAGGTGGTGGTGCTGCTCCAGGGCGGACCGGGGAACATCCCGGGCCCGGTGAAGTCCCATTTCTCTTCGTGGACGGAGCGCGTGAAGGTCCTCAAGCGCGCGGGGGCCGTGGGGTACGTCTACCTGCAGAACCCCAAGCACCAGGAGCTGCCGTGGGAGCGGCTGGTCGGCTCCGTCAGGAGCCCGACGATGCAGTTCGCGGAGGCGTCGCTCAATGACACCGGCGGTCTGAAGGTCGCGGCGGTGATGAACGTGACGCGGTCGCAGAAGCTGTTCGAGGGCGCGCCTCACCGCTACGAAGAGCTGGTGGCGTTGGCGGACGCGGATCAGCCGCTGCCGAGGTTCGAGCTGCCCTTCCGGCTGAAGGCGAAGCTGGCGTTCGAGGTGAAGTCGCTGAAGTCGATGAACGTGGTGGGCGTCATGCCGGGCGCGGATCCGGTGCTCGCGAAGGAGTACGTGGTGCTCAGCGCGCACCTGGACCACGTGGGCGTGGGAGAGCCGGTGAACGGCGACCGCATCTACAACGGCGCCATGGACAACGCGTCCGGTGTCGCGGCGGTGCTGGAGGTCGCGCGCCAGCTGCATGCCCAGCCGACGAAGCCGAAGCGTTCAGTGCTGTTCGCGCTGGTGACAGGGGAGGAGAAGGGGCTGCTCGGGTCGAAGTACTTCGCGGCCCGGCCGCCCGTGCCCATCACCTCCATGGTGGCGGACTTCAACCTGGACATGTTCATGCCCCACTGGCCCTTCACCTCCGTGGTGGCGCACGGCAAGGACGAGTCCACGCTGTCGGTGCCGCTGGCGGCGGTGGCCGCGAAGCAGGGCGTCCAGGTGCTCCCGGATCCGGAGCCGGACCGCAACCTGTTCGTGCGCAGCGACCAGTACTCGTTCATCCGCGAGGGCGTGCCCGCGCTGTTCTTCAAGTTTGGCTACACGCCGGGGTCGCAGGAGCAGAAGGTCCTCAAGCAGTGGCTGACGGAGCGCTACCACGCGCCGTCGGACGACCTGTCCCAGCAGCCCGTGGATCACGAAGGCGCCGCGCGGTTCATCGAGTTCCTGACCGCCATGACGAACGCGGTGGCGGACGCGCCGGGCCGCCCCCAGTGGAATGACGACAGCTTCTTCCGGCGCTTCGCGAAGCCTTCGGTAGTGCCCGTCAAGTCCGCGCCGACCTCCACCGTGACCCCGTAGGCCCGCGGCTCGGCTCAGGCGTCGGGGTGGGACTCCGCGACCCCGGGACGGGCCTCCAGGAAGCGCAGCGCGCCGCGGATGTCCGACGAGGCTGATTCCTTCGGGGCGTGTCGCGCTGCTTCGATGCGGCGGCGCGCGGAGCCGCGCGCTTCGTGGCCTTCCGCGCTTCCCACCGGCAAGGTGTCGGCGTGGGCGAGGTCGAGCGCGGCGCGCAGCAGCTCCACGAGCTGGAAGAGGGCAGGGTCGTCGCGCAGCTCGGGAGCCCCATCCAGCGCCGAGAACCCTTCGCGGGCCGCGGTCAGTTCGCCGCACGCCGCATCCAACGCGGCAAGGTGCGCGATGAAGCGCAGTGCCTGCCAGCGAGACGCGCGGCCCAGGATGGCCACCGCCTCCGCCAGCGCCGCGCGGGCCTGCTTCCAGTGGCCCCGGGCAAGCGATGCCCGGCCCCACTCTCCCAGGGCGGTGCCCTCCATCAGGCGTTGACCCAGCAGCCGCGACAGGCGCACCGCGGCCTCCAGATGCTCGCAGGCCTCCATGACGCCGCCCCCGTCCAGCAGGTAGCACCCCAGGTTGAGCCGCGCGAGTGCCTGCCCCGCGCGGTCCTCCACGCTCAGCGCTCGTGCCAGCGCCTCGCCCAACAACGTCACCGCTTCGCCGCTGTCGCCTGCTTCACCCATGGCGACCGCGCAGTTGGTGAGGAAGCCCACCTCGAACGTCACGTCCCCGACCTCGCGGAACAGGGCCAGCGCCGCGCGAAGGTGCGGGATGGCTGCCTCCGGTCCTCGCCGCACCTGTTCGACGAGGCCCAGGTTGCCCATCGCGTAGGCCTCCAACCAATGGTCATTCCCGGAGGGCAGGGCCTGCGCGTCGCGCATCAGCGTCCACGCGGCGGCCGCGTCTCCGGCGTGCCGGGCGACGATGGACAGATCCACGAGCACGCGCTTCTCCAGCGCGGTCTCGCCCAGCACATGGAAGATGCCGCGCACCTGCTCCAGCGCCTGGCGGGCCGCGTCCGCCTGTCCCGCGTCCAGGTACGCACGGCCCAGGACCGCGAGCGCCTCCGCGCGCTTCAGCGGCGCCACCGCCACGCGCGAAGACAGCTCCAGTGCCTGCTCCAGCCTCTCCAGCAGCAGACCCGCGGGCCCGCGCGTCCGCACATCCGGCTCCAACGCCACCAGGGTCTCCAGCGCGCGGCCCAGGGACTCGGCGGACGCGGGACGCACCGCCATCGCGTTGTCGCATGCGGCCAGCAGGTTCTCCCGCTCCAGGGCCAACCTGCGGAGCGCCGTCGCACCGCCTGTCTTCTGGACGCGCTCTCTCAGCCGCCGCGCGACCTGGAGATACGTGTCCGCATGGCGGGCCTCGCAGGCCACCTCGTCCCCCTGTTCCATCAGGCGCAGCGCCGCGTATTCGCGGATGCTCTCGTAAAGCCCCAGGCGCAGGAAGCCGCCGGGCGAGCCCACCTCTCGCGCGCACACGAGCGAACGGGAGCGCAGGGAGTGCAGCACCTCCAGCACGTCCGGTGACCCCTCCGGCAGCACCAACACCGCCTCGGCCGCCTCCAGCGTGAAGCCGCCGCGGAACACCGAGCATTGCGCCAGCGCGGCGCGCTCCGCTGGCTCCAGCAGGTTCCACGACCAGTCGATGGCCCCCCGCAGCGTCGCCTGCCGGGCGGGTGCATCCCGCCGCCCGACGCGCAGCAGGTCGAAGCGCTTCGACAGCCGCTCGCGCAGCTGCTCCACTCCCAGCACGCTCACGCGCGCGGCGGCCAGCTCGATGGCCAGGGCGATGCCGTCCAATTGCCGCACGATGTCCGCGACGCGCGGGGCGTCCTCGTCGCCCAGGATGAAGTCGCCGCGCGTCTCCCGCGCCCGCTGCACGAACAGGCGCACCGCGTCCGAGCGCAGGATGACGTCCCAGCGCGTCTCCTCGGGATCTGGCAGACCCAGCGGGGCCAGATCCAGCACGCGCTCTCCGGGCAGGCGCAGGGCCTCGCGCGTGGTGACGAGGAAGCGCGCGTGCGGCGCCAGCACCCGCCAGCGGCCCAGCGTCGCGGGCACGTGCCGCACCACCTGCTCCACGTTGTCGAGGATGACCAGCACGTCGCCGCAGCCCGCGAGCGCGCGGCCCAGCCGCTCCGCGGGCGTGCTGCCGTCGCCATCCGCCGCCAGCGGGACGCCCAGGGCGCGCCCCACCGCGTGGCAGAGATCATCCGCCGTCAGGGCCTCCTCCAGATCGCACCGCCAGACGCCGCCCTCCCAGTGACCCGCGTCCGACTCCAGCGCGCCGAAGTGCGTGGCCAGCCGCGTCTTCCCCATGCCCCCCGGGCCCAGGATGCTGAGCAGCCGCGCGCCCTCCGACACCCACTGGCGCAGGGTGTCCAGCTCCTCCGCGCGCCCCACCAGGTCCTGCCGCAGCAGCGGCACGTTGCCGGGCCGCTCCCGTGGCGCGCGCAGAGGCCCGAAGCGGCGGTGCGACAAGGCCACCGGCAACAGCTCCACCAGCGTCACGCTGTCGCCCACGCCGCGCAGGCGGAAGGCGCCCAGCTGGCGCGCGATGGGCAGCCCCAGCGCGGCCAGCTCCTGGGCGACGCGAGCCCACGTCGCGCCGCTCAGCAGCACCTGGCCGCCATGGCCCGCGTCCGCCACGCGCGCCGCGATGTTCACCGGAGGCCCCAGGTAGTCCAACCGGTGGGTGGAGGGATCCATCCGGCAGTCGGGTTCCCCCACGTGCACGCCCATGCGCACGCGCAGCCCCCGGTGGGCCAGCCCTTCGGCCGCGTACTCCTCCGCCGCGTCCGCTTCCTCCAGCAAGGCCTTGGGCCAGCTCACGTGCAGCAGGGCCTCCTGGGCCCGGAGGCACCAGTGCACCGCCTCCGTGGGGGACGCGAACGCCACCATGAAGGCGTCGCCCTGCGACTTCACCTCGTAGCCGTCCGTGCCCAGCAGCAGCGCGCGCAGCACGCCATCATGCAGCTCCAGCGCGTCGCGCATGCCCTGGCCGCAGCGCTCCCACAGGCGGGTGGACCCCTGGATGTCGGTGAAGACCAGCGCGACCGAACCGGTGGGAGGCAGGTGTGGCGAGGGAGGGGGCCTCATGTCCCGGTTGGAAGGCGCGTCGTCGGCTGGAGGCTCGACGACCGCGAGTCTTCGGAAGGCCTCTGCCATGCTCCCGCTCTCCCGATGCCAGAAACCCACGCACCCAATCCCACCCTCGCCGCCACCGTGTTGCCCGTCAGGGTGAAGTTCGTGCCGACAGGCCTTCACATGGAAAGCAGTACGGACCGGAACGGCAACACGCACCTGCCGGACAGGGCAGTCCGCTGGTAGTGAGCACTTGTGACCGCGCCGCGCGTGCATCCATCACTGCACGACATCCGTATGGTCCCATGGGGTGTCCCGCTGTCCGCGCGACACGGTCTTCCCTCCCCGGCGCGAGGGCCGGGGTCTGGCAGGCCCCATTCGAAGTAGGTCGGCGGGCCGTGCTAGGACTGCCTTCACGTCCCGTCCTCGCGGCAGGTGCGCGAGGTACACGATGCTCCCTCCGGAAGGACTCATGCGTTCGACTTCGGCACTGGCCTTGATGATGGCTTCCCTCGCGTTTGGCGCGCTGTCGGCATGCGGCGACGACGCGAAGGACAACAACCCGGACGGGGGCACCTCCTCCGGGACGGACGCGGGCACCGACGGCGGTCCGAATGGAACGGGCGACGGCAAGTGCCCGGCCTCCGCGATCATCTGCGAGAACTTCGACAAGGGGCAGAACGGCTGGAAGACCCCGGATGAGGAGCACCACGCGACCATCACCATCGACGGCACGCGCACGCGCTCCGGCAGCGGCGCGGTGCACGTGGTGACGGAGGCGGGGCACGATGAGACGACGGGCAAGGAGCAGGATCCGCAGGCCATCGCGCACCTGCGCAAGGACATCCCGGCCTTCGGCACGACGCTCTACACGCGCGCGTATGTCTACCTGAGCCGCGCCGCGCCCCAGGATGTGATGGGGACGTACTTCATCCTCTTCTCGCCCAAGGAGAGCGACTTCGGCGGCATCGAATTGCAGGGCATGGTCAACGGCGGCTTCGCGCTGGATGACTGGAGCGGCATCAAGGGCACGGGGTGGAACTACCAGGACGACCTGAAGGTGACGGTGTCGCCGAACAAGTGGACCTGCATCGAGTGGGGCGTGCAGCGCGCCAGTGCCACGGCCACCACGGGCCACGCGCAGGTGTGGGTGGATGGCGCGCAGGCGTTCGACTTCCCGAACGTGGGCATGCGGCCGTTCACCAGCTTCGCGGTGGGCTACGGCTTCGTGCATCCGCACGGCGACTCCGCGTCGGAGACGTGGATCGACGACCTCGCGGTGGCGCCCGTGCGCATCGGCTGCGAGTGACGCCATGTCGCTGAATCGCGTCGCGGACGAGACCCTTCGCATCCTCGAGCAGGGCACCTACGTGCCGCTTTCGGGACGGGAGGTGTCCGTGCGCGACGCGGTGGCGCACGCGGTCCAGGGCACGGTGCTGGTGCGCCCGGGCGACTTCGAACACCTCAAGCGTCCGGAGCCCGTGACGGGCTTCACGGTCGAGGTGACCTCCGAGAAGACGGGCGAGGCCGCGCGCCGGCTGGTGGAGCTGGAGGGCGTGCGGGACGTGGTGGCGCTCAACTTCGCGTCGGCGGTGAACCCGGGCGGTGGCTTCCTCACGGGGGCGAAGGCGCAGGAGGAGGACCTGGCGCGGTGCTCGGCGCTGTACCCGTGCCTGCTCCGGTTTCCGGAGTACTACGACGTGAACCGCAAGCTGCGCTCGCCGCTCTACACGGACCACGTGCTGTACTCGCCCGACGTGCCTTTCTTCCGCAACGAGCACTACGACTTATTGGAGCGGCCCTTCAACGTGTCGCTGATCACGGCGCCCGCGCCCAACGCGAAGCAGCTGCCCGCGGACGACGCGGAGGTGGGGCTCCAACTGCGTGAAGTGTTGATCGCGCGGGCGCTCAAGGTGTTGCAGGTGGCGGCGCACCACGGGCACCGGACGCTCATCCTGGGGGCATGGGGATGCGGCGCGTTCCGCAACAACCCGCGCGACGCGGCGGAGGCCTTCGCGCGGGGCCTGTCGACGATGGCGGGGGCGTTCAGCCGCGTGGTGTTCGCCGTGTACGAGCGGGGCGGGCACGGGCCGAACCTGAGCACGTTCCGCGCGCGGTTCGGCTGACGGGCTGGCTGACGACGCTCACAGGCGACTGTTAGCCTGGGGCACATGCGATGGAGCCAAGCCGTGCTCGTGATGGGGATGCTCGCGTGCGCGGGCCCGTCCACGCAGGTGCCGCGGTCCGAAGCAACACGCGCCGAGCCGGTCCCGACGGCGGCGATGCTCACGGTGCTGGCGAAGGACGCGGGCGGGCGGCCTCTGCCCGACATCGGCTTCCAGCTTCGCAGGGCCGTTGCGGAGCGCCCCGAGGGGCTGTGGGGCACGACGGACGCGCACGGGCGGAGCCAGCTCCGAGTGCCTTCGGGTTGGTATGTCCTCACCGCGCAGCCTTCGGGCTACCAGGCTTTCGTGGATCCGGACGTGCGGCATGGGAGTGAGCACCCGCAGACGGTGACGATGACGCTCCAGCCAGCGGTGGCGGTGGCGGGGCTCGTGGTGGATGGAGCCCGGAAGCCCATCCCGGACGTATCGCTCTCGTGGATCCCGGCGGACGAAACGGCGCCTCGGCTGGACGTGGTGGGCAATCCGGACGGCCACTTCCTGTTCGAGGGCATGGGGCCCGGGCGGGGTGTGCTGCTCGTCCGACGCAGGGGCTACAGCGACGAGCGGCGCGTCTTCGACGCACCACCAGCCGACCTGACCCTGGTGCTGCGCGAGCAGGGCACGCTGCGGGTGCGTGGCTTGCTCCCGGATGGGTCCCTGAAGCGGGCGCCCGAACTGGAGCTCAAGGCACTCGATCCGGTGTCGAAGCAGGGGGCGTGGATCGATGCTTCCGACAAGGATGCCCGGGTGTACCGGGGCGTCGAGGCAGGACGCTACCGGGTGACGTTCGTGCATCCGGTGGGGGAGTTCTCCAAATGGACCACCAACTCCGAGGTCACGGTGGAGGTGGGTCGGACCCGCGACCTGGACATCGGCTTCAAGGGGCTGCCGGAGCGCGCGCCCCTGCGGGGCCGGCTCGTTGGCGGCGATGGTCGCCCGCTGTCGGATGTCGGGATCGGCGCCATCTCGGGCGATGCGACGCAGGACGCTTTCGCGAGTGAGGCCTGGGGCAGGACCGATGCGGACGGGCGTTTCGCGCTGGAGCACCTGCTGGAGGGGCCGCTGCGCGTGGAGGTCAACGCGGGCAACGCGAAGGTTGAGCTCGACGCGGGCGCGAAGGATGCGTCGCTGCGCTTCGACTTCAGACCCACGGTCGAGGGACGTGTCGTTGGGCCGGACGGGAAGCCGCTTCGCCGGTTCTCGGTGGACTGGCGAACCTTCGAGAATCCGGAGGGACGCTACGAGATCGCCTTGGAGGGCACCTGGCCTCGGACGCTGCCCTTCAAGGCGGAGGGATTCGCGACCACGCACATCACGGTGACGCCCAGCGCGGAGCGCACTTTGCTCCCGGATATCGTCATGGATGAGGGCCGCACGGTGCGCGGCCGAATCGTGCGAGAGGATGGAAAGACCGCCACGCCGTTGATCCCCGTGGCACTGATTGCTCTCTGGGACATGGAGGCCTTTCTTGCCGGATCCACGATCACCACCATGGCGGATGCCGATGGCCGGTTCGTGCTGGAGCATGTGCCCCGCGAGTCGATGATCCTCCATGCCAGCAACGACCTCAGTGGCACGGTGTCACGGCCATTGGGCGTGGAAGAGGACGCGGTGTCGTTGCGACTCGTGCCAGACACCACCGCCGTGGGCACGGTCGCGGACGAAACGGGACGTCCCCTGGAAGGGGTCCGCCTCAGGTCCTGGTGTAAAGGCAGTTTCGGTGGGAGTGACGAGTCCGATGCGGAAGGCCGCTTCTCCCTGAGCTCACCCGGAGGATGCGAGTGCGTCGTGAAGGTCACCCAGACTGAACGTCGCGCGGATTGGCCATTGCCACCGCGGAGGAGCTTCTGGCCGCTGCGATTCAAGGGGCGTCCCGGGGAGACGGTCCCGGTGCACTTGCGGCCGCGCACGGGGCCGGCTTCGGTGCATGTGTCGTTCCCTGAGGCAGGGGAATGGCGCCGGGTCGTCCTCGTCCAAGGCGACGTTCCAGTGCCGTCGACGGCGGAGGCGATGAACAGGCTGGTCCTCGACGCCGTTGATCCGGAAGCAGAGTCCGCCGAGCGCAGGCCTGAGCGCCGAATGGACGACGATGACTCGATCATCTACAGCGGCATGCGCGACAACCACTTCAGCTCCTTGCCGCTGGGTCGCTACACCGTGTTCGTGGTCGAGGATCGGATGGGGCTGGCGGTGCGCCGCTACCCCCTGAACCTCACCTCTCCCGGCGTTCATGCCTTCGAGGTGAAGCGCCCCTTCGACGAGGGCGCCGTGTACCTCAGCCCCTGAAGGGGCCGCGGTTCCGTCGCAGGGCCTGCCTACGTCGCGTCCGCGGGCAGCGTCACCACGAAGGCCGCGCCGCCACCGGGCGCGTCCTCCACCCAGACACGTCCGCCGTGCGCTTCCAGGATCTGCCGCACGATGTAGAGCCCCAACCCCAGGCCCCCCGTGCGCGCGGAGCCCTGGACCTGGGCGAAGCGCTGGAAGATGCGCTCGCGCTCCACCTCGGGGACGCCTGGACCTCCGTCCCGCACCTCCAGCCTCAGTTGATCGTCCTGCTGGCGCAGCGACACCTGCACCGGCGAGCCCTGGCCGTAGCGCAGCGCATTGGCGATGAGGTTGCTCACCACCTGCTCCATCCGGAGCCGGTCGAACCGGCCCGGCGCCGGCGCTTCCAGCC
This sequence comes from Corallococcus silvisoli, assembly GCF_009909145.1. Classification (NCBI taxonomy): domain Bacteria; kingdom Pseudomonadati; phylum Myxococcota; class Myxococcia; order Myxococcales; family Myxococcaceae; genus Corallococcus; species Corallococcus silvisoli. The sequence continues at coordinate 207,163 of NZ_JAAAPJ010000012.1, forward strand.
GCGCGGCCAGCTCCACCCCGGACTGCTTCGCCTCGTCCGCGAAGCGCGCCACCAGGTCCTCCGCCACGGTCGCCAGGTCGCCTGGCGCCAGGTCGAAGTCCAGCTTGCCCGTGCGGATCCGGCTGACGTCCAGCAGGTTGTCGAGCAGCGCCCCCAACCGCTTGAGCTGCCGGTCCGCCGCGTCCAGCCGCGTCGTCGCCTTCGCGGTGCCCAGCGGATCGCTCGTGGGGTTCTGGAACATGCGCCGCAGGAGATCCACCTGGAGCCGCAGCGACGTGAGCGGCGTGCGCAGCTCGTGGCTCGCCACCGACAGGAAGTCGTCGCGCGTCCGCACCGCCTCCTGCAACGCCTCCTCCGTCTCCTTCAGCGCGGTGATGTCCAGGATGGCCCCGCGCACCACCATCACCTTTCCGTTCGCGTCGCGGATGACGCGCGCACGGCTGTTCAGCCAGTGCCACGTGTCGTCCGGCCAGTGCGTGCGGAACGTGGAGGCGTACGACAGCACGTCGTTGTGGAAGATGGACGTCACCTGCGCTTCCACCGCGGGCCGGTCGTCCGGATGCAGCGACGCCAGGAACCGCTCGTGCGTCCACTCCGCCAGGGGCTGCATGTAGCCGTAGAGCCGGTCATGCCCCTCCGAGCGGAACACCTGCCCGGTGACGAGGTTCGTCTCCCAGACGGCCATCTGCGCGGATTCGAGCGCCACCTGGAAGCGCTCGCCCAACTGGCGGAAGCGCTCGTCGGTGCGCGCGGCCTCGCTCTCCGCGCGCTGGCGGCGGGTGATGTCCGTGGCCAGCACCCAGGTCTCGCCGCCCACCGGCCGGACCGACACCTCCAGCCACACCCCCGAGGGCAGCTCCGACAGGAACCGCGACGGCTCGCGCGTGGTGAGCGCGTCCAGGAGCCGCTCATGCAGCGACGTGCCCGCCAGCATCGGCTGCGCTGCCCATGGCGTCATGCCCTCGCAGCGGCCGTATGGCAGGCCCAGGAGGGACGCGGCCCGGTGGTTGAGCTCATGGACGACTCCCTGCGCGTCCAGCGCCAGGAACGCCTCGGCCATCATCTCCCGCAGGACCTGCAAGCGGGTCTGCGCGGACATGCCGGCCTCGTCGGCCGGGAGCGGGGGCTGGGTCGCGTCCTTCTGCACACGCGCGGATGCCGCGTCCGGCGACGACGGCTCGTCCTTCGACGCGTGGCGAGCGGTTTCGAAAGGACCGCCGGGGAGGGGACTCATCGGGGATGCACGCTCCCGCACGCCCCCCGCGCCCGTCAAGCGAGCGCGCGGAGCGCACCGGCCGTGTGTCAGCCCAGTGGATCCATGAGGGGTTCGGGCATGACCCACAGCTCCGTGGGCCGGGCATAGGCGGCGTCGAACGCGAAGAGGATGCCGTTCCAGCGATCCCAGAAGTCCGCCCAGCTGTACTCGCACGGCCGGGGGGTGAGCGGGTTGCCGTCTCGGTCCGGTTGCGAGTTGGCGTAGTCCGCGTACGTCCAACGCACCGTGCCGAAGTCCGTCATCAGGAGCGGCGTCAGCATCTGGAGCACGCCCGCGCGGGACACCTCGTCGGTGGGCGAGCCCGTGGGCGTGAAGACCGGCTGGGCCTGGTCGCGCTGTTCACGCCACGCGACGAAGTTCGTGCCCATGGCGATGAGCGCGTCGCGGCGCGCGGGCGTGGTCGCGAGGCGGGCCTCCTCGTAAACGGCGAAGGCCGCCACCAGCAGGCTCTTCCAGTGCATTCCGGGGAAGAGCAGGTCCATGCGGGTCGCGCGCGGCGTGTCCTCGGCGTGCGCGACGGCGAAGTCGTATGCCTGCCGGGCCTCCGCGGCGAAGGCATCCACGAGGGTGAACTCAGTGAGCACTCGCTCGGGGGTGATGGGGCCCGAGGCGTCGCGGCGCCAGTCCAGGTACAGCCGCGCCGAACCGCCGATGTCGTTGAAGATGGCGAGGTTGCCCTCGTGCAGCGTGCGCTCCAGCGTGATGACGACGACCTCCGTCTTGTCGAGCGGAGAGCTTCCGGGCGCGCTCCAGTACAGCGCGCCCATGCGCGCCGCGGTGGTCAGCAGGGTGCGGGGATCCGCGAGCACCTCGATGTTGAGCGAGCTCGTCATCACGCTGAGCGCGGTGGCCGCGTCCACCGTCAGGCCCTGCGCGATGAGCTGGAGCGACAGCTCCTGGAGCCGCTGCCGAGGCACGCCGTCCAGCCCCAGCCGGTCCAGCGCGTTCGTCAGTGACAGCGAGGATTGCAGCCGTGCCGCCGCCAGGAAATGCCGCGCGAGCGCCGTGCCATACATGCCCTTTCCACCGGCCTGCGAGGCATGCGGCGCGAAGGTGAACCAGTTGGGACGCGCGCTGCTGCTGCCACCGGGGAGCAGGGAGGGATCGATGATGCCGCCCAGCTCATACGCGATGTCGATGTAGCCCAACGTGATGGTGCGGTTGTCCTCCAGCGGCGTCGGCGCGGGCTGCGCCCAGGCGGCGCGGGTGGACAGGAACAGCAGCGCGCCGAGCAACACAGGGAGGCGCGTGAAGGAGGCGGGATGGGCGTCGGTGCGAGGAAGAATCGCCACGGAGAGAGTCCAGGGTGTGGGGGATGACCGACCAAGCTAGGCACTCGGGCGGACGCTCAAAACCCCAGGCTTCGAGACCGCGACCGTGCAGCGTTGAGTGGTCGACCCTCCGGGCAGAGGCGTGCGGCGTTGACGCGCGCGGTCAGCGCCCGTCAGCGGCGGGTGCCCCGGACTTTCGGGGTGAACGGCGGCGCCAGCCCTCGGCCATTACCAGCCCGAGCCACGTCGCCGCGCAGAGCCAGAGGCCCGGCTGCACGCCCGGCGCGCGGTAGCGCAGTTCGACCCGGTGGGAGCCCTGGGGCGCGGGCACGGCGCGCACCGCCACGTTCGCGGGGAGCAGCAGCGTGGGGGCGCCATCGAGCCATGCCGTCCAACCGGCTTGCCACGCGTCGTTGATGACAAGCACCGAGTCCTCGGGCGTGTCGACATCGACGACGAGGTGTTCGGGGTCATCCCGTTCGACCCGGAGGCGGCCATTCAGTGGCCCGGTCCCGGAGGAGGGCAGGCGCATGTCGCCGCATTCCACCGCGGCCTCGGGGCTGGCGCGGAAGGACGCATCGCGCAGCAGTCCGAGCGCGGCCTCCGCGTCCGCGACGCACCGGGGCCTCGCCAGCGACAGGCGTGGCCGGGCCTCCGGGTGCTCCACCAGCAGCAGTTCGAAGACGGTGTCGCGCGCCACGACTGGTCCGGGTTTGTGTTTCAGGGCGTCGTAGTCCGCTGGCGTGTAGGCGCTGAAGCGAACGCCGTAGAAAGGCAGCAGCTCGGTGAAGAGGCGGGGGTCCGTGTCCTGGAGGCGCAGCAGGCGCGGGCTCGCCGCGGGCAGGTAGGCCTCCGCGGTGCCGATGCCCCACAACGCGGGGCTGTCCGGCACCAGCGTGGCGCGCGACATCAGCGCGACGCTGTCCTGGTATTCGAAGCCTTCGAAGCGCGGCAGGCGGTAGCGCTGGATGCGCGATGCCACGCGGGGCACGGGGTCTCCATTCCGGTCCGCCCACGCCCGCACGGTCTCGATGAAGGTCGGCGGGCTGTCCAGCAGCTCCTCGGAGCCGAGGAGGATGAGCGGTTCATTCGCGGTGAAGGACGTGCCCACCTGGAGCGCGAGCAGCACGGCCATGCGAGGCCATGAGTCCGCGAGCCCTGGCAGGGCGCACGCGCAAGCCAGCGCGATGCCCGCCGCGATGAAGCCCGCGGTGCTGAACGCCTGGGAGAGCGCGGCCAGCGTCTCCGCCGGAACCTGGGGCCAGCGCTCGAGCACGAACAGGTGGGACCACGCGCCCGCCGTGCGCTCCACCAGGGCCACGAGGGCGAGGACCCCGGCGAGGGCCCCGGCCGCGCGAGCGGTCCAACGCTGGCGCTCCGGAGCCTCCACCACGGCCTTCCATCCGAAGCCCGCGAGCAGCGCCAGCCCCAGCGTCAGGTGCACGACGAGCTTCTCCGGATAGCGGAACGGCCGCCACAGCGGCAGCACGCGGTAGAGCAGCGCGTAGACGGGAAGCGCGGATCCGAGCGCCAGCGTGAGCACCGCGCTCCACGCCGCGCCGAACGGGGCCCACCGGCGGAAGGGGATGAAGCGAAGGCCCGCCACCGCGAGCACCATCACGGGGACGCCGATGAACAGCGACTCCGACCACAGCGTGGAGAACCCGCCCGTTCGCAGCAGCGACTTGACGAGCTCCTCCGGCGCCGCGCGCTCCACGGTGGGGTTCGCGAGGAATGGCCCCAGCAGGAACTCCGCGAGGCGCCAGGGCTCCACCGACCAGCGCTGCGCGTCCTCGACGGAGCTCGCGCCGGGAGCGCCCCGCGCGAACACCGCCACGCCTGCGAACAGCTGGGGCGCGGACATGCCAATACCCAGCGCCACGAGTCCCAGCGCCCGCCGCAGGAGGACCGCCCGGGCCCCGGTCTCCGTCAGCGCGAGCAGCAGCACGAACGCGTTCGCGAAGGCATAGGCCCAGGTGTCACCGGCCAGCAGCACGCCCGCGAGCCCGAGCGCGGCGATGGCCCCGCGAGCGGGTGTGGCCTCCCGAAGGAAGCGCACGGCGGCCCAGAGCGCGAAGGGCAGGGTGGCCCCCGCCATCAGGTACGCGAGGCTGCTGGTGAGCGACACGAGGTAGCCGCTGTACGCGAACGCCACTCCCGCGAAGAACGCGCCCGCCCGGGGCACCGCGTACAGGCGCAGCAGCGCGTACGTGCCCAGCAGCGCCAGCGGTGGGCACAGCAGCACGGAGAGCTTCATCGCCATGCCGGTGGACAGCACCAGCCCCGCCCACTGGGAGGGATGGAACGCTGCGGAGAGCATCATCCCCGGGAACGACTGCCCCAGTCCGTCGAAGGGATACCAGCTCGGAAAGCCGCCCGCCGCCACGCGCTCCGCCCAGTAGCGGCGCAGGGGCGCGTAGACGAGCAGCATGTCGCGTCCGGTGAAGACCTGCGCGCTGAACACCGCCCGGTAGAAGAACAGGCACGTCAGCCCGAGCGCCCCGCCCACCACGGCCCAGGCCGCGCGCGGACCCGGGACTCGTGGTTCAGCGCGCGCCAGCGGTGCGGGGGGCTCCATCGGGGCGCGGATTGTTCCCCGTCGGGGGGCTCCCGTCCACCCGCGCGGTCACGCGCCCTTCGCGGGGGCGAAGTACGAGCAGAACGTCGTGACGTCCCGGTAGCCCATGCGGCGGTAGACGGGCGCGCCGGCGGCCGTGGCATGCAGCACCGTGCGCTCCAGCCCCCACGCCGCCTTCGCCTGCTCCAGCGCGTGGCGCAAGACGGTCTCCGCGGCGCCCTGGCGGCGGTGCTCGGCCAGGGTCGCCACGAGCGCGATGTAGACGACGCCCTCCACGCGCAGCGCCGCGGTGGTCGTCGTGGGGGCGCCCTCGTGGCAGCCCACGAAGGCGCGGCACTCGGGGCCGAAGATGCCCGGCGCGGCCAGCGCCTCGCGCCCGAGCACTTGCGGCATGTCGTAGCTGGCGGCGTTCACGTCCGCGATCGCGTTGTGGCCCCACGCATCCCGCACCGGCCGCAGGTCGAGCGGCGGCAGCGGGCGCACCGGTTCGAGCAGCCGGTCCGCCACCATGCCCGTCGTGACCATGCCGGGCTTGAGTCCCCGCGCCGCAAGCACCGCGTCCGCCCGCTCCCGCAACGACGGCGCCAGCCAGTCCTGCGTGAGCGTGAAGGCCCATCCATGGGGCCCTCGCGCGAAGTAGCGCGCGGCCGAGTCCACCGCGCGCTCCAGCTCCGCCTCCGTCTCCACCGGCTTCGGGAGGAACGCCATGTTCATCAGCGACCACGCCACGTGGCCCGCCGTGATGAACACCTCCGGCCGCTCCACCACCTCGCCACCGGGCAGCCCCAGCGCGAACAGCCGCCACGCTCCACGGAACTGCGCATACGATTCGTCGATTTCGGCTCGGGACATGGGCTTGCCTCCACGGGTGGGCAAAGAAGTTGGATTCTCCGCATTCTCCGAGGTCCGCGTCTACGTGCGCGAGGGCAGGGGCCCTGCTAAAGCGAGCGCGGACGCCGGGCGCGAGGAGCCGGAAGTGATGAATCCCCCCGAAGGACAGCCCTGGCAGACGACATGTCGGGTGTGTGGCAGGCAGACCTGTCCGCGGCCAGAGGCGGTGGCCTCGTGGATGCGGACGATGTTGGATCGCGTGCATGGCGCGCAGATGCGCGGCGCGGGCCGGCGGGGGCTGCGCGAGGCCCTGGCCATGGAGGGCGTGCTCATCACCACGCACCTGGAGGTCTGGTCGCGCGCGCTGGAGGGCGTGTGCCCGGATTGCATCGCGCAGGTGGCTCCCGAAGCGGATGCGCGCCTGCAGGACCCGGAGGCGATGCATGAAGCGTCGCTCGAGCGCTGGCGCACGTCCGCGCCGGAGCTGGTCAGCGACGCGGTGGAGTCCGCGGTGGACGACGTGCTCGAAGCCGCGCGGGAAGCCGCCACCCGCAAGCCGACGACCTGAGCACGCGTCCTCCGGTGGGACTCAGGCCCAGAGCTCCTGCTCCAGCGTGTCGAGCATCGCCAGCGCGGCCTCGGGCGTGGGCAGGCCGGCCTCGGTGACGAGCGCGGCGTCGACGGGCATCGCGACCTCCGCGCGCAGCAGCGCCACGGCGTGCCGCTGGGCCTCTCGCAGCGCCTCCCGCTCCGGCGCGGACAGCCGCGAACGGACCCACCGGTCGATGTCCCAGGAGAGGCCCGCGTGCCGCGTCTCGTCCTCGGCGATGCGGACCAGGGCCTCGCGCACCTCGGCATCGCGCGCGTGCAGGGCCTGGTGGTGGGCCACCAGCGCGCCGAACGTCTCGCGCACGCAGCCCTCCACGGCGTTGTCGCGCGCCACGGCGTCCAGGGGCCGCGGCGGCACGTCCGTGACGGACGGCGGCGGAGGCGTGGCCCCGAAGCGGCGCGCGAGCCGCCCCGTCATCTCCGCATGCGCGACCTCGTCCACGGCGCTCGCGAGCGCCGCGTCCAGGAGGCCCGCGTCCGCGCCATGCAGGGCCAGCTCCTCACGCAGGCGCAGGAAGGCGTGGATGGACGCGGCCTCCAGGTGCGCGGTCGTCGCGAAGTATTGGCCCAGCGCGTCCTCGCAAGCCTCCGCGCCCGTGTCCTGGAGCCCGGCGGGCCGGCGGCCCACGGCGCAGTTGCTGCTGCCCTTCTCCAGCACGTGCTTCTCCACTTCGTGGACCTCGCCATTGGCGGACACCTTGACCACGTACTGCGTCAGGTTCGTGCCCTCTCCGCATGCGAAGCCCTTCGTGCCCACGACGTTGAAGCTCCCGTCGTCGTTCCGCCGCACCGCCCCCTTCTCGAGCGTGTCGCAGCTCAGCTGGTATCCCGCGGCGAACGTCAGCAGCGCCGCATCCTGCGCGGTGTCGACGGCGCCCAGGAGCTGCTGGAGCGCTTTCAGCGACGACCAGGTCTTCACCTCGTCGCCGCGCGTCGTCGCCAGGAAGTAATCCGAGCAGACCTGGATGCAGGCGCCGTGGAAGCCCTCCGTGGACCGCGCATCCGTCAGGGCTTGCTCACAGGCGGGCACGTCGGAGGCCGTCGCGCAGGGCTGACCCACGGAGGCCTGGTTCGAATACGTCGTCGGCGTCTCGTCGCCATTTCTCGTGATGAGGCGAAGCGCGACCGAGTCCTGCGCGGGTTGGATGCTCAGGTCCGTGATGGCGGGCTCGCCCCGCGGCGTGCACTCGATGTTGGAGTAGCCGTCCAGGACCGCCGACTGGGTGCCGCAACCCGCCAGCACCAGGGGCGTGGCGAGCGATGCCCGCAGGGCCCGAGAGAAGAGATGCCGCAACCGATTCGTGTTCATGGACGACTCCCGTAGGACGTGGTGTCCCGCGAGCAGAGCAATGGGAATGCCATCGCGTTGCCCGTCGGGAGCGCTGTCCTGGGAGGGGTCCCCGTGCTCGGAAAATTGAGGAGGCTTCAGAAAGCTGAGGCCGGGCCCTGGCCCTAGAACGACTCCTTGAAGGGCCGCAGGTCCACCTCCTGCGTCCACGCGGAACGATGCTGGCGGTGGAGCTGCCAGTACGTCTCCGCGATGGCGTCGATGTTCAGCAGTCCGTCCTCGCCGAGCGCCTTCACCCGCTCCGGGGCGAGCGTGTGCACCCGCTCGCCGTCGATGCCGCCGTCGATGAGGACATGGGCGACGTGCAGCCCCTGCGGGCCGAACTCGCGCGCCATGCCCTGGGAGATCATCCGCAGCCCCGCCTTCGCGGCGGCGAAGTGCGCGAAGCCGGCCTTGCCGCGCAGGCTGGCCGAGGCGCCGGTGAAGATCACCGTGCCCCCGCCCTGGGGCACCATCCTGCGCGCCGCCTCGCGCCCGACGAGGAACCCTCCGAAGCAGCCCACCCGCCAGAAGTCCTCGAACATCGCGGCGTCCACGTCGCGGAAGGGCATGGGGCGGTTGTTGCCCGCGTTGAACACGACCAGGTCCACCGGGGCGAAGCCATTCCCCGGCGCCATCGCCCGGTCGAACAGCCGGGCGACGTCCGCTTCCTGGGTCGTGTCGGTGACGATGGCCTCTCCGCTGCCGCCCGCGGCCGTGAGGGTCGCGACCACTCGGGACAGCTTCTCCCGGGTACGCCCGGCGGCCAGCACATGGTGCCCTTGCGCCGCGAACTTCCGGCACAGGGCCGCGCCCAGGCCCTGTTCAACGCCGACGCCCACCACGACCGCGGTGGGCTTGAGGGGGGAGGTCATCGCCACGTCCAGGGGTTGAGAGGAATGGTCGCCAGTATCAGGCCGGCGCGGGCGCGCGGAACAGGGCCGCGCCCAACGCGGCACCGTTGACGCCACCGTCAACGTAGAGATCCTGACCATTCACGTACGACGCGTCATCCGAGGCGAGGAACAACACCGTCTTCGCGATCTCCTCGGGCTCGCCCATGCGGCCCATGGGGACGGTGGCGGAGATGCGCTTGTGCAACTGGGCATGGGCCGTCGGGTCGGGCGCGGACTTGGCCCAGATGGGCGTGCGCGTCGCGCCGGGCGATACGACGTTGACGCGGATGCCCTGGGGCGAGAACTCCGCGGCCAGCACGCTCGCCATCGCCTTCAGCGCGCCCTTGCTCGCCGCGTACGCCGAGTACCCCGGCATGCCCAGCTCGCTGTGCACCGAGCTCGTGAGGATGATGGACGCCCCCGCCTTCAAGTGCGCCGCCGCGGCCTGCACCGTGAAGAACACGCCGGTGACGTTGGTCTCCAGGATGGACGCGAACGCCTCCAGCGAGGTCTTCCCCACGAACGTCTCTCCGGCGATGCCCGCGTTCGCGAACACGATGTCCAGCCCGCCGAACCGCTCCACCGTCGCCGCCACCGCGCGCTCCAGCGCCGCCGGCTGGGTGGCGTCCGCCTGCACCGCCAGCACGTCCCCGCCCAGCTCCTTCACCACCGCGTCCAGCGTCCGCGGATTGCGCCCGGTGATGGCCACCCGCGCCCCCTCCGCCACGAACAGCCGCGCCGTCGCCAGCCCGATGCCGCTGTTGCCACCCGTGATCAGCGCCGTCTTCCCCTTGAGCCGCATCCGATTGCCTCCGGTTTAAATGGTTTCATGATGAAACCAATTGGCGGATGAATAAACGCGGTGGTTTCGTTATGCAACCCGATGCGATGAGGTCCCCGGCGACGGGGCCGGCATCTCCCCGGACGGAAGGAGGCGGCGATGAAGCGGACGAGCATGGAGGGGACGGTGTGCCCGGTGGCCCGGTCCCTGGATGTCATGGGGGACTGGTGGTCGCTGCTCATCGTTCGCGACGCGCATGCCGGGCTGCGCCGCTTTGGCGAGTTCCAGAAGAGCCTGGGCGTGGCGAAGAACATCCTCTCGCAGCGCCTGCGCCACCTGGTCTCGCACGGCATCCTGGAGGTCCGCCCCGCGTCCGACGGCAGCGCCTGGAGTGAGTACGTGTTGACGGAGAAGGGGAGGGGCCTCTTTCCCATCCTCGTCGCCCTGGGAGAGTGGGGCCACGCGCACTGCTTCGAGCCGGGCGAGGCGCGCACGCGGCTCCTCGACAAGGCCCATGGCCAGCCGCTGAAGCCGCTGGAGGTGCGCGCGGCGGATGGGCGGCTGCTCACCTCCCAGGACACGCGCCTGGGCCTGGAGGCGCCAGAAGGCAGGCCCCACAAGGCGAGCCGGGCTGATTAGGGTGAGGCCATGACGCGTCCCGTGCCTGAATCGTGGTCCCTGCCCTGGCTGGGGCTGGGGCTGAGCAGCAACCTGAGTGCGTCGGACGTGCCGCATCCGTACCGGCTGCTCGACAGCTCGCCTGGGCTCTTCGACTTCGTGGAGTACAGCGCGCCCATCGCGTTGGAGGAGGCGAGGGCGCAGGCCACGCTCTTTCCGGAGATGTGGCGTCGGCGTGAAGAGGTGCCGGTGCTCTTCCACCCGGTGCACCTGAACCTCTGGGGGCCGGAGCTGGAGCCCGCGTCCGCGCTCGCGGCACTGGACGCGCACGCGCGGGCGGTGGGCAGCCCCTGGGTGGGCAACGACGTGGGGTGGTGGCACGCGGGCGGGCAGCCCTTCCCGGGCTACCTCTATGTGACGCCGCCGTTCAGCGAGGCGGGCGTCCGGGACTGCGCGGCGCACGCGCTCCACATCCAGGCGGGGTTGAGCGTCCCGCTGGTGGTGGAGAACCCCGCGGTGCTCGCCACGCGCGGCGGGCTTCACGCGCTGGACTTCATGGCCAGGCTGCACGCTCGCACGGGCCTGCCGTTGCTCCTGGACCTGGGCCACCTCCTCAGCCACCAGCTGTCCGCGGGGCTGCCTCCGCGAACGGGGCTGGACGGCTTCCCGTTGGATCAGGTGGTGGAGATCCACCTCGCGGGCGGGGTGGTGACGCGCCGGGGGGCGCGGACCTTCTACGTGGATGACCACACGCAGCCCGTGCGCGAGGAGCTGTTCGAGCTGCTGGCGGAGGTGCTCCCGCGCTGCCCACGCCTGCGCGCCGTCACGTTCGAGGGCGACGGCCATCCGCCAGAGGTGGCGCTCGTGTCGCTGCGCCGCCTGCGGGCGCTCGTGCCGAAGGAGTCCCGTCCGGCCCTCACCCTTCCTTCGGCGAAGGGGCCCGTGCCCGCGCTCACTGGAGAGAGCCGTCCGTGGGCGCTGTTCGACGCGGGGCATGGCGTGACGCCCGCCGCGGAGGATGAGGACCCGGAGGGCACGCGCGCGGACCGGGACTTCCGGCTGGCGGTGGTGGCCGAGCAGTTGGACCGGGACTGGCCCCTGACGCGGCTGTTGCTCGCGGCGACGCCCGAGGGGCTCGAGGCCTTCACCCGCTCGCGCGAGTACCGGGGCCTCTTCGACGGCCTGGGCCGGTCGCTGTCGCACGCGTTCGCGTCCTGGGCGCGCAAGCGGGTGATGGCCGCGCCGTCGGACGGGGTGGCCGCCGCGCTGTCGCTGGAGATGATGCTCCCGCACGCCTTCCTCCAGCCGCCCGAGCCTCCCGCCCCGGGACAGGTGGCGCTGGCCGAGGACGTCCGCCTGGGCGCCTTCCCCGCGGACCTGACGGAGCTGGTGTTCGCCGCACGCGCATTGCGGCGGCACCTCACCGGCCGTGCGTGGGCCTGTGGGGCCCTGGAGACGTCTGGATTGGAGGCCCTGGCCCAGGTGGCGGCCCGGCCTGGACCGGGGCCCTGGCGCTTCGCCATCCGCCGGAAGGGGACGGGCTTCGAGGTCCTGACGCTGCCGCCGGAGGTCGCGGAGGGGCTGCGGATGCTCGCCGAAGGCCCGCGTCCGTTGGAGGACTTGCCCGCGTGGCTGCTCGCGGAAGGGCAGGGTCGAGGCCTCTTGCGGCGGGGGTGAAGGACGCCTGGCGACGGCCCGTCAACGGATCCTTGCGCCCACCTGTCTGGTGGGATACTGCCCGCCGCATGTCGTCTCCCCTCGTCGTTGGCATCGCGGGCGGCACCGCGTCCGGTAAGACCACGGTGGCCCGCAAGGTGCGTGAGGCCCTCGCCGACTGCCGGGTCGCCTTCATTGATCAGGATTCGTACTACCGGGACCTGAAGGAGATGTCCCTGGTGGACCGGCGGGAGGTGAACTTCGACCATCCCGACGCGTTCGATACGGAGCTGCTGGTCAGCCACCTGCGCGCCCTCAAGCAGGGCCACGCCATCCAGAAGCCCGTCTACGATTTCGTCACGTCCGGCCGCCAGCAGCACACGCACCGCGTGGACCCCGGGGACATCATCCTCATCGAGGGCATCCTCGTGCTGCACATGAAGGAGGTCCGCGACGAGATGGACGTGAAGATCTACGTCGACGCGGACGACGACCTGCGCATCCTTCGCCGCCTCACGCGGGACATCAAGGACCGCGGCCGCGACTTCGACCACGTGGTGGGCCAGTACCTGCGCCACGTGCGCCCCATGCACATGGGCTTCGTGGAGCCGTCCAAGCACCACGCGGACATCATCATCCCGCACGGCGGCAACAACGACATCGCCATCGGGATGCTCGTGGGCGCGCTCCGGGCGCGGCTCGCCTCCCAGCACCAGACGCCGCGCTAGCCTCGCAGCCAGCGCAGGAAGTCCTGCACCGGCCCCTTGAGCCGGTGGGCGTCCGCCAGCAAGGTGCCGTGATCTCCCGGCCCCTGCAGCTCCACGAACCGCGCCTGCACCCCGGCCGCCGTCAGCAGGTGGTACGTGTCGCGCACGCGCCCCGCTGGCGCCAGCGCGTCCGTCGCGCCCGCGAGCAGCAGCACCCGCGCCTTGATCTTCGGGAACGCGTCCGTCAGGTCGCAGGCCGCGTAGGCCGAGCACAGCACCGACCACGCCGCCGGATCGAACGTGTCCGCGAATGACGCGGCCTCCGCCTCCAGCGCCGCCTGCGCGGTCGCGCTGTCCGGATACGCCGTGCTCAGGTGGTCGCGTCCGTAGAGCAGCTTGAGGTAGTCCAGCCGCAGCCGCGCCAGCGTCCGGTTGGGGACGCGCTCACGCAGCGGCGGGGTGTCCTCGTTGTCGGGGGCCATGCGCAGCACCTGGGACGTGAGGCCCAGCTTCTCGCGCAGGCCCTCCGGCAGCGCTCGCGCCGCGCCCAGCACGATCACGCCGTCCGCCAGCTCCGGGAACAGCGCCGCGAGCCGCAGCGCCACGAGCCCGCCCAGGCCCACGCCCACCAGCGCCCGCACGCGCGTGAGCTCCCGCGCCCGGAGCAGCGCGGACACGCCTCGCGCCATGTCCAGCACGGTGATGGGAGGCAGCGACGCGCCCCAGACCCTCCCGCTGTTCGGCTCCGGCGTCACCGGCGACGTGGAGCCGAAGGGGCTGCCCAGCAGATTGGGCACCAGGACGGGCGTCACGTCCGGATCCAGCGCCTTGCCCGGCCCGATGAGCTCACGGCCCCAGCCCGAAGGTTGGTAGGGCCCGTTCACTTCCGTGCTCAGCGCTTGATGGGAATGCGACAGGTCGTGCAGCACCACCACCGCTTTGCCATCAGACGGTTTCCCATAGGCCTGCCAGGCGATCTGGGGGCTTCCCAGCAGATCCCCTTCCTCCAGGGGAAGGGGGACGGTGAACAGGTGGATTCCCTCGGCCTGGGGCACGATGATGCAGGCTCATATCATTGCCTGCCCGAACGCACAGGAGCCTGTCGCTTGAAGCGCTACTTCGGAATCATCGTTGTCATCGCCCTGGTGATCGTCGCCGCGGTGGCGAGCCATCGCACCGCCTCCGCCCGGGCGCAGGAGGCGGAGCGGGACGCGGACTTTCGCCGCATCCAGGCCGTCTACCTGGAGCGCGTGGGGTGGATGCGCTCCAACCCGGACGAGGCCTCCTACCGGGACGAGCTGAAGCCCTTCCTCAAGGCGTACTTCGATGACATCGACGCGCACCTGACGCGCTTCGGGGGCAACAAGAAGTTCGACGGCTACCTCGCGGAGCTGGACAAGCGCGCGGAGTCGGGCGGCGACAAGAAGGACACCCGCGCGAATGACCGCAAGGCGTTCTACGAGTACGCGCGCAAGCAGTTCGACGCCCTGCACGAGGGGCGCTACCGCCCGGTGTGGACCGCCACCGACAAGGGCATGCGCCTGGACATCGTCTCCAACGACGTGGTGATGGTGATGGGCAAGCCGCAGGTGCGCCTGCAGCTGGTGCTCTGGGGCGCGCAGCGGGTGGAGAAGGACGAGGGCAAGGTGAAGAAGATGGTCACCAGCGCCGCGTTCGACACGGTGTGGAAGCTCACCGACGCGAAGGGCAAGCTGCTGGGCGAGATGCGCGGCGGGGACCCGTCGATGAAGATCGACTACCCCGAGCGCCTCGTCACCGAGTTCCCCCCGCAGATGGTGCTGGGCCACTACGACCTGGACCTGCTGCCCGCGGACGTGTCGAAGCTGGAGATGACCATCAACGTCTCCTCGCACGCGGCCTCTGGCGGCAACGCCAACGCCACCTACGTGTGGAAGATGGAGGTGCCGTCGGAGTGGAAGCTGGGCGCCAACGAGACGTGGGAGGGCGCCACCCAGGAGGAGCGGCCGGAGGAGGACATCGACCCGGCCAAGGCCTCCGCCAAGAAGGGCGGATGAGCCCTTCGTTCTAGCGATGGGCGGATGAGCCCTTCGTTCTAGCGATGGGCGGATCAGCCCCGCCCGCGCTACTTCACGACGGCGAAGTGCGAGCCCAGCCGGTACGCGGACAGCGTGCCGGCGTCGTCCAGGAAGTACAGGTTGAGGCGCACGTCGGCCTGGAGCGCGACCAGCCCCGCCCCCGCGCGGACCTCCGCGAGCACCTGACCGCCGCGGGGGTCCACCGCGCGCACCACTTCTCCCGCCACCAGCGTCACGTCGCGCGCGGTGCGCGCCGGCAGCGCGGTGATCAACGGTTCGCCCGCGGCCCCCACGCGCCAGTCGACCTGCCCGGACAGCGCCACCCGGGTGGCGGCTCCGGACGCGCTCGTCACCACCACGGCGCGCGGCAGGGGTGCCAGGGCGTAGGGCCCGGGCCCCAGGTGCAGGGCGCGCTCCCAGACCTTGCGCCCGCGTGAGTCCAGGCACAGCAGGAACCCGTCGTCGTCCCGCATCCCGGCCAGGAGCGCCCGCGTGCCCACCGGCAGCGGCTTGGAGGGCTGGGTGAGGCCCGGCTCGTACGTCCACTGCGCTTCGCCGGTATGCGCGTCCGCGAGCAGCAACGCCTGATGCGAGCCGCGCCCCAGGAGCGCCAGGAAGCGCCGGCCCCACGCCACCGGAGGCCCGTGGAAGGGCAGGGGCGAGCGCAGCCGGTAGCGCACCTGTCCATCCTCCAGGTCCAGGCCGTAGAGATAGCCCGAGTCCGTGGACAGGAGCGCCCGGTGCCCCTGCGTGGCCAGCCACCCGCGCTGCGTCCGGGGCGGGGCCAGACGCCATTGCTCGCGGCCCGTGGTCTCCGAGAAGGCCACCGCCGTGCGGTCCTCCGACAGCGTCAGGAGCAGCCCGTCCTTGCGAAGCAGCAGCGGCCCCAGGGGGATGCCGTCGTGGTCGTGCAGCCAGCGCGCGCCCGGGCCCCGGCCGGTGAAGCCGTACACGCGCGCGTCGTCCGCCGCCACCGCGTAGCCGTCCGCGGATGCCGCCACGCCCAGCGACGCGGAGCGCCGCCACAACACCGCGCCGTCCTTGCGTGAGAACGCGCCCGCGAGCCCCGGCGCGCAGTACACCGGCCCGTGGCGGCCCAGCAGCAGCCGCGCCTCCTCCGGCTCCTCCAGCCCGCGCTGCTCCCACAGCTTCTCGAAGCGCAGGCGCCGCAGCTTCCCGGACACCTTCAGGGGGCGGGACTCGCCGCGCGCCGGGGGGCTCCTGCGCTCGCGAGCCTCGCCCTCCGCCTCCGGAGGCTTGTGGGCGCCTCGCAGGTGCGACAGCCCCTCACGGCAGCGCTCCGCCAGCTCCACGAGGTACGGGTTGGAGACCTGGACCCGGTGGGCCTCCGCGAAGGCCAGCCCCAGCGCCTCCCCCAACTGGAAGAGCGCGGAGAGGAGCGCCGCCGGCTCCAGCTCGAAGTACGCCCCCGTGGGCCCGAGCTTCGCCCGCCGGCCTGGGAGGTCCAGCGTCAGGACGGGGCGCACGCCCGCGGGCTCGAACTCGAAGCGGGCCTCACCCAGCTCCACGGCCCGCGCCAGCTCCACCGCCTGCCGGGACAGCTCCAGCACCGTGAGGAAGGGCGGCCCCTGCGCGCGCCATGCCTGTGGCCGCCCGGGCAGCGCGAGCCACACCTCACCCGCGCCCAGCAGCGGCGCCAGCGCCCCAGGGGGGCCCTTCGAGGGGGCCTCGCGCGAGGCGGGGGAGATGTCCTTCAGCTCGAAGCCGAACCCCGGCACCGACACGGGCTCGATCCGGAGCGGGGTGGGGGGCGCCGGCGCGTCCTCCCTCTGCGGGGTGGCCTTTCCCAGGCCCTTGAGCTCCTCGCCCAGCTTCCGGGCGGCCGCGGCCGACAGGGCCTTGGGGGCGAGCTTGGTCACGTCCTGGAGGAAGCGTTGGCCGCTCTGGCGGGTCGCCCGGGTGAGTTCCTCGGCGTCCACCCGGATGGGCGGGCGCAGGAGGTGGGCCGGCCGGGCCAGGCTCGCCACCGAAAGTTCGATGTCCGGTCCGATGCGCCGCAGCACGAGCTCCAGGTGCGCTTCGGTGAGCGAAACCTGCGCCAACCGCCGCCGCCCCGCGTGCAGGGCCGCCACCGCCTCCACCAGAGCGGGAATGACCTCCGTCAAGGGCTCCTCCACCGCCCCGGACAACAGGTTCACGCCGTCCAGTTCCAGCGCGATGGAATCGAGCGGGGAGGCTGACGGTTCGCGCTTCCAGTGGTGTCCGATGCGTAGCCGGGTCATTGACGTTCGTTGACAAGCCAGTTTAGCGGTGGCTAGCATCCGCCGCCCATACGGACCTACATTTTTGTAACCGTTCGGAATTCTTGGGGAATACTCGATGACATTTTACGAGGCCGCGCTCAGGGTACTGGAGAGCGAAGGTCGCCCCCTGCATTTCCTTGAAATCACGGAGAAGTCCATCCAGCTGAGCCTGCTGTCCCACATCGGCAAGACCCCAGAGGTGACGATGTTGTCGCGTCTGGCTGCCATGGCGAGACGGACGCGGGATCGCAAGGTGATTGTCACGGCGAAGGATACCTTCGCGCTGACGGACTGGTCGCTCTCCGAGGATGCCGAGGCACTTGCTCAGACGGGCGTGATGGAGCCGCATCCGGAGGAGGATCTCCCTCCGCTGCGGCCCGTGGAGCGCCACCCGGAGCCGCGCACGGACAACGTGCGCGCGTCGGGGCGGGGCACGGAGCGCAAGCGCCGCAGGGACGAGGGCGACGAGGAGCGGGGTGGACGCCGCAAGCGCTTCCCGCCGCTGCCGGAGGTGGTGTTCGAGATCCTCAGCGAGGCGGACGTCGCGCTGCGCACGGATCAGCTCATCGAGCGCGCCAAGGCGAAGGAGCTGTGCGCCGAGGAGACCACGGTGGAGGCGGTGCTCACCGCCCTGCTGGAGGACAACCAGCGCCGCATCGACGCGGGCCGCCGGCCGCAGTACGCCTTCAACCAGGAGACCGGCGAGGTGTCGCTGGAGCGCGCGGGCGCGCCGAGCGAGGCGCCGCCCCTGGAGCTCCAGGCCGCCTTCGCGCAGGCGCTGGGCATTCCGCTGGAGGGGGGCCGCCCGGTGCTGGGCAAGCCCGCCCCGGGTGCCGAGCCGCTGGTCGACGAGGCCCTCATCACCACCGCGCGCACGGCCCTCAAGGACGCGCGCCGGGCGGTGGCGCGCGGGCTGCGCAAGCGGTTGGGCGACGCGGACGTGGGCACCTTCGAGAAGTCCGTGGTGAAGATGATGCACGGGCTGGGCTTCCGCGAGCTGAAGGTCGCGAAGCGCTCCAAGGAAGGCCCCCTGCTCACCGCGCGCAAGCGCGAGGGCAGCGTGGAGCTGCGCTACGCGGTGCGCATGCTCAAGGGCGTGCCGGGCATCGACCGCAAGACGGTGCAGGAGCTGCGGCGCGACCTGGGCCACTACTCCGCGCAGGTGGGCCTGCTGGTGAGCGCGGGCGAGGTGCGTGGCGACGCGCGCTCCGAAGCGCAGGCCACGGGCTCGCTCGTGATGCTGTGGTGCGGAGACGCCCTGGGCGAGAAGTTCCTGGAGGCGAAGACGGCCGTCACCGTCACCCAGGTGGAGCTGTACGACATCGACGAGCGCTTCTTCGAGGCCGCGAAGCTGGACGCCGAGGAGGCCCAGCGCCGCCGCGAGGAGCGCAAGAGCGAGAAGCAGGCCCGCGAGGAGGGCGGCGAAGTGGAGGCCGCCACCCCCGCCACGGACCGGCCGGAGCGCGCGGAGCGTCCCGAGCGCGGTGACCGGGCGGAGCGCTCCGAGCGCCGCCGCGACCGTCAGCGCGAACGGGCCGAGGCCCGCGACGCCGCCGCGTCCGGTGCCGAGGCCCCCGAGTCCAAGGCGTCACCGGTGGCCCCCGCGCCGCCGGCCGCCGCCGGGTTCACGCCGACGTCGGAGGAGGACGAGTCCGAGGACGGTGACGACGAGGGCGAGGACGATGACCTGGAGGCCGCCAGCGCCTTCGTGGGCGGAGCGAAGGAGGGCGCCGAGGGTGGCGCCGCGACCGACGCCAACGCCTCCGAGCGCAAGCGCCGCCGCCGCCGCCGCCGGGGTCGCCGGGGCCGTGGCACTCGCGGAGCGGAGGGCACGCCCAACGGCGAGGCCGCCGCGCCCAACGGCGAGGCCGCCGCGCCCAACGGCGAGGCCGCCGCAGCTTCCGGGGAGAGCGCCGCGCCGTCCGCGGGTGGCGCTGAAGGGCTTGCCGCGCTCGCGGGCGAGGCCGTGACCCCGGAGGTGCCCGCCAGCCCTCCTCACAGTGAGGCCGCCGCCGCGCCGGAAGGCGTGGGCAATGCCTGGCAGGCGGGCGAAGCGGTGCAGGCTCCGTCTGGATCCGCGCCGGAGTCAGGCGAGGCCCGGGCCGTAGCCGCGTCCGACGCAGTGACCCCGCACGCGACCGCGGCGTTGCCCCACGAGGAGTCGTCCACCGAGGCGACGCCCACCGGGGAGCCCGCGGAGATCCGCGAGGCCCGCGAAGTGCACGAGGCGCCGGTGTCCTCCTCCACGGAGGGTTCGTCCGAGGGCAACAAGGAGGGCTGAAGCCCGCACGGAATCGGGTGCGGTGGACGCGGGAGTGTTAGCCTGGGGGGGCCATGAAGCCGGCCCTGCTGCTTACCTCCTGCGTGCTGTTCCTCGGGGCCTGCCGCTCGCAGGCCCCGCGCTATCCGGTGGCGCCGGTGGAGCTGGCCGGGGCCACCGTGCAGGACAACGCGCTCCTGGGCTTCGGGCAGGACGGCGTGAAGGAGCTGCTCTCCGACGCGCTGGCGACCTCCGGGCGCTTCGAGCTGCTGGGCGACGAGGTCCCCAAGAAGGCCCGCCCCTGGCGGCTGACGCTGGACGTGCCCTTCACGCGAGAGGTGCTGAAGGACGGCAACCCGCACAGCTTCGCGGAGGTCGGCGCCAACCTGTCCCTGGAGCGCTTCGGCGGCAACACCCCCCAGCGCTACGAGGTCGTGGGACTGGGCGAGGCGCCCGTGGCGGAGGACTCGGTGGAGGGGCGCCAGGCCGCCATGCGCGCCGCGCTGGAGAACGTGCTGCGCCAGGTGACGGAGTCGGCGGTGCTCCAGCTGTCCGCGCTGGACAGGACGGATGACGCGCTGGTGGCGGACCTGCGGGCCGCCGACTCGCGCATCCGCGAGTTCGCCCTCCGAACGCTGGCCGAGCGCAAGCACCCCGCGGCCGCGCCGCTCCTGATTGATCGCCTCAAGGACACCAGCGACGCGGATCAGGTGCGCCGCACCATCGGCGCGCTGGCGGAGATGAAGGCGAAGAGCGCGGTACCGGCGCTCATCGATCTGGCGCGCGGCCGGGACTCCGGCTTCCTGCAGGAGATCGTCTTCGCGGTGGGAGAGATTGGCGGCCCGGAGGCGGAGGCGTACCTCTACACGGTCGCCCAGGGCCATGACACGCCGTCGGTGCAGGCCGCCGCGCAGCAGGCGCTGGACACGCTCTACGCATCACGCAACCACGCAACGCTGGAGGCGCGTGGCCAGGGCCACGCGGACCCCTGAACATGAAGCAATCGCTGTCGATGGTGGGGGGCGTGGCCCTCCTGGCCGCCACGCTCCTGGGCTCCGGCTGCGCGAGGCGCGTGGAGACGGACGCACGCCCCTCGCCCGAATCCATCGCCCAATACTACCCGCTGGCGGTGGGCAACCAGTGGACGTACCGGCTGGACGGGCGCGACGACAAGCCCGTCACGGTGGAGATCGTCAAGGAGCAGGACGGGTACTTCCTGGACAACCAGGGCGGCCAGCTCGCCGTGGACGGCTTCGGCCTGCGCGACCCCAAGCGCTACCTGCTGCGAGGCCCGCTGGAGGCCGGGCGCGGGTGGAACAACGTCGTGTCCGTGTCGTCCACGGAGCGCTATCAGCTGGTGCAGGTGGGCTTCGCGTGCAAGGTGCCCGCGGGCTCCTTCTCCAACTGCGTGAGCGTGGAGGGCCGCAACCGGGTGGACGCGCAGACGACGCTTGTCAACACGATGACCTTCGCCGCGGGCGTGGGCCTGGTCCGCGTGGACGTCGCCACGGAGCACGAGGGCAAGCGCGTGCCGCAGACGGAGCTGGAGCTCATCTCCTTCAAGGCGAACGCACCGGGCACGAGCACCGAGCCCGCCGCCACGCCCGCCCCGAACTGAGGTCCCGCTTCCGTGGAGACTCCCAACGAGCTCACGCAGGATGCGCGCATCCTGAACTTCCTCGCCGAGGGCGGGGAGGCCTTCATCTCCGGCGAGGCGCTGTCGAACCGCCTGGGCCTGTCGCGCACCGCCGTGTGGAAGCACGTGGAGTCCCTGCGCCTGAAGGGCTACCGCATCGAGGCCGTCCCCGCGAAGGGCTACCGGCTGGTGGGCCGGCCGGATCGGCTCTCCGCGCTGGAGGTCCATCCGCTGCTCGGCACCCGCGCGGTGGGGCGGGTGTTGCACCACCACGACTCCATCGGCTCCACCAACGCGGCGGCCTTCCGGCTGGCCCAGGACGGCGCGGTCCACGGAACGGTAGTGGTGGCCGAACAGCAGACCGCGGGCAAGGGCCGCCGGGGCCGTGCCTGGGTGTCGCCCCCAGGACTCAACCTGTACTTCTCCGCCATCCTGCGCCCGGAGCTGTCCCCGCAGCGTGCCCCGGAGCTCACGCTGGTGGCCGCCGTGGCCCTGGCGGAGACGCTGCGTGAGGCGGGCACGGACGCGGGCATCAAGTGGCCCAATGACGTCCAGCTGGGAGGCCGGAAGGTCGCGGGCATCCTCACGGAGCTGTCCGCCGAACCCGAGCGCGTCCACTTCGTCATCGTGGGCGTGGGCGTCAACCTCAACGCGGGCGAGGAGCACTTCCCGGAGGAGCTGCGCGTCACGGCCACGTCACTGGCCCAGGTCCTGGGGCGGCCGGTGGCCCGTGCCCCCTTCGCCGCGGCCCTCTGGACGCGGCTGGAGCATTGGCTGGACGCGTACCTCGCCTCTGGCTTCGACGCGGTGCGTACCCGCTGGAAGGCCCTCTCCAGCACCCTGGGGCAGCGGGTGCGGGTGCGCACGGACCGGGGCGACTGGGAGGGGTTCGCGGAGGACATCGACCCCTCGGGCGCCCTGATGGTGCGCACGGCGGACGGCCGCGTGGAGCGCGTGCTGGCGGGGGACGTGGAGCAGCTGCGTCCCCAACGCTAGAGTGCGCGCGTGATGCTCCTGGCCATCGACGTTGGCAACACGAACACCGTTCTCGGCGTGTACGAGGGCCGGCGGCTCTTGGACCACTGGCGCCTGGAGACGAGCGCGCGCCGGAGCGCGGACGAGTACGGCATCCTGGTGCGCCAGCTCTTCGGCTGGAGCGGCATCGACGCGAACCAGGTGAAGGCGGTGGTGGTGTCCAGCGTGGTGCCGCCGCTCCAGTTCAGCCTGGAGAAGATGAGCGAGCGCTACTTCAAGACGCGCCCCATGTTCGTGGGGCCGGGCGTGAAGACGGGCATGCCCATCCTCTACGACAACCCGCGGGAAGTGGGCGCGGACCGCATCGTCAACGCGGTGGCCGCCTACGAGAAGCACCACCGGGGCCTCATCGTGGTGGACTTCGGCACCGCGACGACGCTGGACGCGGTGACGCCCAAGGGCGAGTACCTGGGCGGCGCCATCTGTCCGGGCGTCAACATCTCCATGGAGGCCCTGTTCCAGAATGCCTCCAAGCTGCCGCGCGTGGAGTTCGCGCGGCCGCCGCACGTGGTGGGTCGCAACACCGTGCACTCCATGCAGTCCGGCCTCGTCCACGGCTACGTAAGCATGGTGGACGGCCTGTGCGCGCGCATGGAGGCGGAGATGGGCTTCTCCGCGAAAGTGGTGGCCACCGGGGGCCTTGCCCCGCTGGTGGCCAGTGAATCGAAGGCCATCCAGGAAGTGGATGAGTTCCTCACCCTGGAGGGGCTGCGCATCATCTACGGAAGGAATCACGCGTCATGAGCACCGCCACTGATCCCACCATTCCGGCCCCGCCCCCGGGCTGTCCCTTCAACGCAGAGTTCCTGCCGCCCAACCTGCGCAAGCACGTGGACCCCAATGCCCCCGTGCCGCTGCGGATGATGGCGGCCAAGTCGCTGGTGCCGCTCAATCCGGCGGACATGCTGGGCGCGCTCTTCATGCTCACCTTCGACCCGGAGGCGAACGTGCGCGAGACGGCCGCCAAGACGTGCGCGTCGCTGCCGGACCGCATCCTGGGCTCCGCGTTGCGCGACGAAGGCGTGCCTCCGCCCGTGCTGGGCTACTTCCTGGGCCTGCTCAAGGACAAGGAAGCCTACGCGGAGATGCTGGTCCTCAACTCCGAGACGCCGGACGACGCCGTGGCCGACGTGGCCGCCACGTGCAGTCCGAAGGTGGCGGAGATCATCTCCCAGAACCAGCTGCGCCTGCTGCGCAACGAGTCCATCGTCCGCAACCTGTGCGCGAACCCCGGCGTCCCGGTGTCGCTCGTGGACGGCGTCTGCGACTTCGCGGTGCGCAGCGGCCTCATCCTCGCGGACGTGCCGGCGATGCAGGCGGCCCGGGTGCGCATCTACGGCCCCCAGGCCGCGGCCGCGCCGCCGGATCCGGGCCCCACCGCGGAGGAGGTGCTCCAGGAGCTGGGCACGGAAGCGCAGGCGGAGGACGCCGCCCCCATGGAGGAGGGCAAGCGCCTGACGCTCGCGCAGCGCATCATGAAGATGTCCATCGCGGAGAAGATCAAGCTGGGGACGCTGGGCAACAAGGAGGCGCGCTCCGCCCTCATCCGCGACACCAACAAGCTCGTCTGCGTGGCCGTCATCCGCAGCCCGCGCATCACCGACGGCGAGGTGCTCGCGAGCGCCGCGAACCGCGCCGTCAACGAAGACGTCCTGCGCGTCATCTACAACAACCGCGAGTGGACGAAGATGCAGAAGGTGAAGCTCGCGCTGGTGAAGAACCCCAAGGTGCCGCTCACCGTCACCATGAAGTTCCTCAACACGCTGCGCGACGCGGAGCTGAAGGACCTGTCGCGCGACAAGAACGTGCCCGCCGCCGTGCAGTCCTTCGCCAAGAAGCTGCATGAAAAGAAGACCGCCCCCAAGAAGGACGGCGGCAAGTAGCCCGGGCCGTCCCCGGGCTTCGGGAGGGGAGGGCGGGTGCTTCCCGCGCCTTCCCCCGCCCGCGGGTGCTTCAGGCCGCGGCTTCCTCGTCGGCGTCGTCGCCCACGGAGGTGCCGGGCTCATCCAGCAGCTGCTGCGCGATGGCGAGCGCCTTCTTCGTCTTCTCGCGCAGCTTCTCGTCGCCCTTGATGCGCGCGTAGAGCTTCGTCACGCGCTCCTCGTTGCGCACCGCCGCCTGCTCCAGCTCGCTGATGCGCGAGCGCAGCCCGTCCGCCTCCGTGGCGGCCTGGGCGCCCTGGGCGGAGAGATCCGCCTGGGACTGCTCCAACTGCGAGCGCAGCCCTTCGGCCTCCACCTGCGCCGCCTCCACCTGGGCGCGCAGCCCTTCGGCCTCCTCGCGCGCCGCCTGGAGGTCCGCGTCCTGCTGGGACAGCTGGGCGCGAAGGGACTCGGACTCGCCCTGGAAGGCCTGGGCCTGGGCCTGGTGCTGATCCAGCTCCGCCTGGAGCGCGCCCAGCTTCGCGGTGGCGCCGCGCGCCTCTTCCTTGGCGGTGGCGAGCTGCTGGTCCACGCGCTTGCGCTCCGTGGTGAGCTGCTCGGTGCGGCTGGTGAGCGTCTTGATCTGCGCGTCGCGGCGGCTCAGCTCCTCGTCGGAGGTGCTGGCCTTCTGCTCCAGCTCCAGGTGCTGATCCTTCAGCTCGATGATCTCCTGGTCCTTCTGGTTCAGCTCCGACTTGAGGCGGAGGATCTCCTTGTCGCGCTTGTTGACGGTGTCACGCAGCGCGAAGGTGTCCTTGTCGCTCTTCCCGGCGGTGGACCGCGACGCCTCCAGCTCCGTGGTCTTCGCCTGGAGCTCGGACTCCAGCGACTGCACGCGCTCCTCGGCCTGCGACGCCTGGCCGCGCGAGTCCTCCAGCGCGCTCTGCAGCTCCGCCACCTTCGCGCGCAGGTTGCGCAGCTCCGCGACGTCCGCGGCGGACGGTCCCGTCGAGATCGGCGTCACCGCGACGGCGGCCACCGCGGGGCGGGCGGCGGCGGGCGGGGGCACCGCGCGCAGCGGCGCGGCGGGTGCGCGGGGGGGCGGGGTGGGCGCCACCACCGGCTCCGGATCCACCGGCGGCATGAAGCCGACGACGGTCTTCTCCTCCGGTTCGTCGCCCAGGTCTCCCAGCACGTCGAGCGAGTCGTCGTTGTCCGGCCCCAGCGAGTCGAGCGCCGAGATCTCCTCCAGGGCGGACGGCGTCTCCGCCTCCTCCGGCGGGGCCACCACGGGCTCCTCCTCGGGAGTGCCCGTGACGGGCTCGGACAGGTCGCCGAAGGCGTCGTCGAGCATGTCCAGGTCTTCGCCGGCCACCGCGGGCTCCTCGCCCGTGTCGACGGCGATCTCCTCGCCGAAGTCCGTCGCGGGCTCGCTGCCCAGCGAGTCGAGGGTGAGGCTCTCGTCCACCACCTCTTCGCTGACGGGCGGCTCCGGGAAGCCGATCACGCCGCCCACGCGGTCCACCAGCACGGAGGTGTCCACCGGCTTCGCCACGTATTCGTCCGCGCGCGCCTTCAGCTTGCTATGGGCCGCGAAGCCGTCCGGGCTGCCGATGATGACGATGGGCACCGTCTTCAGCTCGTCGTCCTTCTTCAGCTTGCCGCAGATGAGATAGCCGTTCTGTCCCGCGGACAGGTCCACCGCGAGCACCACGAGGTCCGGCCGCTCACGGCGGATCAGCTCCACGCTGCCCTTTCCGTCGCCCGTCGTCTGCGCCGTGAAGCCCCGGGCTTCCAGTGCCTGCTGCAGGGTGGCGGAGAGGGTGGCGTCGCTTTCGACGATCAGGATTCGCTTGGACATGAAGGGACGGCCATCCTGGGGGTGCGGCGCGCGGTGTGACACCGAGAAAACTCAGCGGTGGCGCGCGAGAGGAGAATCGCCGTCGAGGCTATCGGCCATGCATGGGACCGTCAATCTTCACACCGGGCGCAACGCCCGGTATTCAGTTGAGCAGGCGACCACCCGGCCCCCACGATGTCCGGCTACTTCAGGGCTGTAGCGAGACGGGCTGGATGCTCACGGCGGGCTTCACCTGGGCGGGACGCACCAGACCGTTGGAGCGCAGCTCCTGATCCCTCAGCATCTGCAGGATGGCGGCGTCGTCCATGTCCGTCACCAGCTCGTAGGTGATGTCCTGATCACGCCAGGTGACGACGTTGTACGCCTGGCTCGAGTCCACCGCGACGTTCTCCACCGTGGGGCCCTCGTCCTTGATCACCCGCTGGCCCGTCGCCGGATACACGAACACGCCGATGTTGCGCTTGGGCTCGTTCGCGCGGTGCGGCTGGGTCTCGTAGCTGACGTAGACGACCTCCTGGCCGTTGAGCGTGGAGAAGCGCGCGCCCACGGGCCGGGCCTGCTGGAGGCGGGGCAGGGTGATGCGGTGTTCGACCTTGTCGTTGAACCACGCTTCAATCTGCTCCGGCGTGCCCGCGACGAACTCCAGGGGCCGCTGGCGCGTGTGGCGCTGCACGGCCTCCAGGATGGTCGCCTTCTGCGCCCTCCCGGACTGGTACATCATCCAGCCGCCGCTCACCGTCACCACCACCAGGGCCATGGCCCCGGCGCGCAGCCACTGGCTCACCTGGGCGCGGCGCTGCTCGCGGTGCAGGCCGGACTGGATGCCCGCGCGCAGGGACGCCGGCGCGCGCGTGCCCTTGGACGCGATGGCGTGCTTCGCCGCGCGCCGCAGCGTCTGACGGAGCTGCATCTCCTCGTCCACGCGCGCGACACACGCGGCGCAGCCTTCGAGATGCGACTCCACATCGTGGCGTTCCTCGGGCTGGAATTCGCCGTCGAGGTACGGATACAGCAACCGCTCGAGTTCCTGGCAGGTCATGGGCGCTCGATGAGGCGGGTCGGAGAGAAGACGACGCCCCTCCAACTGCTTTTTAGCCTGCCTTCTTCCGGCGCCGGTACTCTTCCAGATCCGCGGGCACCTGGACCGGGTCTCCGTCGTGACGGAAGACACCCTGGCCCTCGGCGTACTCGCGCAGCGTCTTCTGCAGCAGCTTGCGTCCGCGGAACAGCCGGCTCATCACCGTGCCCACGGGGCACTCCAGAATCTCCGCGATCTCCTTGTAGGAGAACTCCTGGAGGTCCGCGAGGATGACCACCAGCCGGAAGTCGATGGGCAGCGAGTCGATGGCGCGCAGCACGTCGTCCGACAGGAGCCGGTCGAAGAAGTACTGCTCGGGGTTGGCCGCGAAGTCCGTCGCGTCCCGGCTCACGAAGCGCTCGTGGACCGCCTCGCGCTCCACGCCCTCCACCACCGTGCGCTCCTTCACCTTGCGGCGGTAGCGGTTGATGAAGGTGTTGGTGAGGATCTTGAAGAGCCAGGCCTTGATGTTGGTCCCGCGCTCGAACTTGTCGAAGAAGCGGTAGGCCCGCATGCAGGTGTCCTGCACCAGGTCCTCGGCGTCGCGCTCGTTCTTGGTCAACCGAAGGGCCGCCGAATAGAGCGGATCCAGGTGCGCCAGCGCCAGCTCTTCGAATTCCTGCTTCGTCCGGTTGGGTTGCCTGAAGTCCAGCATCATGCTCCCGCCTTCCAGGGGCCCGAAATGATTGGGGAATGCGTCGCCTGCCTAACGGTCAATCTATGCACCGGAACAGACGGGTCAACAACGCTTTCCCCTGCCGCGCCGCCCGCATGCCCGCTTCTGGAGTGCGGAGACGCCCGGCGGGATCATTTATTCCACAGGGTGGGAACCGGAGGGGACCCCCGGACGAGGGTCCCCGCCAGGCAACCGGCCAGCACAGGGCTGGCCGGTCGGGGGGCAGGCAGCTGCTAGCGCTTGCCGCCGAGCGCGTCCATCAGGGGCACGTAGTCGTACCCCATGTCCTTGGCGACGGCCTCGTAGGTGATGTGGCCGTTGTAGGTGTTGATGGCGCGCTGGAGGGCGCGGTCGGACTTGATGGCCTCCACCAGGCCCAGGTCCGCGATCTTCCGGGAGTAGGGGCGGGTGGTGTTGGTGAGCGCGAACGTGGACGTCTGCGGCACGGCGCCGGGCATGTTGGCCACGCAGTAGTGGACGACGTCGCTCACGGTGAACGTGGGGTTGTCGTGCGTGGTGGGCTTGCAGGTCTCGATGCAGCCGCCCTGGTCCACCGCCACGTCGACGACGACGGAGCCGGGCTCCATCTCCGCGATGAGCTCGCGCGACACCAGCTTGGGCGCCTTGCCGCCGGGGATGAGCACGCCGCCGATGACGAGGTCCGACTCGCGCACGGTGCGCGCGATGGACTCCGTGTCCGACGCCAGCGTCTGCGCGCGGCCGAGGAACACGTCGTCCAGGTAGGTGAGGCGCTCCAGGTTCACGTCCAGGATGGTCACTTCCGCGCCCATGCCGACGGCGACCTTGGCGGCGCACAGGCCCACCACGCCACCGCCGATGACGGCCACGCGGCCGCGGCGCACGCCGGGCACGCCGCCCAGCAGGATGCCCTTGCCACCGTGGGCCTTCTCCAGGCACGCGGCGCCCACCTGGATGGCCATCTTGCCGGCCACCTCGGACATGGGCTTGAGCAGCGGCAGGCTGCCGTCGTCCAGCTGGAGCGTCTCGTAGGCGACCGCCGTGACCTTCTTCTTGATGAGCGTCTTGGTGAGCTCCGGATCCACGCCCGCCAGGTGGAAGTACGTGTAGACGATCTGCCCGGGCTGCATGCGCTCGTACTCCGGCGCGATGGGCTCCTTCACCTTGACGATCATCTCCGCGCGCTTCCAGACCTCATCCGCGCTGGAGATGATCTGCGCGCCGACGCGCTGGTACTCCGAATCCGGGATGCCGGAGCCGACGCCAGCGTTCGTCTCCACCAGCACCGTGTGGCCCGCGCTGGTCAACGCGCGAACGCCCGCGGGCACCATGCCGACACGGTACTCGCGGGTTTTGATCTCCTTGGGAACTCCGACGATCACGACTGCCTCCGACGAATGGGGGACTGCGGAAAACGTGGCGGACCCATAGACCAGCGCACCTGCGCTTTCAAGGCGCGCTCCGGCGCCAGGAGTGTCGGCTGTGATGGACTTCATTCATCCATCCACATGACGCGAGGCGTTGGACGCATCGCGGTCCACCCGTGTTAGTTAACGGCCCATGACGCACGCGCCGAAATTGCTCTTCGCGGACCCCAAGGGCCGGGTGATGGAGCATCCCTACCTCATCGCCACCCTGCGCAGCGGCGAGGAACTCGTGCCACCGCAGGACAAGCCCATCGCCCTGCCGGCGGCGGGGCGCCTGGTGCACCTGCCTGGCCGCCTGCCCGTGGGGCTCAACCCGGACTCGGGTGAGCTGGAGCTGGTGCGCGAGATGAAGGCGGGGGGCAAGACGTTCGTGCCCAACGCGGTGGGCGCGCTCTTGCCGCCCGGCTACACGCGCACGTTCCTGCCCGGGGAGGTGAAGGGCAGCGGGCCCGTGTTGCCTCAGTGGGCATACACGGCGGCGGCGTGGGGCAAGGACGGTCCGGTCGCGTGGGCCATCCACACCGACCGGCGCTCGCACTGGGAGCCGGAGGCGTACTCCACGCC
This sequence comes from Corallococcus silvisoli, assembly GCF_009909145.1. Taxonomy (NCBI): domain Bacteria; kingdom Pseudomonadati; phylum Myxococcota; class Myxococcia; order Myxococcales; family Myxococcaceae; genus Corallococcus; species Corallococcus silvisoli. The sequence goes on from NZ_JAAAPJ010000012.1 coordinate 236,412, forward strand.
TGAATTGAAGGGGCTCGTCAGCGCGCACATGGAGCGCTTCCCGGACAGCCGCGTGCTCAAGCAGTTGAAGACGTGCGCGCTCCTGTACCGGTGCTTCACGTCGCAGAACATCTTCTACGCGCGCGACGAGGGTGCCATCCCCGCGTCCGTGATGTGCAATGCGCGCTGCGTGGGCTGCATCTCGGATCAGCCCGCGGACGGCCCTCCGGCCTCGCACGAGCGCATGGATGACGGTCCCTCCGCGGAGGAGATGGCGGCCATCGGCCTGTACCACCTGGAGCACGCGCCGGGCCGCACCATGGTGAGCTTCGGCCAGGGGTGCGAGGGCGAGCCGCTCACGCGCTGGAAGTTCATCGCGGAGTCCATCCGCCTGATGCGCGCGAAGACGGACCGGGGCTCCATCAACATCAACACCAACGCCAGCCTCACGCACGGGCTCGAGGCGCTGCTGGACGCCGGGCTGGACGCCGTCCGCGTGTCGCTCAACGCCGCGACCAAGGGCCTCTACGAGGCCTACTACAAGCCGGTGAAGTACGGCTGGGAGGACGTGGAGGCGTCCATCGCGCTGGCGCGCGAGCGCGGTGCGTACCTGGCGCTCAACCTGCTCCTGTTCCCCGGCGTCACCGACCGCGAGGGCGAGGTCCAGGCGCTGGAGAACCTGGTGCGCAAGTACCGCGTGGATCAGGTGCAGACGCGCTCGCTGTGCATCGACCCGCTCCAGTACCTGGAGGTCGCGCGAGGCCAGGGCGCGGGCGGCGAGCCGGTGGGGATCCGCACGCTCCTGCAGCGGCTGAAGACGGCGCGGCCAGGGCTCATCATCGGCAACTTCGCGCGGGGCCTGGACGAGCGCGAGAACGCCGCGGGCACGCCTGGGGTTTGACCCTCCGGGAGGGGACGGCTACAGAGCCGGGCATGTCCGTCTCCTTCTCGTCCGCGTTCCGCATCGCCGTCATCTGTGTCTCCTCTGGCGCCGTCACCGTCCTCGGCGCGTGCAGCAAGGCGCCCGAGGAGCCGGAGTTCGACTACGGCTTGAAGAAGCCGCTCGTGCGCAAGCTGCGCGCGGAGCTGGAGGAGACGCCCTGCGACAAGGCGAAGGCGCAGGAGTACGCGCAGCTGCTGATGAGCGCCAACGACCTGAAGGGCGTCGCCCGGGCGTCGGACACCTTCGTCGCCGCGTGCGGCCCCAACGTCGTCCTCCTCCAGCTGTCGTACACGGCCAACGCGAGGCAGGGGGAGAAGGCGAAGGCGCTGAAGGACGCCACGGCGCTGGTGGCGGTGCAGCCGGAGAACGCCAGCTACCACGTGTGGCGGGGCCTGTCGCAGGAGGCCCTGGGCCAGAACGAAGGCGCCGCGGCGGACTTCCAGAAGGCCTTCGACCTCCAGCCCGCCCAGCGGCCCATCCTCAACGCGCTGCTCAAGACCTATGACGCGCTCAACCGGCCCTGCGACTCGCTGGCCGCGCTCCAGCGGTACGTGGAGGCGAAGCCCAGCGAGGCGAAGTCGGCGGATGTTCAGAACCAGATGAAGGCGCTGGCCCAGCAGGGCTCCTGCGCCGCGGATGCCGGGAAGCCCGAGGCGGCCAAGATGCCCTGAGGCGAGCGGGGACTACTCGGCGCCGGGGGGCATCAGCTCCTTGGCGACGAGGTTGCCCATCACGGCGTCCTTGGGGATGTAGCCGTCGGCGCCGGCCTCGCGGCAGATGCGCTGGAGCTCCTCGACGTTCTCCCCGGAGCACAGCAGCACCTTGATGCCCTTGAAGAGGCTGTTGCTCTTGATGAAGCGGCAGAACTGCTCGCCGTTCACGTTGGGCATGCGCACGTCCAGGAGCACCAGGTCCGGGCGCGTCTGCTTCTTCAGGATGATCTTCGTGGCCTTGTCGGCGGTGTCCGCGACGTGGACCTCGAAGCCCTTGGACACCAGGTCCGCCTCGATGATCCGCGCCGTCATCTCACTGTCATCCACGATGAGGATGCGCGGCTTGCGGGCGCCGGCGGCCACCGCCTTCAGGGCGCCGGCGGCGGGCGCGGCCGGGGGCGCCGCGGCGGGGGCGGCGGGGCTCGCGGCCGGGGCGGGGGAGGGGACCGCGGCGGGCACGTTCAGCGCCGGGGCGCCGATGAGTCCCATGACACCCCCCAGGACGCCTTCCAGGCCTCCACTCTTGAGGATGTAGCCGTCCGCGCCGGAGTTCTTCGTCTTCGCGTCCAGCTCCGCTTCGGAGATGTCGGAGTAGAGGACGAGCTTGGCGGTGACGCCCTTCTGGCGGCGGAGGTATTCGACGACATCGTCGCCGAACATCTCCGGCATGTTCACGTCCATGAGGATGAGCGCGAACGGGCCCTCGGTGAGCTTCTGGTCGAGCGCGGCCAGGTCCTGGGCGCCGCTGGCCTCGTAGCCGGCGGCGGTCAGGGCCCGGACGGTGAGCTCCAGAAGCATCGGGCTGTCGTCAATGACCAGTACGCGGGACATCGTCCTCCTCAGGGGCTCCCAGCCCACAACCCTACACCTTTGGTCCACGGCGGACCATCGAAACGGAGAGCAGGCGGCCGGTCCGCTTGGGACGATGGACCCTTGACCCCCTTTCTCCCCGTCCAGGATACTTCGCTGCCTTGACCCCGACCTCCACTCCCCTCCAACGCGCGCTGCGCATGGCGCCAGACCGCACGGTGGCCGCCCAGGCCCGGCCGGAGCAGGAATTCTTCTGCTTCCGCGTGGGCGAGCTGCGCTTCGGCGTCCCGAGCGAGAACGTGCTCGAGGTGCTGCGCGCCGGACTGCTCACGCCGCTGCCGCGCACGCCGTCGTTCATCCTGGGCGTCACCGGCCACCGCGGTCAGGTGCTGCCGGTGGTGGACCTGCTGCGCTTCCTCAGCAAGGGCGAGGCGCGCATCGGTCAGCGCACCCGCATCTTCGTGGGCGTCAGCGGCAGCTACGTCTCCGGCGTGGTGGCGGACACCGTGCTCGGCCTGCGCCGCGTGCCGGTGGCGGACATCCTCCCGCCGCCCCTGGGCGGTGATCAGGCCGCCGAACACCTGCTGGGCGTCGTGCAGCAGGGCACGGGCCCCCAGGACAGCCTCAACCTGCTCAACTTCTCCAAGCTCCTTCAGACGGCCCGTCAGCGCGCGGTGATGCGATGAGCGCCAACGCCTTCCTGGACGAGCCGGTGCCCGAGCTGGATCCGGACGCACCGTTGGGAGAGGTGGACATCCTCTTCTTCCAGATTGGCGACGCCGAATACGGCACGGACGCGTCGCAGGTGTTGCGCATCGACCGGGCGCTCCCGGAGGACCTCACCGTGCCCGCCCTGGGCCTGCCCCACAAGGGCCTGCGCGCGCTGGTCTTCGACACCCCCGAGGGCGAGGGCCACCTGAAGGTGGACGGCGTCAACGGGGTGCGCTCCGTGGCGCTGGGCGTGCTGCGCCGCATGCCGTCCGCGGCGGCGGCGGCTTCCTACGCGGTGGGCGTCTGCCTGGAGGGTGAGGCAGGGCGTCCGGTGTTGCTGATTGATTTGGCGGAAACCTTGAAGACGCAAGGAAGGCACTGACACACATGTCCCTGGAGAGCCCCAACGAGAAGCCCGCGGCGAAGTCCCGCGGCGCGAGGAAGTCCCCGGGCGCGAAGGCCGCCAGCGCCAACGCGGTCGTGGATCCGCTCAAGCCCTTCACCGACACGCTGATGTCGGTGCTGTCCGGCAACCTGAACGCGCGCGTGCCGCAGGATCGCGTCCAGGCGGACCCCACGGGCTTTGGCCACCTGCTCAACCAGGTGCTGGAGCAGTTCTCCTCCGCTGAACACCGCAAGCAGGTGGCGGCCCAGGAGATCGATCAGGCGCTGGATTCGCTGATCATCCTGGTGCGCGAGGGCGACCTGTCGCGCTGGAACACGTCCACCGAGGACCCCCAGCTCGGGCCCCTGCTGGAGGGCTTCGGCAAGGTCATCGAGACGCTGCGCATCTTCGTGCGGGAGATCAACGAGGCCGCCCTGCGGCTGTCGTCCTCCGCCAACCAGGTGCTGGCGGCGTCCACGCAGCACGAGACGTCCTCCACCGAGCAGGCCGCGGCCATCCACGAGACGACCGCGACCATGGAGGAGCTGAAGCACGCCTCCGCGCAGATCGCGGAGAACGCGGGCAGCGTGGCGCGCGTGGCGGAGGAGACGCTGGGCGCGGCCCGCGCGGGCCGTGGCGCCATTGGCGAGTTCATCCAGGCCATGCAGCAGATCCGCAGCGACGGGGTCGCGGTGGCGGACTCCATCTCCAAGCTGTCCAAGCGCGTGGAGCGCATTGGCACGGTGGTGGAGGTCATCGACGAGATCGCGGACCGCTCCGACCTGCTGGCGCTCAACGCGGCGCTGGAAGGCAGCCGCGCGGGCGAGGCGGGCAAGGGCTTCTCCATCGTCGCGGCGGAGATGCGCCGGCTGGCGGAGAACGTCCTGGAGTCCACCAAGGAGATCAAGAACCTCATCACGGAGATCCGCGAGGCCACGGCCGCGGCGGCGGGCGCGGCGGACGCGTCCAAGCACGCCACGGAGTCCGGTGAGAAGCTGGGCGCGGTGGCGGCGCAGGCCGTGGAGGGCATCCTCGCCGGCGTGCAGGAGACGAGCGACGCGGCCCGGGTCATCAACCTGGCGACCCAGCAGCAGCGCACGGCCACCGAGCAGGTGGTGGCCTCCATGGCGGAGATCGAGGACGTGACGCGCCAGACGACGCAGGCGTCGAAGCAGGCCACCGGGGCCGCCGCCGAGCTCACCCAGCTCGCGGGCCGGCTCGCGGAACTCATCAAGCGCTTCAAGGCCGACTAGACGTTCTCCTGAGGGGAGAAATGGGTCGACGGGCGCCTCGCGCGCCCTGACGCCCGCGACCCATGGACACCGAGGCCCTCAAGAAATCCCTCCTGAAGAAGTTCCAGGAGGTCACGGCCGACCGACTCCAGAAGATCCAACTGGGAGTCATCGACCTGGAGAAGGAGACCGCGGAGCAGGCCGCGGACGACGTCGCGCGCGAACTGCACACGATGAAGGGCGAGGCCCGCATGTTGGGCCTGGCCGCCATCGGGCAGCTCGCGCACGCGGCCGAGGACGTCCTGCGCGCCGAGCGCGAAGGCAAGACGGCCACCGAGACCGCCACGGACGTCATGCTCCGCGCATGCGACGTGCTGTCGGACCTCCTGGAGGACCTGGACGCCGCCCACACCGGTACGTCCGCCACCGAGGAGATGGTCAAGGCCCTGTCGGAGGTGTCCGGCCATCCGGTCCCCGCCCTGGGCCCGGTGCGCAAGCCCGCCGCCTCCGCCGCGCCGCCCGTGGCCCCGCCAAAGGTCGTGGCTCCGCCACCAGCGGCCACGCCCGCGGTCGCCGCGGCTTCGTCCGCGGTGGCCGCGATGCCGCCCGCGCAGGCCGCGCCCGTCGCACCGCCCTCCGCCCCGGCGCCCAGCCCCGCGAAGGAGGACGAGGCCCCGAACCCCGCGAAGGCCAGCTCCATCGCGGATCGCAGCATCCGCGTGAACGTGGAGGTGCTGGACTCGCTGGGCCTGCTCGCCGGCGACCTGTTGGTGGAGAGCGCCCGTGGCCGGCTTCGCAGCACGGAGACGGCGCAGCTGTTCGAGCGCTTCAGCCGCCTGGGCGACCGCTTCCTGCGGATCTCCGAGGACGTGGAAGTGCCGGACGCGGTGCGCACGGAGCTGGAGCGCGCGGAGGCCGACCTGCACATGCTGCGCGACGACGCGTTCCGCTTCGTGCGCCGCAACGGGGACGGCATCAACACACTGCACGGCAACCTGGCGCAGCTGGCGGACCACGTGGCCGAAGCGCGCCTCGTGCCGCTGTCCACCGTCTTCGACGCGTTCCCCCGCGCGGTGCGCGACATCGCGAAGACGCAGAACAAGGAAGTGGACCTGATCATCGAGAACGCCGACATCGGCGTGGACCGGTCCATGCTGGCCGACGTGCGCGACGCGCTGGTGCACCTGCTGCGCAACGCGGTGGACCACGGCCTGGAGTCTCCGGACTTCCGCCAGCAGATGGGCAAGCCCGACACGGGCCGCATCCGCATCCGGGTGCGCGTGGACGGCGACATGCTCCACATCGAGGTGGAGGACGACGGCCGGGGCATGGACACCGACCGGCTCAAGCAGGTGGCCGTCAACAAGCGCCTCCTGTCGCCGGTGCAGGCCGCGGCGCTGTCGGAGCGCGAGGCCATCGAGCTCATCTTCCGCCCCGGCTTCTCCACCCGCGAGACGGTCAGCGAGCTGTCCGGCCGCGGCGTGGGCATGGACGTGGTGAAGCGCAAGGTGGAGACGCTGGGCGGGTCCGTGGGCGTCACGAGCCGCCAGGGCCGTGGCACCACCGTCACGCTGCGGCTGCCGCAGTCGCTCGCCCTGATGAAGGTGCTGCTGGTGCGCCTGGGCGACGACGTCTATGGCATGCCCGCCGCGGACGTGGTGGCCGTCATGCGCATCAAGCCGGATGACCGCATGGAGGTGTTCGGCACGCTGGCGGTGCGGCACCGGGGGAAGCCCACGGCGCTCGTGGCGCTGGGGCCGCTGCTGGGGCTCAACGGCGGCAACCGCTTCGACAAGCCGCCCGCGGTGGTGGTGCGTCACGGCGACGACTACGCCGCGTTGGTGGTGGACGGCTTCGTGGACGAGCGCGAGGTGGCGGTGAAGCCCTGCGGCGGTGAGTTCCTCAAGGGCGCGCCCTTCATCGCGGGCACGGCGGCGCTGGAGGACGGGCGCATCGCGGTGCTCCTGCACGTGCCGGACATCATGACGGAGGTGCGCCGCATGGCCCGCCCCGTCACCCAGGCGCCCGCCAGCCGCCGGCTGCGCGTGCTGCTGGTGGACGACTCGCCCATCGCGCGCGCGACGGAAGGCGCGCTCGTCAAGGCGCTGGGCCACTCCGTGGAGGAGGCGCAGGACGGCGAGGAGGCGTATGCGAAGGTGCAGACGAACACGTACGATCTCATCCTCACCGACGTGCAGATGCCCAAGCTGGACGGCTTCTCCCTCACGCGGCGGCTGAAGGGGACGCCCGCCGTGGCGCGCATCCCGGTCATCATCCTGTCGTCGCTCGCGTCGCCAGAAGACAAGAGGCGCGGGCTGGACGCGGGCGCGGATGCGTACCTGGTCAAGGGCGAGCTGGGCGTGGAGAGCCTGGCGCAGTCCATCGATCGGCTGACCTGAGGAGCCTCTCGTGGGCGGCGGCACGGCGGTGACGGGACTCGCGTTCCGGGTCCTCCTGGTGGGGCGGGGCCTGCGCGCGCTGGTGCGCGGGCTCTTCGACGGGGAGTCCCTGGTGGCCGTGGGGCCCCCGGAGGCGGAGTACGCGGGCGCGGAGGGCGTCGTCCGGCGCCACTTCCCGGACGTGCTCCTGGTGGACCTCCTCTCCTCGGAGGCGCTGGGCGCCATCGAGCGCGTGATGGCCGTGCGGCCCACGCCCATCCTCGCGTTGCACCCGGGCGTGCTCACCGGACAACAGGCGTTCCAGGCCCTGGCCCTGGGCGCGCTGGACGTGATGGACCGGCCCATGAGCCCGGGGCCGGACTTCTGGGCGGCCGTCGGCCGCAAGCTGGTGATGCTCGCGCAGGTGAAGGGCGTGCGCTCACCACCGGCCTCACCCCGGGCCTCCCGTGCGCAGCAGGCGCAGGAAGGACCGACAGCTCCGTTTCCCCTGGTGGCCCTGGCCGCGTCGCTGGGCGGGCCCAAGGCGGTGGCGCAGGTGCTGCGGATGATTCCGCGGGGATTCCCGGCGCCCATCGCCTACTGTCAGCACATCAGCCAGGGCTTCACGGAGGGCCTGGCGCATTGGCTGTCCACGGAGACAGCGCTGCGCGTCGTCGAGGCGACGCACGACGCGTGGATGGAGCCGGGCACGGTGTACATCGCGCCTTCGGGAGGACATCTGCTGGTGAAGTCGGATGGCCGTCTGGAACTGGATTCGGGACCCGCCCTGCGAGGCTTCCGCCCATCGTGTGACATGCTGCTCACTTCGGCCGGAGAGGCCTTCGGCTCGCGGTGCATTGGCGTCATCCTGACGGGAATGGGCCGTGATGGCGCCAGGGGCCTGAAGGAGATTCGCGAGCGGGGAGGGCGTACCATCGCGCAGGACGAGGCGACGTGCGTCGTCTACGGCATGCCTCGTGAGGCGGTGCTCCTGGGCGCGGCGCAGCAGGTGCTGCCGCTGGATGTCATCGCTCCGACGCTCGTGCAGTGGGTGGACGCGTGCTGAACGTGGGCAACAAGGTGCTCCAGCAGCTCTCCTCGCTCCTCCTGGAGCGGGCAGGGCTGAAGATCACCCTGGATGGCTATCACAGCCTCCGGCTGGCGCTGTCCACGCGCATGCCCGCGCTGGGCCTGAGCGACCCGGAGAAGTACCTGCAGAAGTTGATGAGCGCGAGCGGCGAGGAGGAACTGCGCGCGCTCTTGCCGCTGGTGACGGTGGGGCACACGGAGTTCTTCCGCGACGCGAAGCAGTTCCGGGCGCTGGAGCAGAGCGTGCTGCCGGAGATGCTCGCGCGGGCCCGCCGTGAGATGCGCAGGGTGTCCATCTGGTCCGCGGGCTGCGCCACTGGCGAGGAGCCCTACAGCCTGGCGCTGGTGATGGCGGAGCTGGGGGCGCTCGCGGTGGAGGTGGACCTGTGGGCCACCGACCTGAACCTGGCCGCGGTGGAGGCCGCGCGGCAGGGGCGCTTCTCCACGCGGCGGGCGATGGCGATTGGTCCGGAGCGCCTGCAGCGCTTCTTCCGCTCGGTGGAGGACGGCTACGAGGCGTCGCCCATCCTGCGCGAGTACATCCGCTTCGACGGCCAGAACCTGGCCGCGCCGGTGTTCGACAAGGTGTCGCCCGCGTCGCTGGACCTCATCCTGTGCCGCAACGTCATCATCTACTTCGACCTGCCCACCATCCGCGGGCTGATGGACCGGTTCCTCGCGGCGCTGCGCCCGGGCGGGCTGTTGTTCCTGGGGTACTCGGAGAGCCTGTTCAAGGTCTATGACCGCTTCGAGATGATCGAAGTGGACGGCGCGTTCGTGTACCGGCGCCCGCTGGGGGAGCGCCCCCTGCCGCCTCCCCGCGTGTCCCTGGCCACGGAGCCGCCGCCGCGCCCGGGCAGTCCGGAGTCCTTCGCGCAGGAGCTGCGCCAGCGGCTCCAGGCCAGCGCGGAGGCCGCGGCGAAGCTGCGCGCGGCGGGCATCGCCGAGGCGTCCGGGGCCCGCTCCGGGGACGCGCCGCGCAGGCCCACCACGGAGATGCCCGCGGTGAGCCCCCTGGCGGGGCGGCGCACGGGGGAGTTCCCCGCGCTCCGGACCGAACCGCCTCGCGCCGTGGACGCGCCTCGCCGCGCGACGACGGACCGGCCCTCCGGTGCGTTCCCGGTGGTGCGGGTGGAGACCGCCGCGTCCCGCCCCGGGGTGGACGGCGGCGCCGTGCGGTCCAGCGGTTCGTGGCCGCAGCTGCTGCCGCCCGCGGAGCGCCTCAACATGGCCGTGCGGAAGATGGTGCAAGGGGACTTCGCCGGCGCCATCGATGGGGTGAAGCGCCTGCTGGTGGACGAGCCGTCCGACCTGGACGCGCTCCTCACGCTGGGCAACCTGTACTCGCTCACCGGCCACATTGGAGAAGCGCGTGACACCTTTGGCCAGGCGCTCCAGCGCGAGCCCCTGTGCGTGGAGGCGCGCGTCTTTGGCGGGGTGGCGGCGATGCAGGCGGGGAGCCTGGCCGAGGCCCGCTCCGAGCTGAGCAAGGCGCTCTTCCTGGAGCCCACGCTGGCCATTGGCCACTACCTGCTGGCGCAGGTGCAGGAGCGCACGCAGGAGTTCGAGGCGGCCCGCCGCAGCTACCGCAACGCGGTGGCGCAGCTGAAGTACCCGCAGCGCCCGCTGGCGGGGCACTACCCGGAGATGCTGGATTCGGCGGAGGCCATCTCCCGCGCGGCCCGCTATGCGCTGGCCGCGCTGGAGGAACAGCCGGGCTGAAGGGCCCGGCGGGGGGTCAGTCCTTCAGACCGCCCTTGACCTGCTCCAGGCTCTTGGCTGGATCCAGCACGGAGCCGAACTTCTTCTGCAGGTACGTCTTCGCCTGGCTGCGCAGGAGCATGCCGGGGTCGGTGCCCTCACCCGACACGGCCTTGTCGGTGATGACGAAGCTCGCATCCAGGTTGATGCCCATCACCTTGCCGGCGAGCTTCGCGCCCTCGTCGCCCTGCCAGTCCGACTTCACGCCGTACTTGCTGCCCCAGTACTGGAGGAGCTGTTCGACGCGCTTCTTGACCTCGTCCTTGGGAAGGTTGTGGGGGACTTCGAACTTCAACGTGCCCATGGCGTGACTCCTGTATCCGCGGATGAAAGAGGGTGCGTCCGAGCGGTTTAGTGACACCGGGCCGGAAAGTGAACCGCCGTCTTCGCGCGTCTGTCATCCGCCGGCCGGGCGGGGGGCCTTCTTCCGGGGGCGCCGCGCCTTCGCGGGGGCGGGGGCCGCCGCTCCGGGTGGAGCGCCCCAGCGCTCCAGGTACGGGGCCAGGTCGAACTTCTCCGCGGTGCGCAGCGAGCTCATGGGCCGCACCTTCCCCAGCACCGGGCGCTCCTGGAAGGGCCGGTCGTGCAGTCCCAGGACCCACATGAAGTTGGCGACGCTCGCCGGGTCGCGTCCGTCCACGGCGTAGGTGTCGTTGAGCCGCGCGATGCGGTCCAGGGCCTCCTGCGGCGTGGGGCTCCATTCGAGGATCTTCTTTCCCCAGAGCATGCGCAGGTAGTTGTGGATCCGGCCGCGCTCGCGCAGCTCGCGCTGGGCCGCGTTCCAGAGCGGGTCCTCGGTGCGGCCCTGGTCCAGGTCCTCGTAGGTGTAGCGGTGTGGACGCGGATCCTTCTGGTGGCGGGAGAGCGTCTCGCGCGCCCAGGCGGGCAGGGAGGCCACGCTCAGTTGCTTCGGGCCGGGCGTGTGGAAGCAGTAGTTGAAGCCCAGCTCGCGGCGCACGAGCAGCTCTTCCAGGAAGGATTGGACCGAGGGGTGGTCCTTGCCCTTCGCCGCGATGGCCGCGCGCGCCGCCTCGCCCGGGAAGAGGTTGCCCCAGTGGTAGTAGGGAGACAGGTTGGACTGCATGCCCCGCCCCGGATCATTCCTGCCGGTGTCGTAGTCCTTCAGCCGCTCGTGGAGGAAGGCGTCCAGGGCCTTCAGGCCCGCCTTGCGGCCGCCGCGCTCCGCCAGGGGCTTCACGGCGTGGTCCACCGCGAACGTGTCCAGCGCGGCCCGCGCTTCGGCCGCGTCGGAGAGGTCGAAGTCCGGCTGGAGCGACGCTCCCGAGACCCGCGCCTTGCGCTTGGGCAGGAGGTGCTCCAGGTACTCCGGCCACAGCTTGCGCAGCTTGGGCCGCAGCGCGTACGCCCCCACCTGCGCCGCGGGGATGCGCTGCATGGGCACCACGCACGACGCGTCCACGGCGATGAGCGGCACGTGCAGCGCCTTCGCCGCGCCGCGGAGGTGTCCCGGGATGATGTACGTGGGGAAGAGGTCCGACACGACAGCCGCCGCGCGCTTGCCCAGGCTCGCGAGCCGGTGCTTGTGCTCCTTCGCCGTGCGCGGCAGCTCCAGCCAGTATGGCAGCCCCCGCGCGGCGCAGCCCCGGGCCATGTCCGCCATGCCCTCCAGCGCCCACGCGTGAAGTCGCTCCGACGCATAGGGGTAATCCGGGCGGATGGCCTGGTAGACGACGACCGGCAGGCCCAGGTGGTTGCCCAGCGCGATGGCGGCGTCCAGCGCGTGGTTCTCCTCCCAGCGGTGATTGACCATGCACCAGTAGAGAACGAAGTCCCGCTGTCCTGGAGGGAAGGGGACGTCCTTCACCACCTGGATTCGAGCGGAGTCGACCGCGAGTTCGGACCACGAGATTCCTTCAGGCATGGGCTCGCGAGAATCTTTGACGCGCGGCGGAAAACCAACACCCGCCAACCGGTTGTGGTTTTCTGCCAAACGGCCGGACCCAAGGAGCCCTACGCGTGTCACACCGTCGAACCTGGAACCTCCCTGTCACCGTCCTCGCTGTCGCGCTGATGTTGCCCGGCATGGCCTTCGCGCAGGCGGGAGGGACGGGCGTGTACCCGGCGCCCCAGCCGCCGCCCGCGCCCGCGCCGCCGATGTACGCGGCGCCGCCGTCGCAAGAGGCTCCGCCGTCCCAGCCCGCGGCGCCGTCCGACGACGCCTACGGACGGCCCTCGTCGAGCCCGGAAGCGGATGGGTCCGCGCGGCCGACGGACCCCTTCGACACAGGCGCTCCCGCGAGCGACGCGCCCCGCCTGCCGCCGGAGCCGGACCGCCTGCGCACCGAGCCGCAGGCCCCGCTGACCGAGCGGCCGTTGAGCGTGCACCAGGAGTCCACGTCCGACGCGGAGGCCGCGGCCGCCCGCATCCGCCCGCCGCCGGAGAACAGCGGCATGTACCTGGACGGCCAGCGGCGTCGGGGGCCCTTCCTCTCCGGTCCCGGAAGCCTGCGGTTCGTGCTGCACCACACCGCGATGGGCGCGCTGGGCGGCTTCTTCACCCAGGCCTTCGCCAAGGACTTCAGCTTCGACCGCAGCTCGCGCGAGTCGATGCTCGCGGGCACCCTCATCGGCGCGGGCCTGGGCTTTGGCGCGTCCGCGTGGTGGCAGTTCAACAACTGGGTGGACACGCCCATGGCGAACTTCAGCATCGCCAACTCGCTGGTGGGCGGCATGTTCTTCGCGGGCTTCATGGACCTGATCACGCAGGACCCGGGCGTGCTCACCTGGTCCGCCTTCCTGGGCGCGGAGCTGGGCGCGTGGCTGACGGCGGGCATTGGCGGCGGACAGCTTCCGCTCGCGGACGGACTGCTGGTGGCCTCCGGCGCGGGCTGGGCGGCGGCGTACAGCGCACTGCTGCTGGCCATCGTCCACTTCTCCGGCACGTCCATCTCCGGCAAGACGTGGAAGGACATGCTGCTCATCTCGCCGGGCGTGGGCGCGGGCGTGCTGGCGCTGGCGACCATGCGCTACAACCCGACGCCGTCCCAAATCCTGCGCGCGGACTTCTTCGGCGCGGGCGTGGGCGCGGCGGTGCTGCTCCTCTCCGGGGTGGTGCTGGGCGGCTTCAACCAGTCCACGCCCTACGTGCTGTCCTTCCTGGGCTCCGCGGGCGCCATCACCACCGTGAGCCTGCTGTGGGAGGAGAGCGTGGACCGGTCCGCGCTGCGAAGCGGGCACTCCGCCAAGGACCGGCCCTACAAGAACGTCTGGTGGTAGACGGCCTGGAGGACGGGCGAGCAGGCGTCCTGGCGCGCGGGGAGGGGCGGCACCACCTTTCCCCGGTATGGCGCGCGTCCTCCCGTTCTCGGCCCTCCTGGCCTCGCTGGACTCCTCCCTGGAGCCCGGTGACGGTCCTCCTCGCGGAAACGCGGCCCCGCTGCCCACGCACGTGCGGCCCCTGCTGGAGGCCGCGAACCCGAGCGCGGAGCTGCGCCGCCTGCGCGACGCCGGTGGCCTGCTGAAGGATGCCCGTCCGGCGCTCTACGTCGTGGAGCTGCACGGGCCCGCGGGCCGGTTCTCCGGTCCCCCGGTGCGATACCTGCTGTGCGCGCTGACACCGGACGCGGTGCCGTCGCTGGAGCAGGACCCCTACCGGCCGCGCGCGTGGGAGGTGGAGCCCGCCGTCACCCTGGTGGCGGATGACCATGGCGCCCTGCGCGCGTTGCTGGCCGAGGCCGCCGAGCGCGGCATCTCCGTCTGGAAGGGGCAGTACGACGGCAGCCCGGTGTCGCTCCTGCGCATCGAACCCTCGCCGGTGTCCAAGCGGCTTCAGGCGGTGTTGGATCAAGCGCCCATGCGGCCCCTGGCGGCGCTGAGTGAGAAGGGCGCGTCCCTGGCGGCGGTGGTGCCGCTGTCCGAGCCGGGCCTGGAGCTGTGCCCCATCCACCGCGCGCTCAAGGGGGTGGAGACCTTCCAGGAGGACACGTTCCTCACGCTGGTGTCGGCCTATGCGCGCGTGATGGAGCTGGACGCGCCGCTCACCACGCCGCAGGGTCTGGCGGCCGCGCGGGAGCGGTTGGCCACGCTGGTGCCGGGTCAGCACGCGGTGCTGCTGGTGTTGCCGGGAGGGCGGGGCCGCATCCTGCGCTTCCGTCAGGGGTTGGATCTGGCGCACCTGAAGGGCGCGCCCCGGAACCCCACGCTGCGCAGCCTGGATCTGGCGCTGCTCAACGCGCTGGTGCTGCGCACGGTGCTGGGCATCCAGGAGCCGGAGTCCTCCGGACATCCGCAGGTGTATCCGGTGCATGGGCTGGAGGCGCTGGTGCGAGGGGTGGAGGCCGGCACGTTCCAGGCGGGCTTCGCGCTCAACCCGCCGCCCGTGTGGGAGGTGCGGGCGGTGATGGAGGCTCAGGCCACGCTGCCGCCGCGCACCCTGCGGGTGGAGCCGCGCGTGCCAGCGGGGTTGCTCTTCATGGATCCCGAAGTCTGACGGCCACGTGCGGGCGCTGACGGGAACCCCGGAGGACTGGCCCCGCCGGGTGCGGCTGCGGTTGGAGCCGGGGCCGGGGGAGACGCTCGACGCCATCTGCGGCGGTGAGGTGCAGGTGCTCCAGCGCCGGCTGGGCTACCGCTTCACGTTGGATCCAGTGCTGCTGGCGCACTTCGCCGTGTTCGAGGCGGGCGCGCACCGGGGGCGGCTGCTCGACCTGGGCACGGGGTGCGGCATCATCCCGCTGGTGCTGGCGCGGCGGTTCGGGCGCTCGGAGCTCACCGCGCTGGAGTTGCAGCCGGGGCTGTTCTCCCTGGCCGAGCGCAACGTGTACCTGAACCGCAGCGAGGGCGCGGTGTCACTGGTGCAGGGCGACCTGCGGCAGGTGCCGGAGATGTTCCCCGCGAGCAGCTTCGGTCACGTGGTGTGCAATCCGCCCTACCGCGCGCGCACCGCGGGCCGCAGCAACCTGTCCCTGGAGAAGGCGCTCGCGCGGCATGAGATCGCCTGCGAGCTGCCGGACGTGGTGCGCGCCGCGGCCTACCTGCTGGTGCCCCGGGGAGGGCTGTGCATGGTGTACCCCGCGTCGCGGTTCAGCGAGCTGGTGTCGGTGCTGCGCACGCTCCAATTGGAGCCGCGCACGGTGCGCATGGTGCACCCGAGGATGGATCGGCCCGCGAAGCTGGTGCTGCTCCACGCGGTGAAGGGCGGCCGGCCGGACCTCACCGTGCTGCCGCCGCTCCTCGTCCACGCGGACGAGGACCCGGCCTTCAGCGACGAGGTGAACGCCATGGTCGGCTGAGCGGCCGGGCGCCCCAGCTCCAACTGTCTTGGGGAAAACAGGCATCTCTCCAGACGGCCGGGCAGGGTAGAGTCCCCGCCCTGGGGCCTGGACCGGAGGCCCCGTCTCGCGAAGGCAGGGTGCGATGCGCGTGGACCTCCACTGCGCGGTGCGATGGCGAATCCAGGCCTGGAGCGGCTGGGTCGCGGCCGCGCTGGTTCTCTTCGGTGGCCGTGCCCTGGCGCAGACACAGGCCGACCGGCTCTATGTGGGCTTCAGCCTCATGGGCGGCGGCGCGCTGGAGGCCGGCCGGACGCGCGTGGAAGAGCGGCGGCTGCTGGAGCTGCGGGTGCCCCTGCCTCCGCTCGTCCTGGGCGGCACCTACCTGTTGCCCTCGGTCGGCTACGAGACGCGGCGGATGGGCGCGAACGTGCCTCGGCCTGGAGGCGCGGGCGAGGATGAGGTGGATCGCCGGTTCCATCGCATCCAGCTGGGGCTCACGCTCGTGCGGCCCGTGGCGCCGCGCTGGATGCTCATCGCCGGGGTGCAGGGCAGCACCCGCACGGACTTCGAGTCGTCCTTCGACCTCGCGCTCGACACGTCCTGGGTGACGTACGTGATGGCCAGCCATCAGTTGGGGGACACACCCGGCTTCGCGGTGTCGTTCGGGCTGGTCGCGCTGTGGCCCTTCGATGGCCTTCCCGTGATTCCCCTCGCGAACGTGACCTATCGCCGGGGCCCCTATGTCGTGGAGGTGGGCCTGCCCCGGCTCACGCTGCTGCGAAAGTTGGGGGACACGGTGGAGCTGGGGATCGTGGGCGCCCTCGACGTCCAGGTGCTCCGCACCCGGTTCGCGCCTGAAATGCAGGCGCTGGACGCGCACTACCTGCGCGAGCTGCAGGTCCGGGCGGGGCCCACCGTCAACGTCCACCTGGGCAGCGACCTCTGGCTGAGCTCCACGGTGGGCCTGTCGCTGATCAACGACTACGCGCTGCTCGACCGCCAGCGCGACAACCTGAACATCCCAGGGCTCAAGATGGGGCCCACGCCGTACGCTCGCATGATGCTGGGCTGGCGTCCTTCGCCGGCTCGGAAGAAAGCGCGGATGTCGCGCCCGGCCCCCTGACTCCGGGGCCGGGAGGTGCCATTGCCGGAGGGCCGTGGCCTACTTGGTCGCCGGGGTGTCGTCCGCCAGGGGCTCCGGGCCCGCTTGCGTCCCCGTGGGGGCCGCCTCCACTCCCACGCGGTCCATGAACGATGGCTGCATCTGGGACAGGTAGCGCTCCAGGTCCTCCCGAGCCGCGTCGGCGCGAGGGTCCGCCCGCCGCGCGTAGCACTCGGCCCTCGCCAGGAGCAGGGCGTGGTTCCAGGGCACGTGCGGCTCCAGGGGCGCGAGTCCATCCGCGCACAGCTCCGCGCCGCCCGCGGCGACCGCGATCTGGGCCCGGGTCAGCTCCCGCAGGCTGGTGGCAGCGCTGACGGCGAAGGGCTGCTCGAGTGCCGTGTAGAGCCGCCGCCCCAGCTCCGGTGAGCGCTGGGCCACCCGCAGCGCCATATCCAGCGCCGCATCCGTCAGGGGCCGCACGGGCCAGGGATCCTCGCGCAGGGCCGTGAAGGCGCGCTCCAGGAGCGTCACCGCGCGCGCATCCTGTCCCTGCGACTCCAGCGACAGGGCCTCCAGCATGTCCGCGTCGACCGGGAGCCGGGCCCTCAGCGACTGCACGGCCGCGTGCGCGTCCGGATGCCTCGTCATCACCAGGGCGCGGGCCAGCGAGTACAGCTCGCGCGGACCCTGGGGCTGCCGCTTCATCTGTCGCCACAGGGTCAGCACCTGGGCGTCGTTGCCCGCGAGCGCCGCGGAGACGAAGGCCTTGTAGGGGAGGACGGGCTCGGGAATCTGTTCGAGCACGGTGGAGCCCAACCAGATCCTCAGCTCCTCCACGCGGGTCCAGTTCGGAGTCCCGCCCGCGAACTCCATGCGGTCCAGGTGGAGCCGACCTGCCACCCGGCGCAGGTCCGCCATGGAGAAGCCGGTGGCGCGGCCGACGTTGCGCGCGAAGGCGAACTCCATGGAGGACAGGTCGTCCGTGTTGATCATCTCCGAGCCGCCCTTCGCGACCGCCCGCCCGAACCCCGCGTTGCCGATGAAGTGCGCGAGCACTCCCTCGAGCTCGTCGGTCCGCCACACGGAGTAGAGGGCGCGGCGATAGGGCTCCTCGGTGATGCGTACGCGAAGCTTCGCCAGATCGTGCGGGACCGGCTTCTCGGACGCGACGAGCAGCAGGTCGCCGCTGTGGGTCTGCCACGTCTCCACGGACGCGAACTCCGAGGAGAGGGTGGCGTAGGCGCTTTGGATGGTGAGGGCGTCGACCTCGTAGGCCTGGAGCCACTGGAGGAACAGTCCGCCCTCCGCGAGGCGCTGCTTGGCGGCCTGGTAGAACTCGCGGGTGAAGAGGCTGGAGATGCCAGCGCGGTAGGGGTTGGAGGGCTCGGAGAAGATGATGTCGTAGCGCTGGGGCGTGGTGAGGAGCACCTCGCGCGCGTCGCCGATGGAGGTGTGGACCTTGGGGTTGTCGAGGACGTTCTCGTTGACGGCGTGGCAGCGGCGAGCGACCTCGAGGATGGCGGGTTCGATCTCCACGACGTCGACGCGCGCCATCGAAGGGATGCGGCCGAGCCAGCCCGCGGTGCTGCCGGTGCCCAGGCCGATGACGAGCGCGGCGCGGGGATCCGGATGGAGGAGCGCGCCGAGGAGGCCCGACATGATCTGCGTCGGCGCGTCGCCGATGGCGTTGCCGTCCACCTTGCCGTTGACGATGAAGTTGAGCCCGTTGTCATCCGCGAGCGCGACGCTGCTCTCCACACCCTCGTGCTCCCAGGCGATGTCCGCGCGGAAGGAGGACAGGAACCGGTCGATCTGCTGGATGTCAGGGTCGCGGAGGCCCGAGCGGCCCGCGCCGATACCGGAATGGCGCCAGGCGGCGGTGGGGCCCTGGGCGGTGAGCAGGAGGATGGCGAGGGAGGTGGCGAGGGCAGGGAGAATCAAGGCGCCGCGCTGTCGCTCGCGAAGGAAGGAGAGGACCGCGGCGGCAAGGCCGAGTGCCGCGAGCAGACCGGCGACGGCCTGCCACGTGACGGGCGCGGAGAGGAGGGGAATCACGCCGAAGCCACCCGCGAGGGAGCCGACGATGGAGCCGCCCGTGTTCCACGCGTATACCTGCCCCACCTGGCGTCCTGCGTCCTGCCGCCCGCGACCGATGAGCGCGAGCAGCAGGGGGAACTGCACGCCAGAGACGAACGCGGCGGGCAGCACGACGATGGACGTGATGAACGTCCATCCGAGCGCCATGCCGCTCAGCCCCAGGCCTCCCAGCGGGCGGAGGAGTGCGGCGAGGATGGCGAGCCTGTCGCCGAGGGCGAAGGGGACGGCCATGAGGACGGCTTCGGCGGCGCAGGTGAGCGCGAAGCCCTGGAGGGTGGCGGGGCGGTGGCGGAAGAAGACGGTGTAGGCGGTGCCGCCAAGGCCAATACCGAGGAGCGCGAGGGCGAGGATGAGGCCGAAGGTGAAGGTGGTGCCGCCGAGCAGAGGCCCGAGCATGCGGTACCAGACGAGCTCCATGAGGAGGAAGGCGAAGCCGACAACGGCGGCGGAGACGAGGACGAAGGCCTGGGGTGGGAGGCCTTGGGCGGTGCCGACGAGCGCCGTGGGCGGGGTGACGGAGGCCGAAGCAGAGGGCGTCGCGGCGGCCTCCGCCGGAGGCGAGGAGGCGGGGCTCGCCTCCATGGAGCGGCTGACGGAGCGCGCGGTGATGGCGACGAGGGCGTTGAGGAGGCAAGCACTCCAGAGGGTGGTGCGATTGCCGAGCACTTCGAGGAGCAGGAACGTGGACGCGACGGCGCCCGTGACGGCGCCCAAGGTGTTGATGCCGTAGAGGAGCGCGAGGTCGCGGCGGTGAGGGTCCTCGTCGGAGAGGACGGCGCGGGCGGCGGCGGGGAGGGTGCCGCCCATGAGGATGGTGGGGACGGCGAGGACGAGCAGCGACAGCAGCAGGCGCACGACGGTGCCGAGGCCCAGGCCCAGGACGGGTGTGCCCCCGAGCGCGATGTAGAGGAAGCGAACGGCCTCGACGAGGAAGGGGCTGAGGGCGGCGCTGGCGGCGATGAGCAGCTCGAGGTTGGCGTAGAAGTCGAGCGGACGCGGCTGTCGGTCCGCGCGAGCGCCGAGCAGCGCGCTTCCCAGCCCGAGGCCCGCCATGAAGATGGCGAGGACCGCGGCCGAGGCGGCGGTGGAGGCCCCGAAGATGAGGCGGAACTCTCGCAACCACACTGTCTGGTAGACCAGCGCGCAAAGCCCCGAACCAAAGAGGAGGGGAGCCACCTTCGCGACACGTGCGTTCATTACGGCCCTCGAGGAGCGCGCGCCCGTCCCGGTCGTGGCGGGTCACGTCTCCCTGTCGGGCCGCAGTATTCCGCGACAGGTGTCCTGGGGAAAACAGGCATCTGGCCCGTTTTCCCCAGGCCCTGCGTCTACGGGGCCGCCTGCTTGCGTTCGGCGGCCTGACGCTCCTCGCGGCACCAGGCGAACTGCTCCTGGAGGGCGGAGAGGGGGACCGCCAGCTCCAGCTTGAAGGACGTGCCGTCTGGCCGCACCTTCGCGAAGTCCAGCAGCTGCGCCAGGTCCTCCTTGCCCTCCGTCTGCGCCTTCATCCGCGCCATGGACAGCGCGCCCCCCAGTGACTTGCTCAGGTCGGTCATCTGGTCCTCGTCCATGCCGCGCACGTTCGCCACCATGGCCACGTCACCGCTGGTGTCCAGGTGCAGCTCCACGTTCTGCGCCACGTCCATCAGCCGCCGCGCCAGCTCCGGCTGGTTCGGTCCCATCAGCTTCGCCAGCTGCTCCACCGCCAACACCCCGTACATCTCCCCGTAGGTGCTGTTCTCATCGAGCAACGGCGGCCCTTCATCCACCTGTCGTCCGTCCATGCGGTCCAACACCGTCTTCACCGAATCCGGAGACCGGCCCACCACCAGCATCTGGTTGTTCCAGGTGCCCACCGCGCTGTCCATCCGCCCGCGCTGCGTGCCGCCATCCGGCAGGCTGAACGTCGTGTCACCCGGCTCGTACACGCGCGCGCCCGGTCCATGGTCCGACGACACGCGGTCGCCCAGCAGCTCCTGATAGTGCGCGTTGCTGAAGTCGCCCGAGAGGATGATGCCTTCGTCGGTGATGACCAGCCGGTCCAGGTCCTTGAGCGGATCCACGCCACTCATCGCCTTGAACTGCTCCAGGTTCTTGCCGCCGTCGCGCAAGAGGCAGTCCATCAGCAGCTCGCCCACGGGCGAGTAGCGCAGCGCGTTCGCCTCGATGACCACCGCCGTGTGCCCCGGGCCCCGAGGCAGCGCCGCGAGCAGCGGATCGCGGGGCTTCGTGGGCGCGGCCACGCCCGCGTCCACCCCCGTGGGCATCACCCAGGTGCGCCGCTTCTCCGCGCGCTCCATGTCCGCCCCTCGCATGCGCGAGGGGAAGGCCACCTCCGGCGTCTTCGCCGGCATGGGATCGCCCTGACCCGTGAACATCAGGACCGCGGCCACGGCGAACAGCAGCAGCGCCCCCAGCAGCCAGACCTTCCTGCGCCCCCGCGAATCCATCCTCAGCAGTCCTTTCCCTCGAAGTGCCAGAAGCCCACCGTGAGCGCTCCCAGACCGAACACCAGCACGCCGCCCAACAGCATTCCCAGCGAACCCTTCTCCAACGGCGTCGAGCTGGCCAGATCCGCCGCGCGCACCGCCAGCGCGGACAGCCGGGGCAGCACCAGCGTCACCGCGTCGAACGCCTGGCGGCCGAAGCCGGACTCCAGATAGCGCGACACGTCCGCGCGGAACCCCGCCAGGATGCCCCCCACCAGCAGCACGAAGCCCGCCGCGGAGCACAGCGCCGCGCTGCGCACCACCGTCGCCGTGGTGAGCATCACCGCGTAGACCGCCGCGAACCCCACGCACGCCAGCCCCCCCGCGACCAGCGGCCCCACCGTCCAATACCCCGTCTTCACCCCGAAGATGAGCGTCAGCCCCCCCGCGGCGTACACCGTGCCGCCCAGGGCCAGCGTCATCACCCCCAGGAACGTGCCCGCCAGCAGGTGCCAGCGCTGCAAGGGGAGGGCGAGCAGGTGCTCGATGCGGCCGGGCGACAGCAGGCCCGGCGCGAAGTCCGAACACGCGACGATCCCGAAGAGGATGCCTCCGTAGAACACGATGTAGGCGGACGCGCGGAAGACGGGCCGCAGCGCCACGTCCACGGCGGTGATGCTGGCGTGCACCACGTCGCCAAACAGCCGCGTCGCCGCGAGCGCCCCGTCCACCACCTCCAGCTTGAGGCTGAGCGCCACCGTGGCCAGCACCAGCGTGAGCCCGACCATGAAGGCCAGGATGAACTTGCGCGACGCCGCCTCGCGCAGCACGTACCCCGCGATGACGAAGACCGGGCTCCTCATGCCGCCACCCCCGGCCCGCCGACCGCGCCCAGGAGCACCGCCTCCAGGTCCGCGCCCTCGCGCTTGAGCTCCATCAGCAGCGCGCCCGAAGCTCGCGCCCGGTCCAGCGCCGCGTTGAGCACCGTCACGTCCGCCGCCTCCACCGCGTACACCCCTTCCTCGCGTCCACCCGCCCCCCGCGCCTCCACGGGGGCGGAGCCGCCACGGACCTCCGGGCCCGCTCCTCCCGAAGGCGTGAAGCCCGCCGCCGCCAGCGCCGCGGGCTCCGCGCCGGGGGCGAAGCGCACGCGCCAGCGGGCCCCCGCCTTCGCCAGGTCCTCCAGCCGGCCTTCGCGCAGCACGCGCCCGTCCGCGAGGATGGCCACCCGGTCACACACCCGCTCCGTCTCCGCCAGCAGGTGCGAGTTGAGGAACAAGGTCACGCCCCGGCGGACCTCCTCCTGGAGGATGCGGCGCACCTCCAGCCGGCCCATGGGGTCGATGCCGTCCGTGGGCTCGTCCAACACCAGCAGCGCGGGGTCTCCCAGCAGCGCCGCCGCCAGCCCCAGCCGTTGCCGCATGCCCTTCGAGTAGCCCCCGATCCGGCGCTCCAGCGCCTCCGCCAACCCCACGCGCTCCAGCAGCCGCGTGTGCGCGCCGCCATCCGGCTTCAGCCCCTTGAGCCGCGCCACCGTCGCCAGGAACGCGGGCGCCTTCCAGGTGCCCGGCAGGTGCAGCCGCTCCGGCAGGTAGCCGATGCGCGCGCGGATGGCCGGATCCTCCGGCGAACCGCCCAGCACGCGCACCGTGCCCGCCGACGGGCGGACGATGCCGAGCACGCTCTTGATGAAGGTCGTCTTGCCGGCGCCGTTGGGGCCAATCAGCCCGAACGCGCTGCCCGCGGGGACGTGGAGGTCCATGCCCTTGAGGGCCTCGTGGCCTCCTCGGCCAAACGCCCGGCGATACGTCTTACGCAGGCCCTGCACTTCGAGGGCGGGTGGGGGTGTCGTCACGGTTACGACTGTAGACGACCCAGCGGGGCGATGATTGCACCCTCCCACCCCGGGGAGGAACGGACGGCCCTGCATCCTCCCGTGCCCACCGCGTTCCCGCATTCGCGCCGCTGGGAAACGCCTTGCGCACCCGCCGCGCGCGTGCTGCGACGCGATACCTCGTTGTTCCGGGGCGTTGCGTTCCTGGGGGTTCCAACGGTGCCCTTGGTCCAGGGCCTGCAATGCCCGAGGGGGACACGCGGCGGGACACCGCCGCCGACACACGCGACACCTCTTCAACAGGAGACATGGGCATGACGTGGGCAGACGGGGCCGAGCAGCAGCTTCAGGACGCGCGCCGCGAGCTGGAGGCGGCCGAGCGGGAGCTGGGCAGCGGGACCGAAGCGGCGAAGGTGCGCTACGCGCGGGCGCTGTACGAGGCGGACCTCGCCGGGCGGCGGGCCGACCGCATGGCGCGCGACAGCCGCCGCCAGCAGCGCACCTGGCGCCCTGTCGCAGGCTGAGCAGGCGGGTTCGGAACGCGGAAGGGGTGAAGCGCGGGGCCGGGCGGTTTATACCGGCGACCCATGGCCCACCCCGTCCACCGCCCCCGCCGGCTGCGCCGCTCCGCGGCCCTCCGTGACATGGTGAGAGAGACGCGTCTCTCGCCCACGGACTTCATCTACCCGCTGTTCGTGGTCGAGGGCCGGGACATCCGCCGGCCCATCTCCTCCATGCCGGGCATCTTCAACCTCTCGGTGGAGCACGCCGTGCAGGAGGCGAAGCACGCGAAGTCCCTGGGCGTGCCGTCCGTCATCCTCTTCGGCATCCCGGACCACAAGGACGCGCGGGGCACGCAGGCGTACGCGCGCGACGGCATCGTCCAGCGCGCCATCCAGGAGATCAAGGCGGACGTCCCCGACCTCCAGGTCATCGCGGACGTGTGCCTGTGCGAATACACCGACCACGGCCACTGCGGCGTCCTGGACGGCAACCACGTGGCCAACGACGCCACGCTGCCCCTCCTGGCCCAGATGGCCGTCACGTGCGCGCAGGCGGGCGCGGACATCATCGCCCCGTCGGACATGATGGACGGCCGCATCGGCGCCATCCGCAAGGCCCTGGATGAGGTGAAGCACCAGGACACGCCCATCATGGCGTACTCGGCGAAGTACGCCTCCGGCTTCTACGGCCCCTTCCGCGAGGCCGCCCAGAGCACGCCGCAGTTCGGCGACCGGCGCGGCTACCAGATGGACCCGGGCAACGTGCGCGAGGCCCTGCGCGAGACGGCGCTGGACGTGGAGGAGGGCGCGGACTTCATCATGGTGAAGCCGGCGCTCTCGTACCTGGACGTCATCCGCGCCCTGCGGGAGAACTTCGACCTGCCGCTCGCCGCCTACAACGTCTCCGGTGAGTACGCGATGCTCAAGGCCGCCGGTCAGAACGGCTGGGTGGACTATGAGCGCGTGATGATGGAGGTCCTCACCTCCATCAAGCGCGCCGGGGCGGACCTGATCCTCACCTACCACGCCCTGGAAGCGGCCAAACTCCTCTAGGCGACACCCCGGGCGCACGCGCGCGGCGGAGGGCTTGATCGCCTCCGCCCGTTGCGCCCAAATGGTCCCCACACGATGCCCACCCCCAAGAAGCGGCCCGGACGCAGAACCGCGAAGCCTCCGCCCAGACGCGGCGCCGTCTCCCAGACGGCCCGGGCGGGCAAGAAGCCCCGCACGTCCCCAGCCTCCCGAGCGGGCCAACGCCCCGGTCGAGGCCACGCTCCAGTCATCCGCGAACCCGGCCCGTTGCAGTACAAAGTGGTGGAGCTGTCCACGGTGGACGAGGGCGCGCTGGAGCGCACCTTGAACGAGTGGACCGCGAAGGGCTGGAACCTGGACGGCGTGCAGTTCGCGATGCGCGAGTCCTCCAAGCGTCCGGCGATGGCGTTCGTCTTCTTCACCCGGGAGGGCGAGGCCGCGCAGCACGACGAGGACGGCGCGCGCGAGCGGCTGTTGCGGATGTCGGAAGGGGGCAGCCTCACGGCGCACCTCGCGGCGGAGCAGGCGGGCGAGGCGTCGCAGACGGTGGTGCCCTTCGTCCACCCGCTGTCCGCGCACGAGCGGCTGGCGAAGCTGGCGGGGCTGGACGAGCCGGAGCCCACCGAAGAGGGCCTCACGCTGGAGCCCGAGGAGTGAGCGCCGCCCCTGAACGCAGCTTGATGGCCACGGGGCGGGGCTCGGGCCGGGTGCTGCGGCTGGTGCAGGAGGACGCGGAGCCGGATTCGCCCTACCCGAAGGCGTCGCTGCTCTTGCGCCTGGGCGCCCGGGTGGTGGACTGCGCGGTGGCCTGGGGCCTGTATGTGGTGTGTGGCGCGGCGGGCGCGGTGGTGGCGCTCCTGTTCCTGCTGCTCGCGGACGGGATGCTCCAGGGCCAGAGCGTGGGCAAGCGCCTCTGCGGCGTGAAGGTGATGCACCTGCCCACGCGCTCCGCCGCCCGGCACCGGGACAGCACGCTGCGCAACGCGCCGCTCGCGCTGGTGGTGCTCCTGGGGATGATGCCCGCGCCGCACGGCGTGGTGGCCGCCCTGGCGGGCTTCGTGGTGATTGGCGGCGTGGAGGCGTGGCGTGTGCTGCGCGACCCGCTGGGCCTGCGGCTGGGGGATACCTGGGCGCAGACGCAGGTGGTGGACGGGAAGGTTGTCGCGGGCGCGACGGTTGCAGCCCGCACACCGGTGGCCGCGACGCGCGCCCCCGGACGGTTGATGTCCGCGGCGAAGGTGCGCCGTGGCAAGGCATTCAGGAAAGGGAGACGGGGTAAGCCATGCGCATCGCGCTGACCTACAACCTGCGGCTTTCGGACTCGGAAGAAGAGGCGGAGTTCGACACGCAGGAGACGGTGAACACGCTGGCGGGAGCCATTGAACGGCTGGGCCACCGCCTGGAGCGCTTCGAGGTGAGCGGGCCCGCGTCGCGCACCGTCGCCCGTCTGGAGGCGTACAGCCCGGACCTCATCTTCAACACGGCGGAGGGCCGCCGTGGCCGCTTCCGCGAGGCCTTCTATCCGGCGCTCTTCGACGAGCTGGGCTTCGCGTACACGGGCTCGGACGCGTACGCGCTGGCGCTCACGCTGGACAAGCAGCTCACCAAGCTCATCCTGTCCAAGCACGGCATCCGCACCCCGGGCTGGCAGTACGTGGAGAAGCTCAGCGAGCTGACGGCGGAGAACCTGCGCTTCCCCGTCATCGTGAAGCCCAACTTCGAAGGCTCCTCCAAGGGCATCACCCAGGACTCCGTCGCGGAGACGCTGGAGCAGGTGCGGGAGAAGGTGGCGAAGGCGCTGGAGAAGTACCCGGCGGGCGTGCTGGTGGAGGAGTACATCAGCGGGCGCGACCTCACGGTGCCGTTCCTGGCCGCGGTGGACAACGACTTCGACGGCGTGCTCGCGCCGGTGGAGTACGTCATCGACCCGGAGGCCGCCGCGGGCCGCAAGTACGCCATCTACGACTACGAGCTGAAGACCCGCCGCGAGAAGGCGGTGACGGTCCGCGCTCCCGCGAACATCCCGGCGAAGATGGCCGAGGACGTGCGCACGATGGCGCAGAAGATCCTCCAGGTGCTGGACTGCCGCGACCTGGGCCGGTTGGACTTCCGCATCTCCGACGCGGGCGTGCCGTACTTCCTGGAGATCAACGCGCTGCCCAGCCTGGAGCCGGGCGCGGGCATCTACGCCGCGGCGGAGCTGGAGGGCCTGCACCTGGACGGGGTCATCAACTCCATCATCCAGAGCGCCGGCAAGCGCTACAAGATCCGCGACTCCGCGCGCCGCCAGGGCAAGCCCGCGCGCAAGTCCGGGCCGCTGCGGGTGGGCTTCAGCTTCAACGTGAAGCGCGTGAAGCCCAGCGCCACCGCGGAGACGGTGCAGGAGGACAGCGAGGCGGAGTACGACTCGCCCAACACGCTCCAGGCCATCCGCGAGGCCATCGCGTCGTGGGGCCATGAGGTCATCGACCTGGAGGCCACGGCGGAGCTGCCCACGGTGCTCTCCAGCACGCCGCTGGACATCGTCTTCAACATCGCCGAGGGCTTCAAGGGCCGCAATCGCGAGAGCCAGGTGCCCGCGATGCTGGAGCTGCTGGACATCCCGTACACGGGCAGCGATCCCGCGACGCTGTCGCTCGCGCTGGACAAGGCGCTGGCGAAGAAGATCGTCCGCCAGGCGGGCATCCTCACGCCCAACTTCCAGTTGATGGTCACGGGCAAGGAGCGCCTCAACAAGGAGTTCACCTCCTTCCCGCTCATCGTGAAGCCGGTGGCGGAGGGCAGCTCCAAGGGCGTCGTCACCAAGAGCGTCTGCTACTCCGAGGCGGAGCTGCGCGACGTGGTGAAGGAGATCGCCGGCAAGTACCAGCAGCCCGCGCTGATCGAGGAGTACATCGGCGGCCGGGAGTTCACGGTGGGCCTGCTCGGGGAGCGCCGTCCGCGCGTCCTGCCGCCCATGGAGATCGTCTTCCTGGACAAGGCGGAGAAGAACCCCGTCTACAGCTTCCAGCACAAGCTCGATTGGACGGACCGCATCCGCTACGACGCGCCCGCGAAGCTCGAGCCCGCGCTGCTGGAGAAGCTGCGCACGGCGGCGCGCAATTCGTTCATGGCGCTGGGCTGCCGCGACGTGGCGCGCATCGACTTCCGCATGGACGACAAGGGGCGCATCTACTTCATCGAGTGCAACCCGCTGCCCGGCCTCACGCCCGGCTGGAGCGACCTGGTGCTCATCGCGGCGGGCGCGGGCATGGACTACCGGACGCTGATTGGCGAGATCATGGCGCCCGCGATCCGCCGCTACAAGGAGCGCGAGGCTCGCCGGGCCCAGACCGAGAACCCGCCCGGCCCCACGCCGCCGCTCAACAAGGTGGTGCAGCGCATCGAGGAGCAGTCCGCCCAGGCCGCCGCCGCCGCTGCTGCCTCCGCCGCGCCCGCGGATGCCACGCCCGGGGTCGTCGTGCCGCGCGTGGAGCTCAAGTCCTGAGCCACCGCTGACGGTGCGGGGCAGGGGACGGTGCGCGAGCGCCGTCCCCTTCTTCGTCTCAGCGCGCGAGCCGTGCCGCGATGCCGTCGAGCACGCAGTCCAGGCCGCCATCGAACATGACGTCGAACGACGGGTGGCGGGCGTCCTTCACCACCTTCGCGATGGTCGGAAAGCGGCCGGTGGCGATCATCCGCTGGATGTACGGCCACGTGGCCGTCTGCCACTGGGACTTGTTCATGCCGCTCGCGCGCTCCAGGTTCAGCTCGTTGGCCTCGGTCCGGGTGGCGCCGATCACGTAGGCGTTGACGGTGCCCACGGCCTGCATGACCGCGTCGATGTCCTCGAAGCCTGGGAGGCCGCTCAGCGCCGCGAGTGACGCCTCCAGGTGCGCGAGCGCATGGGGGCCCAGGTGCGGTCGGCCCACCAGCAGGTCCACCAGCCACGGGTGCGCGCGCGCGGCCCGCCGGGTGCGCTGGGCGATGGTCCGCAGGGCCTCACGCCACTCACCGTGGATGGGCCCCTCGGACACCATCTCCGCGTACACGGCGTCCACCATGAGCTCGAGCAGCTCCTCCTTGGTGGACAGGTAGCCGTAGAGCCGCATGGGCCCGGCACCGAGCGCGGCCCCGACCTTTCGCAGCGACACGGACTCCAGTCCCTCCGCGTCAGCGAGCGCGAGGGCGGCGTGGACGATCCGCTCGCGGCTCAGCGGCCCGGGTGATGGACGGCTGGGGGGCTCCGGGCGCTCCCAGATGAGGGCGGAGTCCAGGTCGGGAGGCTTCTGGGTCATCGCGGGCCGTCTTGCCCCAGGGGGATTCGGTTGACAACGCGGCCTCGAATATACACTGTATCTACAGGATACGGTGTATCGAAAGGGTGGTCGCGCGGATGGAAACGACTCCGGTTCTGGTGGTGGGTGGCGGCCTGGTGGGCTTGTCCGCCTCGTTGTTCCTGGCCTGGCGGGGCATCCCGACGGTGCTCGTCGAGCGGCACCCTGGCAGCTCGCCGCATCCACGGGCCATCGGCTACACGCCGAGGACCCTGGAGCTGCTGCGCGCGGTCGGCGTGGCGGGCCGCGTCCCCCCCATCCCGCCGGGCTTCCGGCTGCGCAGGGCCCGGGTGGAGAGCCTCGCCGGCAAGTGGTTCGAGGAGTCTCCGTGGACTCCGGAGAACGCGCGCAAGTCCACGCTGGAGTACTCGCCGTGCACGGGGGCCGCGGTGGCGCAGGACCGGCTGGAGCCGCTGCTGCGGGACCGGGCGCTCGAACTCGGCGCGGACATCCGGCTGGAGACCGAGCTGATCCGCTTGGAGCAGGACGCGGAAGGGGTCACGGCCTGGCTGCGCCGTCGAGATGGCGCTGAGTCCACGCTGCGTGCGGCCTACGTCATCGCGGCGGACGGGCACCGAAGCCCCATCCGCGAGGCGCTGGGCATCGGCCGCACGGGCCGGGGCCACATGCGCACGGTGCGCAGCGTCCTGTTCCGCGCGCCGCTCGACGCGTATCTCGAAGCAGGGGTCACCCAGTTCCAGATTGAGCAGGAGGGCTTCAGCGCGTTCCTCACCACGTACGGGGACGGACGCTGGGTGCTCATCTTCTCGGATGATCAGCAGCGGGACGAGGCCACGCTGCGGGCCATGGTGGGCAAGGCGATTGGCAGGACGGACCTGCCGGTGGAGCTCATCACCACGGGCCGCTGGGAGCTGAGCGCGCTGATCGCGGACCGGTTCTCCTCCGGCAGGGTGTTCCTGGCCGGGGACGCCGCGCACACGCTGCCGCCCAGCCGGGGTGGCTACGGCGCCAACACCGGCATCGAGGACGCCCACAACCTCGCGTGGAAGCTGGCGGAGGTCCTCGCCGGAACCTCGACGCCCGCGCTGCTGGACACGTACGACGCGGAGCGGCGCCCCATCGCGTGGCTCAGGCACCAGCAGATCTTCGCGCGCAATGACTACAAGGCCGAAGCGGCGGGGGCCTCCGAGGGCGTGCGCATCCTCGATGACGACGCCATGGAGTTCGGCCAGCTCTATCGCTCCGCCGCGGTGCTGGGCGCGGGGGACGACCTTCCGCCCGCGGCGCGGCCCGAGGAGTGGGCCGGTCAGCCCGGCGCGCGCGCGCCGCATGCGTGGGTGGACCGAGGAGGCGAGCGGCTGTCCACGCTGGACCTGTTCCAGCGTGGCTGGGTGCTGCTCGCGGAGGACGAGCGGTGGCTCCCCGCAGCGAAGCACCTGGGCATCGAAGCGGTGCGCATCGGCGTGGACGTGCTGCCCTCCGAGCCGGAGTCGCTCCGGAAGGCCCTCGGTCTGGAGCAGGGCGGCGCCTCGCTCATCCGCCCCGATGGGTACGTGGGCTGGCGCTCCGTGGACCTGCCCGAGGATCCGCGCGGCGCGCTCACGGACGCGCTGGCGGCCCTCCGGCGTTGAGGTCCGGGGAGGCGACCCGTGGGGCTACTTCGCGGGCGCGAAGCCGCCGTGGAAGGTGGGCGGCAGCGCGTGGTCGAAGTGGCAGCGCGCGACGGGGCCCGCCTCCATGTGGCGCGCGTCCAGCACGGCGACGTGGGACGTGTCTGACTTCACGTCGTAGACCTGCGTGAGCACCCAGCCGTCGTCCTCCGCTTGGGCTCCGGGGCGGGGGACGAAGACAGGCTCGGAGGGGTAGGTGCCCTCGCCGAGCGGAGCCACCGTCAAGCGGCCGGTCTCCAGCTCCACGCGCGCCACGCCGTCGAAGAGGCCGCGCCGGGACGCATCGCGCTGGTGCACGCCCAGGTAGACGGACTGGGGCGCCCGTCCCACCACGCCGGGGGCCACGCGGGGGAACTCGCAGCTCATGTCCAGCCGGCGCTCGGTGCGGAAGGTGCCGGCCTTCACGTCCACCACCGCGCGGTGGAGCTGGCCCTGCGCGTCGGTGGAGGTGGTGCCGCGCACCAGCTCACCCAGCCACTGGTTCGTCGTGAAGTCGGGGTAGTGCACGTAGTCCACCACCAGCGTGTCGCCCGCTTCGTACGCGTTGGCGAAGTGCCAGACGTAGAACGCGTCCGTGGAGATGCGCACCGGGTGTTCCACGTCATCGATGGGCACCACCAGCACCTCCGTGCCCGCGTCCGGACGCCACCGCAGGTTCTCCGAGTACGAGCCCATCCGCAGCAGCATGCGGAAGAGGTTGAGCCGCAGCGGAGACAGGAAGAAGACGAGGTAGCGGTCCGTGGCGATGAAGTCGTGCACCATCGTCGCGCCGGGCAGCTTCACCGCGCCCAGCCTCTGGGCCTTCTGTCCGTCAGGCAGCGCGTACAGCTCCGCGGTCGTCTCCCGGCCGTAGCGGATGCCGAAGTTGTAGGACGCCTTGCGCGACGGCACGCGGTGCGGGTGCGCGGAGAAGCTCTCCACCACCACGCCATCCAAGTCCGTCTCACCCAGGGTGCTCAGGTCCTCCTGGGACACCTCCACCGGGAGGCTCGCCTCGAAGAGCGCGTACAGCTTGCCGTTCCACGCCATCACCGACGTGTTCGCGGAGTTCTTGCGCACGTTGCGCAGCTTGTGCAGCAGCGGAGTGGGGGTGCCGTACGCGCCGAAGCGCTGCCCGTGCGCCCGCCGCTCCGTGACGATGGTGGGCGAGTCCACCATGCGCGCCGCGCCTCGCACCCCGTCCGCGCCGAAGCGCACGCCCAGCATCCCGCCGTCCCCGTCGAACCAGTGCTGATACGGCCGGCCGTGCACGTCGAACGTCCATGGCCCCACCCGGTACAGCGAACCCCGCAGCCCCTCCGGCACCTGGCCCTCCACCCGCAGAGGTTCGAAGCCGTGCTGGCGGGGGAGCGTGCGGAACGCTCGCAGCCAGCCCGGCGCGGAGGAGGACATCGTCTGCTTCGTCGCGGTCGTCATGCGAATCCCTTTCCTGGCCCTCGCGGGGCGCGGGAATCCCCCGCGCCTCGCCTCTTGTAGACACTGTAAACATCACATGTTGTCGGTGTCAACATTCATGTTGACGCTGGAAACTTCAGGCCGTGGATGGTCAAGTCGCGCGGTCGACGGAAGGCACTTCGAGGAGGCAGGGACGGTGGCGACCCGGGGCAGGCGGAAGCAGGCGGAGGCTCCAGCGGACAAGGAGCGCTATCACCACGGGGACCTCCGTCAGGCGCTGGTGGACGCCGCGGTGGCGCTGATCGCCGAGGAGGGCTTCGGCGCGCTGTCGCTGCGGGAGGTGGCTCGGCGGGCGGGCGTCACCCACGCGGCGCCCTACCGGCACTTCGCGGACAAGGAGGCGCTGCTGGAGGCGGTGGCGCACGAAGGGTATCGCGCCATGGCGCGCGAGATGCGCGAGCGGATGGCGACGGCGGACGGCCCCCTGGAGCGGCTTCACGCGGCGGGCGTCGCCTATGTGCTGTTCGCGGTGCGCCACCCGCCGCACTTCCGGGTGATGTTCGGGCCGCACTTCACCCGCCCGCTGAAGCCGCTGCCCGCGGTGGAAGGGGAAGCGGACGCGTTCCAGTTGCTGGTGGACGCCATCGAATCCGGACAGGCCGCGGGCCTGCTTCGTCAGGGCGAGTCGCGTCCGCTGACGCTCACCGCGTGGTCCCTGGTGCACGGACTCGCGTCACTGTTCGTGGACCGGCAGCTCAACGAGTCCGTGCAGGGGCAGGAGGTCGCGGAGGCGCTCGCCCGTGTGCAGACGCGGCTGCTCATCGAAGGCCTGGCGCTGCCCACGCGCCTCCAGGATGCGTGACAGTTGGTAGGGAAGCAGGGTTGACCGTCGGAGATTGTCGGGTACGGTCGGCGCCATGGTGCGGATACCGGAAGAGACAGGGCCGAGGGTCCGGGCGCGGGAGCTGGGGCTTCCGCTGGGGCGCTTCAAGACGGGGAAGTACAACGCGATCACCGACGTGGAGGGCGTGCTGGTAGGCCACACCACGATCATCCAGGGCCAGGGGCCCCTGAGGCCCGGCTTCGGGCCGGTGCGCACGGGCGTCACGGCCATCCTGCCCAACATGGGCAACATCTTCATGGAGCGGATGAGCGGGGGCGGCTTCGTGCTCAACGGCGCGGGCGAGGTCTCCGGCATGACGCAGCTCATGGAGTGGGGCCTCATCGAGACGCCCATCCTGCTCACCAACACCATGGCCGTGGGCGCGGTGTCCGACGGCGTGGCCAACTACCTGGTCCAGCGCTACCCGGGCATCGGCGACGAGCACGACGTCATCATCCCCGTGGTGGGCGAGTGCGACGACTCGTGGCTCAACGACATCTCCGGGCGCCACGTGCGCCAGGAGCACGTCGTCGCGGCCATCGACAGCGCGAAGTCCGGCCCGGTGCAAGAGGGCAACGTCGGCGGTGGCACGGGCATGGTGACGTGCGACTTCAAGGGCGGCATCGGCACGTCGTCGCGCAAGCTGCCGGAGGTGCTGGGCGGCTACACGCTGGGCGTGCTCGTCATGTCCAACTTCGGGAAGATGCACAACCTGCGCGTGGGCGGCCTCCCGGTGGGCGAGGTGCTGGTGGAGAAGTTCAAGAACACCCCCCACCGCGGCAAGTCCTACGGCTCCATCATCGCCGTGGTCGCCACCGACGCGCCCCTCTTGAGCCATCAGATCAACCGCCTGTGCAAGCGCGTGGGCCTGGGCATTGGGCGGGTGGGCAGCTACGCGGCGCACGGCTCCGGTGAGATCGTCGTGGGCTTCTCCACCGCGAACATCATCCCCAGGCGCACCCAGAAGATGGTCTACAAGATGAAGATCCTCCTGGATCAGCGTCTGGACCCCCTCTACGAGGCCGTGATGGAGGCCACCGAGGAGGCCATCCTCAACGCCATGTGCATGGCCACGCCCATGACGGGCGTGAACGACAACTACTCGCCCGCGCTGCCCCTGGACGAGGTCCGCCGCTTCGTGGACGCCTGCCGCCCCATCTTCGCCTCGGTGAAGAAGCGCCCCCACCAGACGAGCGTGCCTGCCTCCAAGGAGCGCCCCAGCGACGAGGACCGGGAGGGGGACGTGACCCTGGGCTCGGCCCTGCCCACCCAGGTGCGCAGCGCGGAGGGCATTCCCTTCCCGACCCGGCCCGCCCCCAACGAGCCCCCCGTGGACGGGGAGGCCGAAGCCCGCCCGGAAGCGCCCCCGCCCCCCACCTCCGGCGAGGACCCCGAGGGTTCCTCTTCCGGGAGCCCGTAGGGTTCTGATAGGTAAGCCCCCCTTTGCTCCATTCCGGAGACCAGGAGCCACCCACATGGCCAACAGCAAGTCCAAGCACCGCCGCGTGCAGATGAAGATCCGTCAGCACTGGAAGAAGCGGATCAAGAAGCAGAAGGAAGCCGCGAAGGCCGCCGCCGCCGAAGGCAAGAAGAAGTAGTTTCGCCCTGGCGCCGCTCCCGGCGGCCCTGGCTCACCGCCGGGTCGCCGTGAAGGGGCGCGTCACCGTGCACTGGAGGCTGCCGGAGCCCTGGATGCGCGAGAAGTTTCCGGAGAAGGTCCCCGTCAGGCTCCCCCCGTCCGACGCGCCTCCGGTGAAGGTCGCGGACACGCTGATGAAGAGGGTGAGCCCGCCATCGCTGCTGGGCGGTGGGGCGCCGGACACGGTCAGGTCCCCCGTCGGGAACACCTGGCCCCGCAGGGCCACCCCCTCCAGGCTGCCGCCCAGGGCGCCGCCGTCGCGCGTGAGCGTGAGGTCCTTGCCGTCGGGCAAGGGGGGCGCGTTGAGGTTGGCGCACTCGGGGGGCAGGCCCGCATCCGGCTGGAAGACCAGCGGATAGACGCCCTCCACCGGCGCGCAGGACTCGCCGCAGTCCGCGTTGCCCTTGGTTCCGCAGGCGGGCGCGAGCAGCAGGAGGGTGCTGGACACCATGGCCGTCGTGACGGCCGCCAGGGGAACGAAACGTCCAGTAGTCATGGGTGGCGAACTCCGGGAGGGAGGCACGGGCTTCCAGGTGGGAAGTGCCGTTCCTACGTTGCGTGCAGCGGTTCTGGGGGACGGGGTGGGGCGGTGACGGCGGGCGATTCGAAGCGGTGGTCCAATTTCATTTTCGCGGGGCTGTTCGCGCTCGCGCTGATTCTCTTCTCGCGCATCTTGTTGCCGTTCCTGATGCCGGTGCTGCTGGGCGGCTTCCTGGTCGTCCTGTTCATGCCCATCCAGGATTCCTTGGACCGTCGGCTCCGGAGCCGCAAGCCCCTGGCGGCCGGACTGTCCACCCTCGCGGTGTTCCTGCTCATCCTGGCGCCCCTGGCGCTGGTGGGCTGGATGGTGGCCCGCGAAGTGCTCCAGTTCGTGGGGCAGGCGCAGGACCTGCTGGACCAGGTGGACCTGCGCCACCACGTCCTCGACAGCCTGCCGCGGGGCCTCGCGCGCTACGTGCGCTTCGACCCGGAGAGCTCGGAGGCGGAGCGGCTGCTGATGACGGCGGTGTCGGGCGGCGCGGGGCTGCTCGCGGACCTGGTGAGCGCCGGCACGGAGCTGGTCGTCGACATGTTCCTGATGACCGTGGCCATGTACTACTTCTTCCTGGACGGGCGTCGGCTGGTGAACGAGGTGGCCCGACTCATCCCGCTGGAGCGTCGGTACTTCGACGCCTTCTCGCACGAGTTCACCGACGTCGCGTACGCCATCATCTACGGCAACACCGTCAC
The DNA here is from genome assembly GCF_009909145.1 of Corallococcus silvisoli. NCBI lineage: Bacteria > Pseudomonadati > Myxococcota > Myxococcia > Myxococcales > Myxococcaceae > Corallococcus > Corallococcus silvisoli. Next base: position 271,735 of record NZ_JAAAPJ010000012.1, read on the forward strand.
CGCGCTGGTGCAGGGCGCGGTGGGCTTCGTGGGCCTGCTCATCGCGGGGGTGCCGCACGCCGGCGTGTGGGGCGCGGCCATGGTGTTGGTGGCGCTGGTGCCGGTGGGCGGCACGGCGCTCGTGTGGGGACCCATTGGCGTGGTGCTCATCGCGGCGAACCGGGTGAGCGAGGGCGTGTTCCTGCTCGCGTGGGGGACGTTCCTGGTGGGCAGCATCGACAACGTCATCCGTCCCCGGCTGTGTGGCTCGCGCATGGCGCTGCACCCGCTGCTCGTCTTCCTGTCCATGTTCGGCGGGCTGGCGGTGTTCGGGATGATGGGCCTGCTGGTGGGCCCGCTCATCGCGTCCATCTTCATGGCCATGGTGCGCATCTACCGGCGCGACTTCCTGGGGCGTCCGCGGACGGAGGCGCCGCCTGAACCCGGGGTGTCGGAGGACGGGTCGCTCAGCCCCCGGCCCGCGCCAGTGCCTTCCGCGGCCAGCGTGGGTCACGTGATGAACGCCTGAGCGCCCAGCCTGGACTTCGCCGCCGCGCTGGGTGAACCTGACCGGCGCATGACGACCACCGGAAGCGCGAGGGTCCCTTCGGGGCTGCTGCGGACCCTGGCCCTCGTCGGAGCCCTGGTGGCTCCGGCCGCGGCGGCCTCTGACGCGGCCCCTGACGCCCTGGCGGCGCCGGCCTTCCACGGCCTCCGCGCAGTCCCCGCATGGCTGTCCCTGCGGCTGGGCTCGGGAACACCGGGGAAGTCCCGGGCGGAGCCGGAGGTGGGGGCGCCCACCTGGGTGCGGCTCAACCTGGCGCTGACGGCGACGTGGCGGCGGTACTGCGCGCGGCCCGGCGTGTCCGGGTGTGGCCAGTTCGACCGGCTCCCGGAGGAGGACCGGCTGGGCGACACGTTCGACTTCTCCTCGTCCCACCCGTACCTGGGGCTGGCGGTCGAGGCGGAGGTGCTGCCGCTGGCGCGGCACCCGTCGTCGGCGCTGCGCGGGCTGGGGCTCCAGCTGGGCGTGCAGCGGGGCTTCTCCACGTCCGACGTGACCATCACCGGAGATGGCGGCAAGACGCCGGTGCGCGAGATCTCCGCCACGGACACCGCGTTCACCGCGCAGGCGCTGTATCGCTTCTACTTCCGCTTCGGCACGACGCGGCCCCAGCAGGGCTACGTGGGCGCGCGCGCCGGGGTGCAGACGCGCGCGTTCGACGTGGAGGCGACCGCGGACAATCCGCTGTCGGGCACGCACCGGGTGTTTCCGTCGGTGGCGTTGGATCTGTCCGTGCCGTTGTTCAGCTCCGTGCGGCTGGACGTGTCGAGCGGACTCCTGCTGTCGCCGACGCCGGGGCACTCGCCGGAGGCGGACGGTGGGCGCAGGGCGCTGGAGGTCCGCGACTTCGGCACGTCCGTGTCCAGCTTCGGTTGGAGCGCGGAGCTGGGCGTGTCGGGGGACATCTGGGGACCGTTCGGCTACGACGTGGGCTTTCGCCTGGCGCACTTCCGGGATCGCTTCTCCGGGGCCGGCACGCGCACCGGGTGGAGCGACGGCGGAGCCGCCGAGGAGACGTACTCCAGCCTGCATGCCGGCTTGATCGCCACGTACTGAGGCGGAGACCGTCGCGCTGTCCACCCCGTGACAGCCCCTGGGGGCGTGGGTGCTTTGCGCGGCAACAGTGCCTACCCCTTGCCCCCGCGGCTGGCTTCCCGCCGTGACCCACAAGGGGGTGTCTCACGGTGCGAGTGACTCGAGCGTGGACGCAGGGACTGGTGGGCCTGATGTGCGTGGGCCTGGTGGCGTGCGGTGCCGGGAATCACCCCCTGCCTCCGCCTTCCTCCGGCGACCCATCTGATTCCGCGTTCGACGCGGGCTCGCGTCCCCCAGCCGAGGTCGTGGACGCGGGTCGAGGTGTCGGCGACCCGGGCACGGCGGACGCTGGAGCGGATGCCGGGACGGATGCTGGAGCGGATGGCGGGGCGGACGCGGGCGAGGTGGGGCCGGTGTGCATGCCCACCGCGGGGGAGACGCGCTGGGTGCTGGAGGGGGAGTTCTTCAGCGCGCGGGTGGTCTGCGCGACGGGCTACACCTCGCCGGGGCTGCGCTTCGGGGTGAGCAACCTGCCTCTGGGCGCCACGTTCGACGAGTCCACCGCCACGCTGCACTGGATGCCCGCGTTGAATCAGGGCGCGGTGTGGATGCTCACGTTGGTGGAGTACACCACCGACGAGACGGGCACGCTGAAGGTGGGCGTGGCCAACAACGACGCGGCGCCGGGCCGGGTCGACATCGTGGACCCTGTCACCTACACGGAGGAGTACGGCCTGCCGGTGGTGCACCTCTTCTTCGACCCCAGCGTGGGGCTGACGTCCGGCGGCTACCGGCCGGTTGGGGTGGTGTACCGGGGCCACCGCTACACCGCCGAAGCGAAGTACCGCGGCGCCACGTCCAGCGTGTTCCCCAAGCGCAGCCTGACGTTCAAGTTCGCGGAGGACGACCTGTTCTCCGAGCCCGTCTTCGGCGGCGGCTTCACGGACCGCAAGCGTCTGGTGTTGATCTCCCCGTTCAATGACAACTCGTACCTGCGCTCGCGGCTCGCGTTCGACCTGTGGAACCGCCTGTCCCCGGACGCCGTGCGCATCCGCAACTTCAGCGTGGTCGTCTACGCGAACAACAAGTTCCAGGGCATCTACACGGCGGCGGATCACCTGGACAAACAACTGCTGACGGCGAGCGGCATCGGCAAGGACGCGGACCTCTTCAAGGCGGTGGATGCGGACGCCAACTTCTCCCGCCTCCGGCGCAGCGGCCAGACGAAGGCGAACCTCCACATGGGCTTCGAGAAGGACGAAGGCACACCCGAAGAGGGCCAGCCCCACGCCTACGACACGCTGGACGCGTTCGTCGCCTGGGTCGCGGACTCCAGCGCGGACACCTTCCGCCAGGAGCTCGGCACGAAGCTGAGGGCTCGCGACTACGAGGACTGGTGGATCTTCAACACGCTCATCCTGGGCAATGACTCACAGGCGAAGAACGCCTACCACGCGTTCAATCCGAAGACGGGCGGGCCGTGGCGCTTCATCCCGTGGGACCTGGATGCGAGCTTCGGGCAGGAGTACGACACCACCCGCTCCAGCCCCCTGGCGCGGCCCACCTACGCGTCGGACAACCACATCTTCCAGCGGATGCTGGCGGACCCCACCCTCGCGGGCCCGCTGCGCGAACGCTACCGGCAGGCGCTCCAGAACGAGCTGAGCGAGGCCACGGTGCAGGCGATGATCGACGGGTATGAACGGGAGCTGGGCCCCAACGCGCTCCGCGACGAGGCGCGCTGGTCCGCCGAGTACCGGACCTTCGCGCGGCCGGACACCGTCGGCTACCTGAACTTCCCGGAGTGGCACCTGCGCCAGGACTTCAAGACGCACGCGGAGGAGGTGGAGTACGTCCGGCAGTGGGTGCACACGCGCTGGACGGCGCTCCAGTCACAGCTGCCCTGAAGGTTGGCGGCGCGGCGAGGGGGAGGACCTCGCCGCGCCCGCCGGCACTACCACTGCGCGGGATCGGCGTCGGCGAACGTCGTGCCTGCGGCGATCTCGTCGAACCAGATGCTGCGCGTCCCCTGGCTGCCCTGCATGGCGCCGCTGTCGTGCCAGCCGTTCGCGTAGAGCCCCACGCGGAACTGGAAGAAGCGATCATCCGCGACGGTGGTGGCCAGGTTGTACTGCTCCAGGACCTTCACGCCGTCGAACCAGAGCTTGATGTAGCCCGTGCTGTCGCTGGCCCACTTCGCCTGGATGATGACCTTGTGCCATTCCCCCGCGCTGACCGTCGCGAGGTTGGGGAAGGTGACGGTCTTCTGGCTGCAGACCGTGCCCTGCTTGACGCGCGTGTAGAGCTGGTTGCCCGACAGCCACACCATCGTGGACGGCATGTAGTCATCGCAGCCGGTGTCGCCGAAGTCCGCGATGAACTGCGCGATGTTGTAGGACTGCGGCTGGAACTGCCAGTCCTGCTGCAGCCGGAACGTGAAGCCGTAGAAGCCCGTGTCGCCACGGCGGTACACGTTGTTCTTCACCACCTCCGAATGGTAGCGGCCGGTGTAGTTGGGGTCGTAGATCTGCGTCACCTTGATGGCGGTGGGGCCCTCGTAGGTGACGTTGGTGACTTCATTCACCGTCCCGTTGTGCTCCCGGTTGATGGCGTTCCAACCCGAGAGCGTGCCCGTGTTGCGGAAGATCTCCGCGGCTTCGGCGACCAGTCCGAACGTGAACAGGGTCACTCCCGCGGCGACGGCGAGATGCTGGGACTTCATGGCGTGGGCCTTCCTGGAATTTTACGGCTTTGTTGATTTGTCCTGTTATTCAAGCTTAACGGCCTTGAGGTCGTTTGTCCCGTGGAAGCGGAGTACCGCGCGGGGCCCGAGGCGGTTATGTTCGCGCCGCGTGCGAAGGCCCAGGGTGGGACTTCGAGCCCGGACGAGGTGCGCCGTACCCGGTCACGACAAGACGACGCCTGAACGGGAGTCGTGTGTCATGACGTCGTCGTGGATCCTCCTCATCCTCGCGGGGCTGCTGGAAGTGGCCTGGACCCTGGGCCTGAAGTACACGCAGGGCTTCACCCGGCCGCTCGCCAGCGTGCTCACGGTGGCGGCCATCGTCGCGAGCATGGGCCTCTTGTCCCTCGCGGTGAAGCAGCTGCCCATCGGCACGGCCTACGCGGTCTGGGTCGGCATTGGCGCGCTCGGCGCGGCGGTGCTGGGCATGGTGCTCTTCCATGAGCCCGCGACGCCCGCGCGGCTCTTCTTCCTCGGCTTGTTGCTGGTCGCCATCGTGGGCTTGAAGGTCACGGGCGGCTCGCACTGAGGTTGGGCGCGCGCTGAAAAGAGGCCGGGAGGGACGCCGGACTGTGGGGGAGTGAATCCTCCCGCGGCGCGGGCCCTTCCGGCCTACCTGCCTCGCCAGCGAAGGATGCGTCCGGGATTTCTCGGGCGAGGTCACGACGATGCGCGACGCGAAGTTCGAGCTGTATTACTGGCCCGGCATTCCCGGCCGGGGCGAGTTCGTGCGGCTGGTGCTGGAGGAGGCGGGGGCGGACTGGGTGGACGTCGGCCTCCTCCCTGAATCCAAGGGGGGCGGGGGCAGGGCCGTGATGGAGATGCTGGGCCGGGGTCCCGTGCCCGCGTACGCGCCGCCGGTCCTCAAGGTGGGCGACGTCGTCTTCTCCCAGGCGGCGAACATCTGCTCCTACCTGGGCGAGCGCTTCGGCCTGGTGCCCACCGACGAGGCCGCGCGCCTGCACGCCCGTCAATTCCAGCTCACCGTCGCGGACGTGGTGGCGGAGGCGCACGACGCGCATCACCCCATCGCCGCGATGAAGTACTACGAGGAGCAGAAGGACGCCGCGAAGGCCCGCGCCGAGGACTTCCGCGCCCAGCGCATCCCGAAGTACCTGGGCCACTTCGAGCGCGTGCTCCAGGCGAACGCGCGGGCCCGAGGGGAGCACCTGCTGGGCGGCGACTTCACCTATCCGGAGCTGGCGCTGTACCAGCTGGTGGAGGGCCTGCTGTATGCCTTCCCCAACGCCATGCGCCGCATCGCGCCCCAGGTGCCCGGCGTGATGGCGCTGCGCCAGCGTGTCGCGGAGCGCCCCCGCATCGCGGCGTACAAGCGGTCCCCGCGCGCCCAGCCCTTCAACACGCAGGGCATCTTCCGCCACTACCCGGAGCTGGACGACCCGAACGCCACCAGGTGACCCTGGGGGGCCGCGACGAGCTCCTGGGTGAAGAACAGGTCCTCGCCCACGCCATGCACGCGCACCTGGATGAGCGGGTCCGCGGGGTACTGCGTGGGCGGGTCGTCGAACACCAGCGCCACGACGGTGCCCACCCGGCCGAGGAAGCGCTCGGACACCAGGTCGTCCGGCTCGGTGCGGATGATCATCACCGCCGCGCCAATGCGCACCGGTGCGCCGTCCACGTCTTCCTTCAGGATGAGCGAAGGGTCTTGCTTCATGGTGCGTAGGTCCGGGGTTTGAGTCGTTTCGACAGCGCCCAGGTCGTGAGCGACAGGAGCGCCCACGCGCTCAGGTGATACGCAGCCACATGTTCCGCGCCTCGTTCGCAGGCCAGCTCGCCCACGAACGCCCCCACCGTGCCCACCGCGAGCCCCGCCACGGCCGCCCGCAGCGGATCGAACGCCGCCGAGCGCAGCGCCACCACCGCGACGGTCAACGGCGCCAGCGCCAGCGCCAGATGGCTCGCGGTGCACACCCACTCCGGCAGGACGGCGGGACCGTGCGGCGCCGCCCGCGTGAGCACCAGCAGCGCGGCGCTCACCCACGCCATTCCCAGGCCGGCCTGGCGCACCCGGCGCCCGCGCGGCGTCAGCGCCCCCCACGAACACACCGCCCCCGTGGCCAGCAGCATCGCGAGCATCGGCGCGCGGCCCAGCAGCATCGCTCCCGTGGTGCGTCCCAGCGCCAGCAGCACCCCGGCCACCGCGAGCGCCATGCCCGCGGACGCGGCGAACAGCCCCAGCGCCTGCGAGCGCCAGCCGCGCACCGGCCTCCCCAGGGCCAGCTCCGCGCGCGACGCCGCGAGCGCGCGCTCCAGCGCCTTGGGATCCAGGCGGGGAGGGGGGGCGCGCAGCGGGTCGGAAGGAGGCGGCATCACGCTTCCACCTGCCCGCCGAGCAGCTCGCGCAGCCTCTCGTAGCCCCGGTGCGCCCTCAGCCGGGCCGCGCCCGCGCGGATGCCGCGCAGCTCGGCGATCTCCTCGAAGGACCAACCCTCCAGCTTGCTCAGCACCACCGCCTCGCGCTGCTCGACGGGCAGCTGCTGGAGCGCGTCCTCGATGCGCTGGCGCATCACCGGATCGCCGTCCGGCGCCGGCACCGACGTGGGGCCCTCCGGCGGGGCGTGCACGTGCGCGTCCACGTGCTGCTGGTGCCGGAGCGCGTCCCGGGCCGCGTTCGCCGCGATGGTGAGCAGCCAGGGCGTGAACCGCGTGCCCTTCTCGTAGCGTCCCCTCGCGCGGATGACGGACAGGAAGGTCGTCTGCATGAGGTCCTCCGCCAGCGGCCCGTCCCTCACCATGCGCGCGAGAAAGCCGTGCACCCGCCCGGCGTGTCGGGCGAACAGCGCCTCGAACGCCGAGTGATCTCCCTGGCAGAACAGGTCCATGAGCGCTTCGTCCGTGACACTCCCCATTTCTTCGCTCACGGACGGCCCTGCCGGAAAATCGTTTCCAAGGCCGGTCGGTTGGGGAGTTGGACGCTTCAAGGCATTGAAACCACTGGACTCCGGGGCCGGAAAACCAGGGGGCTCCCTTCCAGGGGATGAACGGGTAGTGTCGCGAGCCTTACCGGTTTAAACGACTTTACCCACTTCGAGCGCACATGGCCCCGGCCGAGGTCGTCATCCAGTCCACGCTGTTCGAATCGCTCGTGCGCTGCGTGAGGCTGGACGCGTCGCTGCGGGAGCGCCTGGCGGCGGCGGGCTACGATCCGGACAGGCCCCGGGCCAGCTATCCGGCGTCGGTGTTCCTGAGGTGCCAGAACCTGGTGCTCTCGTATGGCTACTCGGACCGGGAGCCCCGGGACGCCCTGCGGCAGATGGGCCGGGACCTGGTGCGGGGCTACTTCGAGACGCTGGTGGGCAAGGTGGTGCACGTGGCCCTGAAGATCGCGGGCCCGGACCGGGCGATGAAGCGGGTGGCGTTGAGCTTCCGCTCGGTGATGGAGCCGGTGGAGATCACCTCGCTGGAGCTGGCACCCCGGGACTGGCGGGTGATGTTCCAGGGCTACCCCTTTCCGGCGGAGGCCGCGGCGGGGTGCTGCGAGGAGGCCCTGCGGCAGGCCGGGGCGGCGAACTCCAGCGCGGTGCTGGAGAGCGACGACGGACGCGGCCGCTTCGAGCTGCGCATGCGTTGGTAGGACGTCCGTGTGCACGCGGTAACGGTGGGCATCATCCTTCCACCGCGACATGAGTGAATGCGCTATGAGGGCCCCATGAAAATCGGCAAGGACAGCGTTGTCTCCATTGATTACAAGCTGCACCTCGGAGACGGAAAGATCGTGGACGAGAGCGAGGCGGGCGAGCCGCTCGTCTACCTGCACGGCTACGAGGAGATCGTCCCCGGCCTGGAGAAGGCGCTGGAGGGCAAGTCCGCGGGCGAGTCCCTGAAGACGACCGTCTCCGCGGCGGACGGCTACGGCGACTACGATCCGGAAGGCGTCGAGGAGGTTCCCCGCACGGAGTTCCCCGAGGACCTGGAGATCAAGGCGGGCGGCATCCTCAGCGCCACGGATCCGGACGGGGACGAAGTGGACTTCCTGGTCAAGGAAGTGCGCAAGGACACCGTGCTGGTGGACTTCAACCACCCGTTCGCGGGCAAGGAGCTGCACTTCGAGGTCACCATCAAGGAAGTGCGCGCGGCGACGCCCGAGGAGCTCGAGCACGGCCACGCGCACGGTCCCGACGACGACCACGATCACTGACGTTCAGGGCCCTTCGGCCGGCCCTTGCCGTGCGACCGGGCATGCCGCCCGGGCGCCGCGTCCGGGGGCCGGGTGGAGCGCCCGTGGTCGGGCTGGCGCGGCCCCGGGTCGCGCTGCTTCGCCTGGAACGCCTCCATCTCCCGCCGGAAGAGCGGATCCGAGCGCGGCACCTCCGCGCGGGGCAGCTCCTGGCGGATGATGCTCTCGATGTCCCGGAGCGTGCGGCGCTCCACCTCCAGCGCGAACAGCGATGCGCGCCCGCTGGCCGCCGCGCGAGCGGTGCGGCCAATGCGGTGCACGTAGTCCTCCGGCCCGTGCGGCACGTCCATGCTGATGACGTGCCCGATGTCGTCCACGTCCAGGCCGCGCGCGGCGAGGTCGGTGGCCACGAGGCAGCGGTACTGGCCCCGGCGGAAGCCCTCCAGCGCCTGACGCCGCTGGGCCTGCGTGCGGCCCGCGTGCAGGGCGGCGGACTTGTGGCCCGCGGCGGCGAGCAGCTCCTTCATCTTGTCCGCGCGCTGCTGGGTGCGCACGAACACGAGCGCGCTCGCCTGATCCTGCGCGAGGAGCGTGAGCAGCAGCGGCCACTTCTCCTCGGGCTTGACGATGTAGAGGTGCTGTTCGGCGCGCGGCGCGGGGGTCCCGCTGGGGGTCACCTCCACGCGCACGGGCTTGTGCAGGGCGCGCTGGCCGAAGCGCGCCACGTCCGCGCCCAGCGTCGCGGAGAACAGCAGGGTCTGGCGCTCGCGGGGCAGCGCGTGGAGCACCTGGTTGATCTGCGGCAGGAAGCCCATGTCCAGCATCCGGTCCGCCTCATCCAGGACGAGGGTGCGGATGCGCGACAGGTTCACGGCCTTCACGCCCAGCAGGTCCACGAGCCGGCCCGGGGTGGCGACGATGAGGGTGGGCCGCTCGCGCAGCGCGTCCACCTGCGCGTTCATGTCCTCGCCGCCGATGATGATGGTCGGCAGGACGCCTCGGGGCTCGCCGAAGAAGCGGGCCTGTTCCGCCACCTGCTGCACCAGCTCGCGCGTGGGGGCGAGGATGAGGCCCAGCGTGCCGCGCTCCCCGGCGAAGCGTTCGATCATGGGGAGCAGGTAGGCGGCCGTCTTGCCGGTGCCGGTGGCGGCGCAGCCAATGACGTCGCGGCCGGACAGCGCGGGCGGGATGGCTTGCGCCTGGATGGGCGTGGGGGCACCGAAGCGGGCACGCTTCACCGCGCCCAGCGTTTCGGGGGACAGGCCCAGGGACTTGAAGGAGGCGCTCATGTCCCCACGCCTCCCACGTCCGGGCCGGGGAGGGAAGGGGATTGAGGTCGGAGCGGGCCCCCGGGGCGGGAACAGCCCCCAGGGGAGGCGCCTCGCCAGGACGCCAGGGGCGAACGCAGACGCCCCGGGCAGGTGGAGCCCCGGGGCGCGAAGCCGCGTCGTCAGGCCGCGTTCAAGGCCGCGCCGTGGTGGCGCAGGTGGTCCTCCATGAACGTGGAGATGAAGTAGTAGCCGTGGTCGTACCCCTCCTGCATGCGCAGCGTGAGGGGCTGGCCCGCCGCCGCGCATGCGTCCTTGAGGTAGTGCGGGAGGAGCTGATCCGGCAGGAACTTGTCCTTCGTCCCCTGGTCCACGAGCAGCGCGGGGACGCGCCGGCCGGACTTCAAGAGCTCCGTGGCGTCGTACTCGCGCCACGCGCGCTCATCCGGGCCCAGGTAGCCCCCGAAGGCCTTCTTTCCCCACGGGCTCTGGATGGGCGCCCCGATGGGCGCGAACGCGGACACGGAGCGGTAGCGGCCCGGGTCGCGCAGCGCGGTGACGAGCGCGCCGTGCCCGCCCATGGAGTGGCCGAAGATGCCCTCGCGGTCCATGCGCGCGGGGAAGTGCGCGCCGAGGATGCCGGGCAGCTCCTTCGTGATGTACGTGCCCATCCGGTAGCGCGCCCTCCACGGCTCCTGCGTGGCGTCCAGGTAGAAGCCCGCGCCGGTGCCGAAGTCCCAGTCCGCGTCCTCGCCCGGGATGTTGGCGCCGCGCGGACTGGTGTCCGGCGACACGAGCATCAGCCCCAGCTCGGCCGCCACGCGCTGCGCGCCGCCCTTGGTGGGGAAGGTCTCCTCGGTGCAGGTGAGGCCGGCCAGGTAGTAGAGCACGGGCACCGGGCCCTGCTTCGCCTGGGGCGGGGTGAAGACGCTGAAGCGCATCTCGCCGCCGCAGGCCTCGGACGGGTGCTTCCAGAAGGACTGCGTCCCCCCGAAGCACGCGTGCTCGCTGACGAGCGTCGGAGCGACGGCGCTCATGCGTACTTCACCACGCTGCGGATGGACTCACCCTTGTGCATCAACTCGAAGCCGTGGTTGATGTCCTCCAGCTTCAGCGTGTGGGTGATGAGCGGGTCGACCTGGATCTTCCCGTCCATGTACCAGTCGACGATCTTCGGCACGTCGGTGCGGCCCCGGGCGCCACCGAACGCGCTGCCCTTCCACACGCGTCCCGTCACCAGCTGGAACGGCCGGGTGCTGATCTCCTGCCCCGCGCCCGCCACGCCGATGATGATGCTCTCGCCCCAGCCGCGGTGGCAGCACTCGAGCGCCTGGCGCATCGTCTTCACGTTGCCGATGCACTCGAAGCTGTAGTCCGCGCCACCGCCGGTGAGGTTCACCAAGTACGGCACGAGGTCGCCCTCCACCTCCTTCGGGTTGACGAAGTGGGTCATGCCGAACTTCTCCGCGATGGCCCTGCGCGCGGGGTTCAGGTCCACGCCGACGATCATGTCGGCGCCCACCATGCGCGCGGCCTGCACCACGTTGAGGCCGATGCCGCCCAGGCCGAACACCACCACCTTCGCGCCCGCCTCCACCTTCGCGGTGTAGACGACGGCGCCCACGCCCGTGGTGACGCCGCAGCCGATGTAGCAGACCTTCTCGAAGGGGGCGTCCTCGCGGATCTTCGCGACGGCGATCTCCGGCAGCACCGTGTAGTTCGCGAACGTGGAGCAGCCCATGTAGTGGTGGATCAGCTGCTTGCCCAGGCGGAAGCGGCTGGTGCCATCCGGCATCAGGCCCTTGCCCTGCGTCGCGCGGATCGCCGTGCACAGGTTCGTCTTCTGGGACAGGCACGACTTACAGCCCCGGCACTCGGGGGTGTACAGCGGGATGACGTGGTCGCCCTTCTTGACGCTGGTGACGCCCGGGCCCACGTCCACGACGACGCCCGCGCCCTCGTGGCCGAAGATGGCGGGGAACAGACCTTCCGGGTCCGCGCCGGAGCGGGTGAACTCGTCGGTGTGGCACAGGCCGGTGGCCTTCAGCTCGATGAGCACCTCGCCGGCCTTGGGGCCCTCCAGGTGCACGGTTTCGATGCTCAGGGGCTTGCCGGCCTCGAAGGCGACGGCGGCGCGGACGTCCATGGTGCGGCTCCAGTCAGAGGGGGAACGAAGCCCCCCACTGTAGAAGCCGCGCACCGCGTCGGCCGCGAAAAAGGTGGGGCCCCACACAATGGGTCCACCGCTACACGGAGATGAGGCCCTTTCGGATGCCCTCGGTGACGGCCTCCACGCGGTTCGTCACCTCGAGTTTCCGGTAGATGTGCTCCAGGTGCGTGCGGATGGTGGCCTTGGAGAGGGACAAGAGCCGCGCCGCCTCGCTGTTGGACACGCCCTTGGCGATGAGCTGGAGGATCTCCCGTTCGCGATCCGACAGGGGCTTGAGCAGCGGCTCCTGCGCGGAGGCGTCCTCGGCGCCCGGCGCGGACGCGGAAGGGGCGGGGGGCTCCGCGGCGGACGGGGCCACGGCCAGGGGCTCGGTGGGCACGGGCGTCGTGTCCGGCTCCACGCGGAAGTGGCGCAGGAGGCGCCGCGCGAGGTTCGGCTGGATGACGGTGCCGCCCGCGCGCACCTCCTTGATGGCCTCCACGATCTTGTCCACCGTGGCGCCCTTGAGCAGGTAGCCGGAGGCGCCGGCCTTCACCGCCTCCAGGACCTTGTCCTCCTCGTCGAAGATGGTGAAGATCAGGATCTCCATCTTCGGGAAGCGCGCCTTCACCTCGCGCGTGACGTCGATGCCGCTCATGCGCGGCAGCCCCAGGTCCAGCAGCAGCACGTCCGGCTTCGCGCGCGCCACCTCCTCCAGCGCGGCCTCGCCCGACAGCGCGGTGCCCACGATGTCGATGTCCGGGTGGCCCTCGAAGAGGCGCAGCTGGTTCTTCAGGATCTTGGTCTGGTCCTCCACGACGAACACGCGGATGGGCAGGGCAGGGGCGGTCGGGTTCGCGTCCACGGTTCAGGCTCCGGTGCGTGTCAGGCGGAAAGGCAGGGAAGGGAGAAGGCCACCTGGGCGCCGGCGCCGGGCGCCGAGTCCACCACGATGGAGCCCCCGAGCTTCATGGCCCGCTCGCGCATGTTGAGCAGGCCGTAGTGGCCACGCGGCGTCCGGCCCGGGTCGAAGCCCTTGCCGTTGTCGCGCACGACCAGGTGCACGCCCTCGGTGCTGAAGTCCAGGCGCACCTGGACCTCCTTCGCCTCGGCGTGCTTCGCGGCGTTGGCCAGGCACTCCTGGAGGATGCGGAACAGCGCCAGCTGCGCGTCCGGGGGCAGCTTGCGCGCGTGGCCGGTGCGCTCGAAGCGGATGTCCTGGCCGGTGCGGTCGCGGAACGTCTTGACGTAGTCCTCCAGCCCCTGCGCCAGCTCGAAGTCGTCGCGCATCATCCGCAGGTTGCGGCGCAGCTCCTCGATGGACTCCTCCGCGGTGGCCTTCATCTCGCGGATCTCCGCGCGCAGCCCGTCCTCGCGCGCGAGGTTCAGGATGTACTCCGCCTGGATGATCATCGACGACAGCGACGCGCCCAGGCCGTCGTGGATCTCCCTCGCCAGACGGTTGCGCTCCTCCACCACCGCCAGCTCCTTCAGGTCGCCCTGCAGGGACACCACCTCGCGGTGCGCGGTGGCCTCGCGTTCGTTCAGGTACACGAGCACGTAGACGATGATGAAGTTGAGGCCCAGGTACCAGAGCAGCGTGAGCAGCTCCACCGCCGTCACGGAGCGGTTGAGGAGCAGGTCCAGGCGCGTGGTGATGGGCAGCGCCAGCAGCGGGGGCAGGATGGCCAGCGGCTTGGGGAAGAGGATGGCGAAGAGCGTGGTGAACAACAGCTGCGTCGCCAGCAGCGGGCTCTGGAGGCCGCCGCCCACCAGGGGCCGCGCGATGAGCACCACGGTGATGAGCAGGTCGCAGCACAGCGACAGGTACGTCACCCACCGGCCCGCCTTCGGGTGGTCGATGACGAGCAGGTTCGCGACGCTGTACATCAGCATCGCGAAGTAGCCCAGGAAGGAGACGGGGCCGTCGAAGCCGAAGTAGCCGCTCCACGCGGGCACCGCGAGGATGAGCAGGCCCAGCGTGAGGAACATCATCCGCGCGTAGAACAGCGCGCGGGCCCGGGCGACGAAGCGGTCCTGCTCCCAGGAGGCCGCGGCCTGCTCCGCGGACACGTTGTCCGTGAGGTTGCGGCGCTCCAAGACGGCGCGGACGCGGGCCTTCAAGTCATGGGCCGGGTGCTCGTCGCCGGGTCGCAGGTCGCTGTCCATTCGGCCGGCAGCTTACGGGAGCTTCCCCAGGGAGCGGAATTCCCAGCAAGCTGCCAGGTCGGCGGCCGGGCGGGTGCGGACGGGCGAGGGGGCTACTTCGGGGCGCCCGCGTCGACGCACGCCTTCTTCGCCTCTGGCTGGCGCGAGAGGACGAAGTCCAGGCGGTCGTGGCTCTCGCCGGTGCGCTCGTCGAAGAGGGGCGAGCCGCCCGCGTACATGGTGCCCTTGGGGCTGCCGAACCGGTCCAGGTTGTGGGACTTGAGCCAGCCGTCCACGCAGGACTCCAGGGCCAGCCGGTCGCTGGCGCCGGAGTCGTAGCTGGGGTCGGACGTGCCGGCCTCGGCGGTGGCCGTCGGGGCGGCGGCCTCACGGCCCGACTGGAGCTCCCCCTGGACGGTGCCCGTCTGGGTGGCCGCGTCGGGGCTCTCCCCGGTGTTCTTGTGGCAGCCGACAGCCAGGGACAGCAGGGTGGAAAACACGAGCGCGCCGGTCAGGTTTTTCATATGTCCTGGCTGGTGAGGGCCGCTTGTGAAGGCGGCGGTGGCGACAACGGGAGTGAAGGCTTCGGGACCGTCCTGGAGTCCGGACGTTCAGTCGCCGCACCATATTCGTTTCGTTCCTCGCGGAGCACCAGTCCCATGCACGGTTCCCCGGACACCGACCACCACGCACGCATTCCCCACGCGACCCGCATCGAGCGCGCGCGGGTGCTCGTCGTGGGGGCGGGCGGCCTGGGCTGTCCCGCGTCACTCGCGCTGGCGCAGGGCGGAGTGGGCCACCTGACGCTGGTGGATCCGGACCGGGTGGACGTGACGAACCTGCCCCGCCAGCTCTGGCACCGCACCGCGGACGTGGGCCGCTCCAAGGCCGAGTCCGCCGCGGCCGGCCTCCTGCGCGCCTTTCCCGGCTTGAGCGTGGAGGCCCTGCCCGAGCGGCTGGACGCGGGCAACGCGGAGGGCCTCTTCCGGGCGCACGACCTGGTGGTGGACGCGACGGACGGCGTGGCCACCAAGTTCTTCCTGTCGGACGTGGCGGTGCTCACCGGCGTGCCCCTGGTGTACGGCGGCGTGCTGCGGATGCAGGGGCAGGCCCTGCGCATCGACCCCGGAGGCCCCTGCCTCAGGTGCCTCTACGAGGACGTTCCGCCCCCGGACGCGGTGCCCACCTGCGCGCAGGCGGGCGTGTTGGGCGCGATGGCGGGGCTCATCGGCGCGGTGCAGGCGCTGCTCGCGCTGGAGCTGCTCGCCGGCGCCGCGAGCGGGCCGCGCGGCCAGTCCACGCTGCACGTGCTCGACGGCGAGACGCTGGAGGGGCGCGCCGTGACGGTGACGCGAGCGCCGGACTGCCCCGGGTGCGCCATCCAGTCCCTGCCCCCGTTCCCTTCGTCCCTGGAGGACACCGCATGCCCGACGTGACGGCGACGTTGGACATCACCCGCGAGGTGTGTCCGATGACCTACGTGCGCACCAAGCTGAAGCTGGAGTCGCTGCCCCCGGACGCGCTGCTGGAGGTGCTGCTCAAGGGCGAGGAGCCCCTGAAGAACGTGCCCCGCAGCGCCGCGGACGAGGGGCATGACGTGGTGTCGCTCGCGCCGCGCGGTGACGGCACGCACCGGCTGGTGCTGCGGAAGCGGGGGAGGTGAGCCATGGCCACGATTCGCGTTCCCACCCCCATGCGGACGCTCACGCGCAACCAGGCCGAGGTCCAGGCCACCGGCGCCACCGTCGGGGACGTGCTGCGCGACCTGGACGCGCGCTACCCCGGCATGGGCGCGCGCCTGTTCGATGAGAAGGGCGCGGTGCGCCGCTACGTGAACATCTTCCTCAACGACGAGGACGTGCGCGCGCTGAGGGCCCTGGAGACGCCGGTGAAGGACGCGGACCGGATCACCCTCATCCCCGCGATGGCGGGAGGCTGAAGGCGTCATGGCGCTGCGTGAGGATCAGATTCTCCGCTACTCCCGGCAGATCCTCCTGCGGGACGTGGGCGGCCGCGGACAGGAGGCCCTGCTGTCGGGAGGCGCGCGCGTGGACGGCCTGGGCGCGTCCGGCCTCACGGCGGCGGCGTACCTCGCGGGCGGCGGCACCCCGGTGACGGGCGTGGGCACCCTGACGATGGGGCCCTGGTCCCCGGGGTTCCTCGCCTCGGCGCACGACGTGGGTCGGCCCGTGCCGGAGGTGCTGGCGCGCGTGGTGCCAGAGGTGAACCCGGACGCGGTAGGCACCCCGGGAGGCGGGCTGCTCGCGGAGCTGCCGGCGGCATGGAGCGGCGAGGGGCCCTGGGTCGCGCTGGGCGGTGACGGCGCGCGCGGCGCGGTGGTGTTCCGGGGCGCGGACGGCTGCGTCTGGTGCTTCGGCGAGACGGTGCGCCACCTGGGCACGCCGCCAGACGGGGCGTTGGGCGTGGCGCTGGGGGCCCTGGGCGCGCTGGTCTTCCAGCGGCTGCGGTTGGGCCTGGGCCCGGCGCTGGGTGGAAAGTGGCTGGGCGCGCCCGGCGCGATGTCGGACCTGGAACCGCGCCGGTGCTCGCGCTGCGCGGCGGCGGACCCGAAGCCCTGATCCCCGCCTTCCCACCGGAGGTCGTCGCGCGGATGGTCCGCCACCTGGAGGCGACGTGGCCTCACGAGGGCTGCGGCGTGATCCTCCAGGAAGGGGCGGGGCAGGGCGGCGCCTGGCGGGTCGTCCTGCTGCCCAACGCCTCCCCCACGCCACGCGTCGCCTACGCCTTCGCCCCGGAGGCGTGGCTCCAGGTCTGCCTGGACGCGGAGGCCCGCGGCGAGACGGTGGCGTGCGTCTTCCACTCCCACGTGGACGCCGCCGCCGTCTTCTCCGCCGAGGACCGCCGACAGGCCGCGCCGGAGGGCGTCCCACTCCTGCCGCACGTGTCGTATGTGGTGATCGCCATACATCGCGGACGGGTGGACTCGGCCTCCCAGTCCAAGTGGCGCGGGGACGGTTTTCAGACTGTTCCGCTTACAGTGCCGGATTTCAGGTTTGAAAAACCTGTGTAAGGGCAGGGACTTGCCTGACCGGCACCCCCACCTGCGGAAAGGTGGGTCCGAATTGTCAAGTCACTGGGTTTTCGTCTATAAAGCGGGGGTCTACTGGATCTGCCGCGTCCCACGCCGCGTGCAAGAAGCGCTCCGGACGCAGGGAGTTTGAACCCTTATGGCCCCCAACACTGGATTCACCCTCTGGCTGACCGGCATGTCCGGGACCGGGAAGAGCACGACGGCCGCCTACATCGCGGCCCGCCTCCGGCAGGTCGGACGCAACGTGGAGGTCCTCGACGAGGGCGAACTCCAGAACGACCTGTGGGCTGGCATCGGCGACACCAAGGATGAGCGCAACATGGTGGTGCGCCGCCTGGGCTTCGTCGCGGGCCTGCTCGCCCGCAACGGCGTGGCGGTGCTGGTCCCCTCGGTGAGCCCCTACAAGTCGAGCCGCGAGGAGGTGCGCCGCTCGGTGGGCAAGTACGTGGAGGTCTACGTCGACTGCCCCACGGAGAAGCTCATCGAGCGCGACACCACCGGCAAGTACAAGAAGGCGCTCAACGGGGAGATCCCGAACTTCATCGGCATCACGGAGCCGTACGAGCCGCCCACCTCGCCCGAGGTGACCATCTACTCCGACACGGAGTCGGTGGAGGACGGCGGGACGAAGATCTTCCAGGCGCTGCTGGACCTGGGGCTGATGTCCACGGACGAGCTGAAGACCATCACCGGCAAGAAGATGAAGGCCAACCCGCTGCCGCCGAAGAAGGCCCGCCGCGACGAGGAGGCCCCTCCGGCCCGCGTCCTCGCCAAGGCCCCCAAGGCGGACAAGGGTTCCAAGGGCGCCAAGGCGCGTCCGGCCACCCGCGCCGCCCGCGTGGGCAAGCCGGCCCCGGCGGCGAAGAAGGCCGCCAAGCGCAAGGCCCGGTAAGGCCCCACCGCTGACCTTCTTTCGTTGAAGGGCTCCAGGTTGCACGTGCGATGCGCGTGCAATCCGGGGCCCTTTCGTTTTAGGAGTCCCCCATGCTGAGCCCCGAGCGGATTGAGGCCCTGTGTGAAGCGTCCCTCCCCAAGCTGGAGGCGATGCGCGAAGCCCTGCGCGCGCAGGGCAGCGCCCTGGTGGCGTTCTCTGGCGGCGTGGACTCCACGTTCGTGCTCAAGGTCGCCGTGGAGGTCCTGGGCGAGCGGGCCCTGGCCCTGACCGCGCTCTCGGCGTCCGTCGCGCCGGAAGAAGAGCGCGAGGCGCGTGAGCTGGCGGCCCGCCTGGGCGCCCGGCACGTCGTCGTCTCCAGCAACGAGCTGGCGAACCCCAACTACGCCGCCAACCCCACCAACCGCTGCTACTTCTGCAAGACGGAGCTGTACGACCTCTGCGAGGCGAAGCGCGCGGAGCTGGACCTCACGGTGGTGCTGGACGGCTTCAACGCGGACGACTTCAAGGATCACCGCCCCGGCCACAAGGCCGCGAAGGAGCACCGGGTGGTGTCCCCCCTGGCGCAGGCCGGGCTGACCAAGGACGAGATCCGCGCCTGGAGCCGCAAGCTGGGGCTGCCCACCTGGGACAAGCCGCAGATGGCGTGCCTCGCGTCGCGCATCCCCTACGGCACGTCCGTCACGCGCGACCGGCTGTTGCAGATCGCCGCCGCGGAGTCGGAGCTGCGCGCCCTGGACTTCAAGCAGTTCCGCGTGCGCTACCACCAGGACGTGGCGCGCATCGAGCTGGCCAGCGAGGAGTACCCGCGCTTCTTCGAGGCCAGCGTGCGCGAGCGGATCAACGGCGCCTTCAAGTCCCTGGGCTTCAAGTTCGTGGCCCTCGATCTGGAGCCCTTCCGCTCCGGCCGCCTCAACGAGGCCGCCGGCATCGCCCCCGCCGCCGGGGCAGGGCAGGGGCGTCCCGAGGGCTTCCCGCTCCCGGTGGTGGGGTGAGCCGACTCGCGGCGGTCGTCCTGATCCTCGCCGGGGTGCCCGCCGCCGCCGCGGAGTTCGTGGATGACGGGCCCTATGCGCGCCGCCGCTCGCTGATCCTCAGCGTCGGGCCGGGGGCCACGTACACGGAGCGGATCAGCGGCGACTCCGCCGTGTCCGGCCTGGCCGGGCAGCTGGATCTGGGGGCGGCGCTCACCGTCGGCTACGCGGAGGATCAGGTGTTCCTCCTCGTGCGCGGCAGCGCCGGCAGGCCCGGCGAGGAGCTGGCGCTGATCGGCGGGTACCGGAGCGTCTTCGGATCCGAGTCCTGGAGGACCTTTTTCGAACTCGGCGCTTCCGTGCGTCCGATTTCTGGGCCGTGGCTGGGGCCTCGCATAGGGTTCGGCGCCAGTCACACCCTCTCGGATCATTTCGCGCTGTACGGCGGGCTCGGATTCACCTTCGGGTTCGGCTCCGGACTGCGCGCGGACACCGAGCTCTTCACCGGGTTGCAGTGGATCATCCCGGTGGGCTCGGCCTCGTAAGGAGTTTTCTTGCGACTGTCCGACACTGTGAGAGGGTGTGTGCATCTGTCGGAGGCCACGCACTTGGACATGAATCCCCGCCTCACCTCGGTCGTGTTTCGTCTCAACCGCGAGAAGCTGGACGCCCTGAAGGAGCTGTCGCGCACGACGCGCATCCGTCAGAGCGAGTACCTCCGGGAGGCCATCTCGGATCTGCTGGCGAAGTACGAAGCGCGCTTCGTGGACTGAACGCCGCGCGTCAGTCCGGCGGACCTTCCGTGAAGGGAGGCACGTCGGGCAGACCGGGCGGGTGGAGGCGCTCGCCGGGCCCGAAGGGGTCCACCGCGGAAGGATAGCGGACCTCCCACAGCATCAGCCCATGCGCCGGGGCCTTGAAGCCGGCCAGGGCGGTGCCCGCATCCAGCGCCGCGTGCCATTGCTCCTCGGACAGGAGCCCCGCGGCCACCTTCAGCGCGCTGCCCACCAGGTACCGCACCTGGTAGCGCGCGAAGCCATCCCCCGTCAGCCGCGCCTCGAAGAGTCCTTCCCCCCTGTCCTTCAGGGTGGCGGACGCGAGGGTGCGCGCCTTCTGGGGACTGGAGCGCTCGTGGAACGCGGTGAAGTCCCGCGTGCCCACGGCGCGGGCCAGCAGGGCCTCCAGCTTCTCCGGCGTCACCCGGCGCCCCGACTGGAGCGCCGCCTCCGCCGCCACGTCCAGCGCGTAGGGGCTCCACGCCTCGGATGGGGCCGCGCCCAGCGTCAGCCGGTACCGGTAGGCCTTGCCGCTCGCGCTCCACTGCGAATGGAAGGCGCCCGGCGGCCGCTTCGCGATGCTGATGCCCACGTCCGGAGACAGGCGCGGCGCGAGCCGTCCGGGCAGGGCCTCCAACGACACGTCCTCATTGAGGCGCAGGCTGATGACCTGCATCCGCGCATGGACGCCCCGGTCCGTACGGCCCGACGGCATCACCGTCGCGGGACAGCCCGCCTCATGCAGGGCCCCCTCCAGGGCGTCCTGGACGGTCGGGCCCTCCACCTGGCGCTGGAAGCCGCGGAAGTTTCCGCCGCGATACCAAGTCCACAGTACGGCGGGAATTCGTTTGACGGAGGGTCTAGCCACGGCGTTGCGATGGCGCGGGGAGACACACGATACTCCGCGCGAATGCTGGCCGGACAAGAACTCGCGGTGGACAGTGATGAGCAGTGGCTTTTCCGACAGGGCGACCTGGTGCTGGGGCCCATCACCGCGTCCCAGGTGGTGGAGAAGCTCTACACGGGGGAGCTGACGCCGGACAGCCCGGTGGCCCCCGCCGGTGAGAGGGAGTTCCGGAATCTCCGGGACACCGCCGCCTTCCAGGTGCACATCGCGCGGTACGAGGCCCAGGGTCGCGTCGCGCAGACGATGCGTGTGGAGCAGGCGCGCAACCAGCGCCGCGTGAAGGTGTTGGGCGGGGTCGCCGCGGGCGTGGCGATCGTGCTGGGCATCGCCGGCTGGTACCTGGCGCGCAACGCGGCGGTGTACGGCCTGTTCGGCGCGGGCGAGGAGGGCGACGGCATCACCATGGACCCGCCCACCATCCGGCTCGCCCAGGCCCGCGTGGACGACGAGGACCTCGTCGCCTATCCCACCAATGATCCGCGCCGCCCGGATCGCCCCGCGGGGCCGGCGGGTGTTCCTGGCAAGACACCGGGCACGGCGGTGGCCAGCGCCGCCAGCCGGCCGCCCCGCACGGGCAACGTCACCACGGACCCCGACGGCCTGGAGATGGCCCAGCAGTTCGACCAGGGCGCCATCAACCGCGTCGTCGCCGGCAACCAGTCCAAGCTCTTCCGCTGCTTCAAGGAGGAAGCCGAGCGCACGCCCGGCCTGGCCGCGAAGATTCCCATGGAGTTCGTCATCGGCAACGACGGCCGCGTGGCGAAGCTGTGGGTGGACAACCCCCAGTTCAAGCAGGGCCCACTCTTCGAGTGCCTCTTCGCGGAGCTGAAGAAGTGGCCCTTCAAGGCCTACGACGGCGAGCGCGCCACCGTGGGGCTGTCGTTCAACATCGGCAAGCGAGGGTAGGGCGACTTTCTTGCCCACCTTCCGGACGTGCCCGATAGAAAGGGCATGTCCGCCGCATCCGTCGCCGAAGTCGAGATCTCGAAGAAGGCCATGAGCGTCCCTCCGGGGACGTTCCGTCACACCGTCCTGCTCGCCGCCAAGCGCTTCAAGTCCACCTGGGCGGAGCTGGGCAAGCTGCTCGTCCAGGTCCGGGACGAAGCGAAGTACGAGGAGTGGGGCCACGCCTCCTTCGAGGCCTATTGCCTCAAGGAGCTCCACATCAAGAAGCAGACCGCGCTCAAGCTCACGCGCTCGTTCAGCTTCCTGGCCAAGCACGAGGCCCCCGAGGAGCTTCAGCAGCAGGAGTTCCCGGAGAAGGCCCCCGCCTTCGAGGTCGTGGAAGTCCTGGCCGACGCCGAGGAGCGCGGCCAGCTGTCCCCCACGGAGTACAAGTCGCTGCGCGACAGCATCTGGAGCCCGGAGAAGTCGCCCACGGAGCTGAAGAAGGAGTTCACCGAGCGCTTCCCCCGTCCCCCGCCGGAGCCGCCCCCGGAGAGCCTCCAGGTGCGGAAGCTGGCGCAGCTCGCGCGCAAGCTCGCCTCGGAGCTCGCGGGGAGCCGTCGGGTGCCGAACGCTGTCGCTGAGCGGGCGGCCGCCCTGGCGGACGATGTCGAAGAGCTCGCGTCGAGCGTGACGGACGCCTGAGTCGCTGTTATCCAAGACCGACCCGTTGACCGGGGCTGAACGCTCCTGGGAAAGGTCCCCCCCGCCGGGCTTCCTGCCCGGAGGGGAGGGCCCTATAGTGGGTTCAGGGCCTGTAGCAGGTGGGCTGGGAGCCGTCGAAAGACGTGGGCGGCTTCGCGGGTGTTGGAGTGCGGTGGTCGGCGGAGAAGGTCCCGAACCGGGGCCGGCGAACTCGGAGGCGGCAGTGAAGAAGGAGCACCACGTCAACCTGTCCTGCTCGTTCTGCGGCAAGTCGCAGCGCGAGGTCCGGAAGCTTATCGCCGGGCCCACGGTCTACATCTGCGACGAGTGCATCAAGCTGTGTAACGACATCATCGCGGACGAGAACGAACGCGAGGAGGGCAAGCCGCAGGTCAGCCTGCCCACGCCGCTGGAGATCAAGGCGTTCCTCGACGACTACGTCATCGGTCAGGACCAGGCGAAGAAGGTCCTCTCGGTCGCGGTCTACAACCACTACAAGCGCATCTACCAGAAGAAGCCGACCTCCCGGCCGCGCCCCGGCGTGAAGAGCCCCGGCGGCGAGGACGTGGAGCTGCAGAAGAGCAACATCCTGCTCATCGGCCCCACCGGCTCTGGCAAGACGCTGCTCGCGCAGTCCCTGGCGCGCTTCCTCAACGTCCCCTTCACCATCGCGGACGCCACCAGCCTCACCGAGGCCGGCTACGTGGGTGAGGACGTCGAGAACATCATCCAGAACCTCCTCCACAACGCCGACTACGACGTGGAGAAGGCGGCGCGCGGCATCGTCTACATCGACGAAATCGACAAGATCGCCCGCAAGGGTGACATGCCCAGCGCCACCCGCGACGTGGGCGGCGAGGGCGTGCAGCAGGCGCTCTTGAAGATCATCGAAGGCACTCGCGCCAACGTCACGCCGCGCGGCGGCAAGAAGTACAACCAGCAGGAGTACGTCCAGGTCGACACGACCAACATCCTCTTCATCTGCGGCGGTGCCTTCCACGGCATCGACGGCGTGATCAAGCGCCGCGTGGGGGAGAAGGGCCTGGGCTTCGGCGCGAAGATCACCCACAAGGAAGAGCGCAGCGTGGGTGAGCTGCTGGCGATGACGGAGCCGGAAGACCTGATGAAGTTCGGGATGATCCCGGAGTTCATCGGCCGTCTGCCGATGATCGCCACGCTCAACGACCTGAAGGAGGATGACCTCGTCACCATCCTCACGATCCCGAAGAACGCCCTGGTGAAGCAGTACCAGAAGATGTTCGAGATCGAGAAGGTGAAGCTCACCTTCACCAAGGAAGCGCTGCGCGCCATCGCCCGCGAGGCGATGCGCCGTCACTCCGGAGCGCGCGGCCTGCGCGCCATCATGGAGGACGCGATGCTGGAGATCATGTACGACGTGCCGTTCCGCGAGGGCGTCAAGGAGTGCAAGATCACCGAACAGGTGATCACCAAGCACGAGCCCCCGCAGATCGTCATGGAGAAGGAAAAGAAGACCGCCTGAGGTTTCCCCCGGCGGTCCGTTGTCCCCACCCGGCGCCCCTCGCCTCCAGCAGGCAGGGGCGCCGCGGTGTTTCTAGCTCTGGGTGACGCGCACCGTGGTCTTCATCTCGCGGCCGGTGCCGGGGTCCTTCGCGCGCATGGTGAGGATGCCCTCCACGCTCACGTCGAAGATGATCTCCACGTTCACCGTGCCGGCCTTCGCGGGGACGATGCCGGAGAAGGTGAACTCCCCTAGCAGGTCGTTGCGCGCCACCGCGTCGTGGTCGCCCTGGTAGATGCGCATGGCGAGCTCGGTCTGGTTGTCGATGCTCGTCGTGGCCAGCAGCTGCTTGGCGTTGGGGATGGACGCGTTGCGCGGGAAGACGACGTGGAAGCCGCCGTCGCCGCGCTCCAGGCCGATGGCCATGGGGATCACGTCCAGCAGCTGGATGCGCAGGTTGGTGTCGTCCTGGAGCGAGTGCGCGTAGAGCGCGGCGCCAATGGCCACGGCCTCGTCCGGGTGGACGCCCTTGCTGGGCGGCTTGCCGAAGAACTTGGTGAGCCGGTCCTGCACGACGGGCATGCGTGTCTGGCCGCCCACCAGCATCACCTCGTCGATGTCCTTGGTGGACAGCCCCGAGTCCACCAGCACGCGCGCCACCATCTGGAGGGTGCGGTCCACCAGCTGGTTGGTCAGCTGCTCCAGCATCTTGCGCGTGAACTTCATCTCGATGTTCAACGGCTGGCCCTGCGCCGTCATCGTGATGAAGGGGATGTTGAAGGGCACCTCCTCGCGCGCGGACAGGTCGATCTTGGTGCGCTCGGCCAGGTCCTTGATGCGCTGCATGGCCACCGGATCCGTGGCCAGGTCGATGCCCGTCTTGGCCGCGAAGTCCTTGAGGACGTGGTGGATGATGGCGTTGTCGAAGTCGATGCCGCCCAGGAACACGTCACCGCCGGTGGACTTCACCTCGAAGACGCGGTCGCGGATCTCGATGATGGAGACGTCGAAGGTGCCGCCGCCCAGGTCGTAGATGACGACCTTCTCCGCCAGCCCCTTGCCCACGCCGTAGGCGAGCGCCGCCGCGGTGGGCTCGTTGATGATCCGCACCACCTCCAGGTCGATGAGCTTGCCGGCATCCTTCACCGACTGGCGCTGCCGGTCGTTGAAGTACGCGGGCACCGTCACCACCGCGCGCTTGATGGGCATCTTCAGGTAGTTGGAGGCGACCTCGCGGATCTTCCCCAGGATCTTGGCGCTGATCTCCTGGAGGGTGAACTCCTTCTTGCCCACGTCCAGGGTGACGTCGTTCTTCGCGCCGGGGCGCATGTTGTACGCCACGACCTTCTTCATCGTGTCGACGACTTCGCTGCCGAAGGTGCGTCCGACGAGGCGCTTGGCGCCGTAGACGGTGTTGCGCGGGTTGAGCTGCCACTGGCGCTTCGCCTCGAAACCGATGAGCTCATTGCCCTTGTCATCGATGGCGAAGATGGAGGGGATGGTGTACTCGCCGCCCTTGTAGGGGATGAGCTTGACGTTCCCGCTGTCCTCGACGATCGCCGCGCACGAGTTCGTCGTGCCGAGGTCGATGCCGATGATGGGCTCCTTGTGCATCCGTGTGGGCTCCGGGTGAGGCGTTGCGGCTAGAAGGTGAGGCTTCCCGGCACCGTATCTCACCCGTCCCGGGTGCGCGAATCGCCAGCCATCCGTCATCCGACGGACGACACCTTGCCCCCTCCCGCCGCCGGACGCCCGTCTGGCAGGGTGGGACACGGCCAGCGCCAAGCGCGCGGCCCCCAACACACCGGCCCCGGGAGAGGGGGCGCTCGCTTTACATCCCGGGGGCCGGGAACGAAGGTCTTCCCCTGGGGTTCACATGCGACGGCGCAGGGCCGTGGCTACATCCGAGGGATTCACTCACCTACCAGAGGGGAGCCGCCGTGGAAGCGAAGGGCTATCTGCAGGAGGTGGGCGCGCAGGTCAGCGCCGACTTCGTCAAGAACCGGTCCATCCTGTCCTTCGAGGAGTACCTGTCGCTCTTCTTCGCGGACCCGAGAGGGCAGTCACGCAACGCGGCGCAGTATCTGCGGGACGTGATGGACCACTACGGCACGGAGCAGGTGCCACACCCCACGGGCACCATCCGGCGCTTCAAGGTCTTCGACGCGCCGTCCACGGACCACGACGGACGGGTCGCCGGGCAGGAGGAGGTGCAGAACGCCCTCTACCGCCTGCTGGGAAACTTCGTGCGCGCCGGCCGCATCAACAAGCTGATCATGCTGCACGGCCCCAACGGCAGCGCGAAGTCCAGCCTGGTGAACGCGCTGAAGCTGGGCATGGAGGACTACTCCCGCCAGCCGCAGGGCGCGCTGTACCGCATCGCCTGGGTGTTCCCGTCGGAGAAGCTGATCAAGGGCTCCATCGGCTTCGGCGAGCGCCCGGGTGCGCAGTCCGGCGACGGGGAGCTCACCTCGTACGCCCACCTGGACGCGGAGGCCCTGGACCTGCGCATGCCGTGCGAGCTGCGCGACCACCCGCTGTTCGCGGTCCCCCCTTCAGAGCGCAGGGGCCTGCTGGAGGGCGCGCTCAAGAAGAAGGGCCTGGGCACCGGCGACGGGGCGACGGGGGACTTCCTCCTGTCCGACTACGTGCGCGACGGCGAGCTGTGCGCCAAGTGCCGCCGCATCTACACCGCGCTGCTCAACGCCTACGGCGGGGACTACCTCAAGGTCCTGAGGCACGTGCAGGTGGAGCGCTTCTACGTGTCGCGCCGCTACCAGGTGGGGACGGTGACGGTGGAGCCCCAGATGAGCGTGGACGCCGCCGCGCAGCAGATCTCCGCGGACCGCACGCAGCTCAACCTGCCCGCGGCCCTGCACAGCACGGTGCTCTTCGAGCCGCACGGCCCGCTGGTGCACGCCAACCGGGGCCTCATCGAATACGCGGACCTGCTCAAGCGCCCGCTGGAGGCCTTCAAGTACCTGCTGGGCTTCAGTGAGACCAGCGAGGTTCCCCTGGAGCCGTTCGTGCTCCAGCTGGACGAGGTGCTCATCGCGTCCTCCAACGAGAAGCACCTGTCCGCTTTCAAGGAGCTGCCGGACTTCGCCTCGTTCAAGGGCCGCATCGAGCTGGTGCGCGTGCCGTACCTGCGCCGCTACAAGGTCGAGCAGGAGATCTACGACGCGCAGATCACCGGCACCAGCGTGGGCAAGCACGTCGCGCCCCACGCGACGGAGGTGGCCGCGATGTGGGCGGTGCTCACGCGCCTGAAGAAGCCCATCCCGGACCGCTACCCGGCCAACGTGAAGCCGCTGGTGGATCAGGTGGCCCCGGCGGAGAAGCTGCACCTGTACCAGGAGGGCGGGGCGCCCGGGCGGCTGTCGTCCACGAACACCAAGGAGCTGCTCAAGCTGCGCGAGGAGATGTACGAGGAGTCGGACGCGTACCCCAACTACGAGGGCCGCTCCGGCGCGAGCGCGAGGGAGATCAAGACCGCGCTCTTCAACGCCGCGCAGAACCCGGACTACAAGTGCCTGCACGCGCTGGCCGTGCTGGAGGAGCTGCATGCGCTCTGCAAGGACAAGAGCGTCTACGAGTTCCTCCTCCAGGAGGTGATGGACGGCTACCACGACCACGAGACGTTCGTGCGGGTGGTGGAGACCGAGTACCTGGACCGGGTGGACTCGGAGGTGCGCGACTCCATGGGGCTGGTGTCGGAGGGCCAGTACCGGGAGCTGGTGGAGCGCTACATCCAGAGCGTCAGCCACTGGGTGCGCGGGGAGAAGATGCGCAACCGCGTGACGGGCGAGTCGGAGAAGCCGGACGAGGCGCGCATGGCGGAGGTGGAGGCCATCGTGATGCCGCAGGGCGAGGCGCCCGCGGACTTCCGCCGGGGCCTCATCGCGTCCATCGGCGCGCACCGGCTGGACAACCCGGACGGCGCCATGGACTACCCGCGCATCTTCCCGGACATGTTCAAGCGCCTGCGCGACCACTACTTCGAGGAGCGCAAGCGCGTGCTGCGCAAGAACAAGGAGAACATCCTCAAGTACCTCTCCGAGGACCGCAACCAGCTCTCCGCGCGCGAGCAGTCCCAGGTGCAGGACACGCTGAAGACGATGGCGGAGCGCTACGGCTACTGCGAGTTCTGCGCGAAGGACGCCATCCTGTTCCTCATGCGTCAGCGCTACACCTGACGGCCGCGCCGGGCAGGCACTGGAAGCCGATGCCTGCCCGCCTGCTTTCAAAGCCGGGCCGGGGCTCGGGATGATGGGGCGTCGCACCAAGTCGCGCGTGTGTCGTCGTCTCGCGTCCCTCCTCTTCTTGCGCCTGGAGTGTTGATGAACCGGTTGTTGTCGGGCACGCCCCTGCTGTGGGCCCTCGTGTCGTGCGCCAGTGCCCCGTCGCCGTCCGTCGAAGCCCCCTCGGCCGCGGCGCCTCCGCGGGCCCCGCCGCGGGTGGAGCGGGCGCTCGCGAGGTCCGAGCCCACGCCGCGGCCGACGCGCAAGGCGATGGTGCGGCGCATCCTCCCGCTCAACGTGCGGCTGGTGACGACGGTTGGCGGCAAGGTGCGCAGCTCGGCGTCGGGCGTCGTCATCGGGACGGAGGCCGGGGCGTCGGGGCCCGTCAGCTACGTGCTCACCAACGCGCACGCGGTGGAGCAGGGCGACCTGGAGAACCCCGTGCTCAAGGCCGTGATGGATCTCCGCGCGGAGACGCACGAGTACGCCGCGGAGGTGGTGGCCACGGGGGAGGTCCCGGACCTGGATCTGGCGCTCTTGCGCGTGCCGGGCGTGACGTGGCCCGCGGCGGAGCTGGCCGGGGACGATGAGCTGGAGCCCGGCGAGGACGTGGTGGTGGCGGCGTCCCCCTACGGCCGCGCGCTGTCCATCTCCGGGGGCATGGTGTCCCAGGTGGAGTGGGACCCTCGGACGAAGCTCCCACGCATGCTGAAGACGGACGCGCCCATTGGTTATGGGGCCTCTGGCGGCGGCATCTTCAGCCTGGAGACGGGGCGGCTGCTCGCCATCGTGGAGGGCTACCGCACCGCGAAGGTGGATTTCGAGGTGGCCACCCAGAACTACAGCTTCGACGTCCCCATGCCCGGCGAGACGTTCGCCGCGCCCAGCGCCAAGGTGCGCGGCTTCCTCCAGGCCAAGGGCTTCGGCTGGCTGCTGGAGCGCGCGGCCGACGCGGAGGGTGCGGGAGCGCGGAAGACCGCGAGTCGCTGAGCCTCCGGGGGCTTTTCCGTTTAGTTGGTCCGGACTTGAAGCGGCGTTAGAGCTGCGGGCTCATCCTCCGGAGGTTTCACGCGCATGTCCGCTCGGGGCAATTGGGATCAGTACTTCATGGACATCGCCCTGCAGGTGGCCACCCGCGCCACCTGCGACAGGAAGCACGTGGGCGCCGTGCTGGTGCGCGACAAGACCATCCTGTCCACCGGCTACAACGGCGCCATCCGCGGCCTGCCCCACTGCGACGAGGTGGGCCACATGATGGAGAACGGCCACTGCGTGGCCACCGTCCACGCGGAGGCCAACGCCATCATCCAGGCGGCGAAGAACGGCGTCCGCATCGACGGGGCGACCATCTACACCACCGCCAGCCCCTGCTGGCCGTGCTTCAAGCTGATCGCCAACAGCGGCTGCACCCGCATCGTCTTTGGCGAGTTCTACCGGGATCCGCGCATCTTCGAGTACGCGGCCCGCCTGGGCCTCCAGCTCGTCGGCCTGGGGGCCGCCGCGCAGCCGCCAGCCGCTCCCGCCAGCGGTACCGGCACCTGAAGCCGAACGCGATGTCCAGGGGTGGACAGACCCTGGACGCGCGGATCGCCTGGTCCCGGGTCGACGTTGGTTGAGTGACACTTGCGAGGCCACGTAAGTGGTTGTCTCTACACGGGAATTCTAGAACTCCGGCAAGAATTACCGCCCCAGGGTTGACGATCCCAGGGGTGCTCCCTAAATCCTGACTTCGGCAGGGCGGCGGCGGGGGTGGGGCGACGGAAATTCCTAGGAGTTCCAGGTGGTTAGCTCATCAGCGATGGCCAGCAGTGTGCCTTCTGTCCAGGAAGTGTCGGACCCCGTGGTGGGCGCGGCCCGCTACGACGCCGTACCGCCGTTGATGGACAGCCTGCTGCACGACGTTCGCAACCCGCTCAACGCGCTGGCCATCCACCTGGAGGTCCTCTCCGAGAAGCTCAAGGGCGACTCCGGTCAGGTGCCCGCGACGCAGGAGAAGAACCTCAAGGCCATGCGCGAGCAGATCGCGCGCGTGGACAGCCTGCTGAAGCTCTTCTCGGACTTCATCGTGTTTCGCGGGGCGGGCCCTTCCGGGGACGCGCCGCTGTCGGACGCCACCGCCAAGGCCCTGGACGTGCTGGGCCACGAGAGCCGCCGGCGCCGGGTGCAGGTGCAGCGGGTCCTCGAACCGGACGTGCAGGCGCGTCTGGAGGACACCACCGAGCTGGGCTTCTTCGTGGTGCAGGTGCTGATGCGCGCCTTCAACCGCGCGGATCCGGGCGGCACCGTGGTCGTGGCGGTTCGCGCGGAGGGCCCCCACGCCGTCCTGGAGGTGGAGGACGGCTCCCCGGCGCCCGAGCAGGCCACCGACACGGTGGCCGCGCTGACGCTCCGCGCGGCCCAGCTGGGCATCCAGTTCACCGTCCGGGCGGGCTCCTGCCGCCTGGTCTTCCCGCGCGCCTGATTCCCCCGTCGGGCGCTGACGCTCTTCTCGCGGCTTCATCACGCTTCATCGCAGTGGAGGTTTTCACCTTGGGCAGCGCACGAATCCTGGCCGTGGATGACGAACGTGAGACCTGCGAGGCCCTGGCGGAGATGCTGTCCGCCTGGGGGCACAAGGTCGAGACCGCGTTCGACGGGCATGACGCCCTCCGCAAGGCCGGTGAGTTCCGGCCCGACGTCGTCCTGTCGGATCTCGCCATGCCGGAGACGGATGGTCTGTGGCTGCTGCGAAACCTGCGCGAGGAGCTGCCGGACTGCCCGGTGGTGTTCCTGACTGGCCGCGGCACCATCGACACCGCGGTGGAGGCCATCCGCGAGGGCGCCTACGACTTCATCGTGAAGCCGCTGGACACCGCGCGGCTCAAGGTCTGCATCGACCGCGCGCTGGAGAAGAAGGAGACCCTGCGCGAGGTGCAGACGCTCCGCCGCCGCCTCAAGCAGCTGGGCTCCACGGACCTCATCGCCGGCTCCACGGGGATGCGCAAGGTCATCGAGATGATCGAGAAGGTGGCCCCCTCCAAGGCCAGCGTCTCCATCAGCGGCGAGTCCGGCACGGGCAAGGAGGTCGTCGCCCGCACGGTGCACAACCTGTCCCTGCGCCGGGACAAGCCCTTCATCGCCATCAACTGCGCGTCCATCCCCGCGACCCTGATCGAGTCGGAGCTCTTCGGCCATGAGCGCGGCGCCTTCACCGGCGCGGATCAGCGCCGTCCGGGCGTCTTCGAGATGGCCCACGGCGGCACGCTCTTCCTGGACGAGCTGGGAGAGATCCCCATCGACCTGCAGGCCAAGCTCTTGCGCGTGCTGGAGGAGGGCCGCCTGCGCCGCCTGGGCGGCAAGGTGGAGATCGAAGTGGACGTGCGCGTGCTGTCCGCCACGAACCGCGACCTGAAGCAGGAGATCAAGAACCAGCGCTTCCGCGAGGACCTCTACTTCCGCCTCAACGTGTTCCAGCTCCACCTGCCGCCGCTGCGCGAGCGCCGGGACGACGTGCCCATCCTGGTTCAGCACTTCGTGGACAAGTTCCGCGGGGACTCCGCCAAGCGCGTCTCCGGCGTGCACCCGGAGGCCATGGAGGTGCTCAAGAACCACGACTGGCCGGGCAACATCCGCGAGCTGCGCAACGCCGTGGAGCGCGCCGTCATCCTCTGCGACGGGGAGCTGATCACCCGCGAACACCTGCCGCCCGACATGGCCGGCAAGAGCCCGGAGCGCCACACGTTCAAGCTGCCGTTCGGCCTGAGCCTGGACGCCGTGGAGCGCGAGTACATCCTGGGCAGCCTCCAGCGCAACGGGAACAACAAGGCCCGCACGGCGGAGGTGCTGGGGGTGAGCGAGAAGACGCTCTACAACAAGCTCAACCGCTACGCGGCGGAGAGCCGGGCCCAGGGCTCCCCGGGCGGCGGCAGCCCCCTGGGCGGGCAGGGCAACGATGGTCCCCTGGGCGCCAGCAGCTTCCTCACCCGCTGATCGGACCCAGGGTGGGCCAACGTCTACCGTCCGCTGACCTGTCAGGTAGGTGGACGGCCCGGGATTCCGGACCCCTGGCGGGGCTCCCGCAAGGGCCCGGGCGAGGCCTTCGGGGGCGGTTTAAATGGGTGGGGGAGGTCTCGAAAACCCCTGTCAATTCTTGACTTTTCACCCCTGGACGGGGGATCCTCCGGAACTCTCCCACCCGTTGGTGAGGGCCCGGCCGGTACGTTTCATATCGGGCCACTTCCGCCCCCACGGGCGCGGTCGTCCGACGTGAGTGATCTGGGGTGCCGCCGGGGGGGCACAAGGAAGGCCACAACGCAATGAGCGACGCGCGAGTTCTTCACTTCTTCGGCGGCAAGGGCGGGGTCGGCAAGACCACGCTCGCGGCAGCGTACGCGGTGAGGCTCTCCGAAGAAGCGCCCAAGCACCGGGTGCTGGTCGTCTCGTTGGATCAGGTCCAGTCCCTGTCGGACCTCGTGAAGAAGAAGCTTCCGGCGAAGCCGACGAAGCTCCAGGCGGGCAAGGGCGAAGGCGGCCTGTGGGGCGCGGAGCTGAACCCGTCCGCGCTGCTCAAGCCGTTCCTGGCGGAGTACCTCCCGGCGCTGGCCAAGGCGGCGGTGAAGGGCACGCACCTGTCGGACGAGGAGCTGGGCAAGCTCTACCAGCAGGCGGTCCCGGGGCTGGAGGAGCTGGTGGCGCTCTTCCACGTGGTGGACCTGCTGGAGTCGGACGAGTTCGACCGCATCGTGGTGGACACGGCGCCCACCAGCCACACGCTGCGCCTGTTCGACCTGCCCACCCAGCTGCGCAAGTTCCTGGGCTTCGTGAAGGCCGGCCAGGACCGCGTGCCGGCCTCCGGGGGCAAGGGCAAGAAGGCGGAGGCCGCGCAGGCCTCCCAGGGCGGCTTCCTGGAGCAGGTGGGCCAGAAGGCGGAGAAGCTGCTGGCGCTGCTGAAGGATCCGGCGCGCACGGCGTTCCACCTGGTGGCGCTGGCGGAGCCGGTCCCCGAGTCGCAGACGCGCATGTACTTCACCCAGCTGCGCGAGCGCGGGCTGCCGGTGACGGAGGTGGTGGTCAACCAGGTGGAGGATCACCAGGGCTGTCCTGCGTGCCAGGGCCGCCGCGGCCTCCAGGCGCCGCACGTGCGCAAGTACCAGGCGCTGGACAAGACCGTGCCCGTGAACCTGCTGGGCCGCCGCGAGGTGGCGCCCCGGGGGCTGGACGGGCTGAAGGAGTTCGCCAAGGAGTGGGCGGCGGGCAAGGAGACCAAGGCGCTGGAGTTCAGCGCGGCCGAGGGACCTCCGGCGCTGGTGCGCGCCCCGTCCATGCCGCCCATCGCGGCGCCGCCGCTGCCGCCCACGCGGCTCATCTTCTTCGTGGGGCAGGGCGGGGTGGGCAAGTCCTCCTGCGCCGCCGCCGCGGCGGTCACGCTGACGGAGAAGGAGGGGCCGGTGCTCCTCATCTCCACGGATCCGGCGCACTCGCTGTCGGACGTGCTGCAGAGCCGGCTCACCGACACCGAGACCCAGGTGAAGGGCACCAAGGGCCTGTACGCGCGCGAGCTGGACATGGCGGGGTGGTTCAATGCCCTGCGCAAGCGGCTCAAGGAGAAGGCGGAGAAGGCCTTCGAGGGCGCGCCGAAGGCGGGTAACGACGTCCCGACGGATCTGCTCTACCTGCGCAACCTGCTGGAGTGCGCGCCCCCGGGCATCGACGAGCTGGCGGCGATGTCCGTGCTGACGGACGCGCTGGTGCAGGAGCGGTTCAAGCGCATCGTGGTGGACTCGTCGCCGCAGGTGACGTCCGTGCGCGTGGTGGAGCTGGCGGACACCGCGAAGACGTGGCTGGGCGCGCTGCACGCCATCCTCAACAAGCACCGCGCCAAGGGCCTGGGCGAGCTGGCGGATGACCTGGCGGCGATGATCAAGCACGTGAAGCGCTTCGAGGACGCGCTGGCGTCGCCCAGCGAGTCCCGCTTCGTGGTCGTCACGCGCGGCGAGGAGCTGGCGGCGTCCCGCACGGAGCGGCTGGTGGAGTACCTGAAGGAGCGCAAGCTCCAGGTGGAGCGGGTGCTCGTCAACCGCGTGGGCCCCAAGTCCACCTGTGAGAAGTGCGAGAACCGCCGCAAGCTGGAGCTGAACGCGGCCAAGGCCATCGAGAAGAAGATCGGCCTGCCCGTGACGATGGCGCCCGCGCTGGGCCGTCACCCCGCGGGGCTGCGCGAGCTCAAGGCGTTCCGCACCGCGTGGTACGCGCTGTCCGCGCCGCCGGCGAAGATCAAGGCGGCCTGAGGTGACGGGCCGGGCGCCCCTAGTGGGGGCCCGGCAGCAGCAGGGACAGCGGCAGCCGGTGGGGATACGCCCGGCGCGCCTGTCCCAGCAGATCCTCGGCGCTCGTCTTGAGCGAGCTGACCGTGGGGGCCACGGGGAGTGACTCCAGGTGCTGCTGGAGGACCCAACCCGGTCCAACGAGCAGCAGCGCCACCGCCGGCACGATGCACAGGGCCACCACCGCGCTGGCGCCGCCCACCGTCCCCAGGAAGCGCAGCGGAGGGGACGCCTGGATGCGCGGGCGTTGCAGGTCCGCCAGGATGCGCGCGAAGAGAGCTCCGCCGATGATCCCCAGCAGGGTGGCGAGCCCCCAGCTCAACCCTCCCAAGGGGGTGCCCAGCACTGGCTGAAGCAGCTCCGGGGCCGTGGCGCCCAGCACGAAGGCGAGCACGAAGGGCCCTGAAGCGAGGATGGCGACCAGCCCCCAGTGTCTTGCATTGAGTCGGTCCACCGTTTTCCCCCTCCGCACCAGAAGCTGGTCACCGGCAGGCAGGCGCGCCAGGGTGGCGCGCCCCGGAACGGTGTAGGCGTGCACGGGCCATCACTTCAGGCGTCGCACTCCGAGGGGCTGTCGGTGAAGGCGCCCAGGGGCTCCGGGAAGGACAGGGTGCCCGTTTCCCCGAGGGCGCCGGTGATCGCGCCCGCGCCTGGGAGCGTCACCTCCACGGCGCGGCCCCGGACGGTGTACGTGCCCGGTGTCCGCGACTCTTGGGGCGTCCCGGCGTCGTCCACTTCTCTTCTCCAGAGCTCCACGCGGCCCCCGTTCAGGAACTTCAAGGCGCGTGTGGTGCCATGGACGCCGACGCCGGGGCCGTACCAGGACACCGCGCGCAGGAGGGCCGGCACGTCGGCCTCCTTCCGTGGGGTGCGGCCCAGCAGGCGCTGCCACCCGAGTGTGTCCCGGATGACGTCCAGGTCCCTGTCGTCCTTCGCCCGCTGGAGGCGGCGCGCGTCCAGGCGCACGGCGGTGGACAGCAGCTCCACGATGGTGTCGCGGTAGGCGCTGTACTCGCAGACCTTGCCCTGCTTGCGCAGGAGGCCCAGGGTGGCCGCGGCGTTGTAGTGGGCCAGGGCGTAGTCCGGGGCGGCCTGGGCGGCGGCCTGGAACTTTTCCAGCGCTTCTGGGTAGCGGCCGGCCTGATAGAGCCGGAAGCCCTGCGTGTTGAGGGCACGGCCCGAGGGGGGCGCGGGCGGCGCGGCGGACAGCGTCAGGGCCAGCAGGGACAGGGCGAGGACCATGGCGCTCCAGACGGGCGACCCCCTGGGACATTCCAGGGGGGGTGCGTAACCGCTTGCGCGTTGATTGGCCTGAACCCTGGTGCTAGTTCCGCGCCATGGCAACCGGCATTGGCTACGCGCTCGACTTCGAGCGCCCGCTCATCGAGCTGGAAAAGAAGATCGAAGAGCTGAAGGTCCTCTCCACCAGCGGCTCCGTGGACTTCTCCTCGGAGATCTCCAAGCTGGAGAAGAAGGCGAAGAAGCTCCAGACGGAGATCTTCAGCGACCTGTCTCGCTGGCAGGTGGTGCAGCTGTCGCGGCACAACGCGCGTCCGTACTTCCTGGACTACGTCCAGCACCTCTTCACGGACTTCTTCGAGATGTGCGGCGACCGCCACTTCGGAGAGGACCCGTCCATCGTCGGCGGCTTCGCGCGCTTCGACGGCAAGACGGTGATGCTCATCGGGCACCAGAAGGGGCGCAACACGAAGGAGAACATGGCGCGCAACTTCGGCATGCCGCGCCCGGAGGGCTACCGCAAGGCGCGCCGGCTGATGGAGCTGGCGGAGCGGATGGAGAAGCCCATCCTCACCTTCGTGGACACGCCGGGCGCGTACCCGGGCATCGGCGCGGAGGAGCGCGGGCAGGCGGAGGCCATCGCCATGAACCTGGAGGTGATGAGCCGGCTGCGCGTGCCCATCATCTCCACCGTGGTGGGCGAGGGCGGCTCCGGCGGCGCGCTGGCCATCGGCGTGGGCAACCGCGTGCTGATGTTCCAGAACAGCGTCTACTCCGTCATCTCCCCGGAGGGCTGCGCCTCCATCCTCTTCCGCGACGCCACCAAGGCGGACAAGGCCGCGGACGCGATGCGCCCCACCGCGCCGGACCTGCTGGCGATGAAGATCATCGACGAGGTGATTCCCGAGCCTCCGGGTGGCGCCCACCGCGACCCGGCCAAGGCGGCCGAGGCGCTGGGCAAGACGCTGCGCAAGCACCTGGGCCAGCTGGCGGAGCTGTCGCCGGACGCGCTGGTGCGCGACCGCTACGACAAGTTCCGCGCGCTCGGCATGTTCTCCGGCAAGTAAGAGGCCCCCCTTCCATGCGACCGCTCGTTCCTCCCTATGTGGAGACGCTCAAGGCCTACGTTCCGGGCAAGCCCATCGAAGAGACCGAGCGGGAGTACGGCCTCACCGGCGTCATCAAGCTCGCCTCCAACGAGAACCCGCTGGGCCCGTCGCCCCGCGCGGTGGAGGCCATGCGCAACGCCGCCACCCAGGTGCACCTGTATCCGGACGCCACGAGCTTCCATCTGGTGCGTCGGCTCGCCGCGCACCTGGGCGTGAAGCCGGAGGAGGTCGTCCTGGGCAGCGGCTCCAATGAGCTCATCGAGCTCTTGATGCGCACGTTCACCACGCCGGAGGAGGACATCCTCCTGTGCCAGGGGTCCTTCCCCGCGTACCGCATCTCCGCCCAGGCGCACGGCAGGCGCTTCGTCGAGATCCCCATGCGCGAGGGCTTCCGCTACGACCTGGAGGCCATGGCGCGCGCCGTCACGCCGCGCACGCGGATGGTGTTCCTGGCCAACCCGGACAACCCCACGGGCACCACGTTCGGCCGCAAGGACCTGGAGACGTTCCTGGCGGCGGTGCCGAAGGACGTGCTCGTCATCCACGATGAAGCCTACGCGGAGTTCGTGGACTGGCCCGACTACGCGAGCGCCGTGGAGCTGTTCCACGCGCACCCGAACCTGGTGGGCCTGCGCACCTTCAGCAAGATCCACGGGCTGGCCGGCATCCGGCTGGGCTGCGCGGTGATGGACACGAAGCTCGCGGGATACGTGCACCGCACGCGCATGCCCTTCAACCTCACCGTGGTGGCGCAGGCCGCGGGCATGGCCGCGCTGGATGACACGGAGCATGTGCGCCGCACGCGCGAGAACAACCACGCGGGCCTGCGCTACTTCGAGCAGGAGCTGCCGAAGCTGGGCGTCACCCTGACGGAGAGCCACGCGAACTTCGTCTTCGTCGACTGCCGCCGGCCGGCGGGCGCGGTGTACGAGCAGCTCCTGCGCCGGGGCGTCATCGTCCGGCCCGTGGCGGGCAATGGCTTTCCCACCTGCCTGCGCATCTCCGTGGGCACGCCCGCGGAGAACGCGCGCTGCGTGAGCGCGCTGACGGAGGTCCTGTCGTGAGCCCGCGGCCGTTCATCATCGCCATCGACGGGCCGGCCGGGGCGGGCAAGTCCTCCGTGTCCAAGGTGCTGGCGCGCCGGCTGGGCTTCGCGCTGGTGGACACGGGCGCCATCTACCGCTGCGTGGCGCTGATGGCCACGCGCGAGGGCATCGCGTTCGACGACGACGCGAAGCTGGGCGAGCTGCTGGAGCGCGTGCGCATCCACTTCCAGGTGGTGGGCGAGGAGAACCACGTCTTCCTGGGGGGCGAGGATGTGTCCGGGGAGATCCGCACCCCGACGATTTCGATGGGCGCTTCTCAGGTGTCTGGCCGGCCGGTGGTGCGCGCGGGGCTGCTCGCGCTCCAGCGGCGGCTGGCGCTGGAGGCCCAGGCGGGGGCCATCCTGGAGGGCCGGGACATCGGCACGGTGGTGTTCCCGGACGCGGACGTGAAGTTCTTCCTCGCGGCGGATCCCGAGGTGCGCGCGCGCCGCCGCTTCGAGGAGCTGTTCCAGAAGGGCGTGGACAGCAGCCTGGAGGCCGTCCTCACGGACCAGACGCGGCGCGATGCCGCCGACTCCGGCCGCGAGGTGGCGCCCCTGAAGGCCGCCGACGACGCGGTGCGCGTGGACTCCAGCAGCCTGCCCCTGTCCGAGGTCGTGACGACGCTCGAGCAGGAGATTGAGCGCCGCCGGGCTTCGCGCGGCGCCTGAGGCCCGGACGCGTCAGAAGCTGACGCCCTCCGTGGAGGGGGAGGGCACCGTCATCGCCAGCCGGGACTGGGTGCCTTCCTTCTCGTAGAAGCGGTGGTACAGGTACAGGTCCGCGACCACCTGCTTCACGTAACCGCGCGTCTCCCGGTACGGGATGGACTCCACGAAGAGGTCCAACGGCATGCTGCCGCGCTCCTGCGTCCAGCGCACCGCCGCCTTGGGGCCCGCGTTGTAGGCCGCCGCCGCGAGCGCCGGGTGCGCGAAGCGCTTCATCAGCTGCGCCAGGTACCACGCGCCGTAGCGGATGTTCCGCTCCGGGGCGAAGAGATCCGCCGGCGCGGGCGCGGGCTCCGCCATCTTCTGGGCGATCTCCGTCGCGGTGGGCGGGATGATCTGCATCAGGCCTCGCGCGTCCGCGGCGCTCATCACCTCCGGGCGGAACGCGCTCTCGCGCCGCATGATGGCCCACACCAGGAAGGGATCCAGCGCCTGCCGGGTGGCCTCCGCCTCCACCGCCTGGGCGAACGCGCGGGGATAGAACGCGGCCAGCGCGTCCGGCGCCTTCGCGCCAAAGGCCCGGCCCCACAGGTAGCGCGCCGCCACGACGTGCGCGTGGCCGTACTCGCCCAGCTGCAACAGCGCGTGCGCGAACGGCAGCGCCTGGTCCGCCGTGCGCAGGCCCGACACTCGCGACTGCACCTCGTCCGCCGCGTCGCGGAAGAGCCCCGCGCGCGTCAACGCCACCGCCAGCTCCAGCTCCGGCGGGCGGGGCAGGGTGAGCTGCTTCGGCGGCTGCGGGAAGGCCGCGGGTGGCGTGCGGCCCAGCTCGCGCAGCCGCTCCGCGGCGAGCAGCGCGTAGAACGACGCGGGCGCCGCGCTGATGACCGCCTCGTACGCGGGCCCCAGGGTGGCGGCCTTCGCGCCCGCGAGCTCGTCCGTGCGCGCCATCCAGTAGCGAGCCTGGGGTGCGAGGCTCGTCTTCGGGAAGTCCGTCACGAGCGCGTCCAGCGCCTGGCGTGCCTGCGGGTACTGCTCCAGCCGGATGTGCGCCAGCGCGCGGAACCACATCGCCTCGTCGCGGCGGCGCGAACCCTTGTAGCGCTTCTCGTAGTCCGCGAAGGACCGGGTCGCGTCCTCGAAGCGGCTCCCCTGGAGGTCCAGCCACGCGGCGAAGAACGCGCCCTCCTCGCCAGCGGCCTGGGACGGATAGGCCTTGTCCAGCGCCGCCATCAACTTGCGCGCCTTGTCGTTGTCATCGGAGCGCAGCGCCCGGCGTGCCACCACCAGCGCGGCCTCCGCGGCGATGGCCGGAGGCCCCTTTCGCGCCACCGCGAGCGCCTTCTCCGCCTCTTCACGCTTGCCGCGCGCGAAGAACACCTGGGCCCGGAGCAGCGCCACCTGCGCCTGCGCGGGAGCCCCCTTCACCAGCGCGCGCTTCTCCGCCGTCGCCAGCTCCTCCTCGGCCCGGACCGGAGCGCCGTCGGAGAGAAATCCCCTGGCGCGCTGGAGGTGTTCGGCAAGGGTGAGCTTCACCGCGGGCTTCAGCGCCGCCAGCTTCTCCAGCGCTTCGTCGGCGTAGGGGTGGGTGGGGAAGCGCAGCGCCACGGCCTTCAGGTCCGCCTTCGCGCCGGCTGTGTTGTGGGTGGCCTCTCGGGTCGCCGCGCGCTGGAAGAGCAGCTCCGCGGTGGGCTGCGCCGCCGCCGCCGACTCCAGCACGGGGGCCGCGTCCTTCGGACGGTGGGCGTCCAGCAGGGACTCACCCAGGCGGGCCCGCGCGCGCACCGCGAGCGCGGGGGAGGCCTTCTCCAGAGAGCGTTCGAAGTCCTTCGCCGCGCCATCGGGGTCGCCCGCGTAGAAGCGCGCCTGCCCCAGGTAGAAGGCCTGGAAGGCCTCCAGGGGCGGCGGGGCCGCGTGGCGGGTGAGCAGGTCCCGGGCGAGGGGGGCATCTCCATCGGAGAGGACGAGCGTGCCGGCGAGCAGCCCCAGGCGGCCGGCGTCGGGACACTTCGCCGCCTCGCAGGCGCTGAGCTCCGCCTGGACGAGGGCCGCCGCGTCGGTCCGGTGCAGGCGGACGGCTTCGAGCGTCGTGGGGGATTGTCCCAGCGCCACCCCCGTCACCCAACCCGCCACCCAGCCGGTCCAACTCATGGATTTCTTCCTTTCACTTCGCGGCCTTGCGGCTTCGGAACGAGAGCTAAACTACTGACATTCCCCACCAGGTGGGCGGGGGTCGGTTTGACAGTCGGCCCGACAAGTCCTAGATCCCGCGCCCACGGGCTGGTCCCGCGGGGTTGTCGCCCCGTTGCGCTATCCGGAGGGAATCCTTACGTTGCGCCGCTGTTGAGCGCTACTCCGGACCGCCGTCGTGTGAGGCGGACCTGTCGTCGGTTGCACTGCTCGTCTACAGACCTCGGGGGGGGAAACAGCTCATAGGGGAGGCTCCATGAAGCCGTGTCCGTCCGATCTGCCGCAGACCATCAATCCCGAAGCCGGCCCGAAGCGGGCAGGCGTCGAGACGCATCGAAATCTGAACTGCAATCACTACGACAACTGTCTGGATGAAGCCGTGCGTCGTGGTTGGCAGTCGTTCACGTGTATGAAGTGCCCGCTGTACGCCAACCTCGCGCCTCCGCAGATGGGGCTGGAGGCGTACGCCACGCAGCGCCGTCCTGTCTAACCCGCCTGTCTGACACGACCCTGGGGACCGGGCCGTGCGATGAGGTGACCGGCCACGCCCCCACCCGGGACGTGGCCGGAGTCCGCGTGGCGGCGCCACCGCCAATCCCCGGCGAGGCCTGGAGGTCGCGGGGATGCCGTCGTCCGCCTGACTGGGCTCCGTGAATCACGGGACCGCGGCGTAGATGACGGCCACCCAGTATTGACCCTGGCCGAAGCGCTTGGAGTCGCCGCGCACCAGCCCCACGCCCACGCGGGTGTTGGTGGCGGCCGCGAGGCTGCGTGACTCCGGCAGGGCGCTCGGGTCTCCCACCACGAAGAAGTCCACGGACGCCGTGCCCGCGTCCGGCAGCGCCGAGAACACCCGCTCGTGCAGGGGGGAGGGCTCGCCGTCGCCCGCGGAGGGTTCGTCGTGCGACAGCGCGCGCCGGGCGTGTTCGCGCGCCAGCCGCTCCAGCGCCTCGCTGCGCACCAGGGGGGGCAGCTTGAGCGTCGCGCGGTGCCGGGACAGGGCCTCGTAGGCATCCGACACGGGGTCCGCCGACAGCGCCGCGCCGGGCGAGGCCGCGGTGAAGACCTCCGTGACGAAGGCCTGGTCGCGCCCATCCACCTTCTGGAAGGCCACCCCCACGCCCATGAAGCGGAACGCGGGGTCCATCAGGTTCTTGCGGTGGCCCGGGCTGTGCTCGATGCCGAAGTGCGCCGCGAGCGGGCCCGATGCCTGGCCCAGGTTCTCACCGGCGCGCACGTAATGCGCGCCCTCCGGCAGCCGGCGCGTGAGCGTGGAGCCGTCTGGCGCGATGTGGGCGAAGAAGCCCTCGGTGGCCATGCGCGTGCTGTAGCGCTGAGAGACGTCCTCCAGCGACGGGTCCGGCGTCAGCTCCGGGAGCCGGTGCGCGCGGCGCAGGGAGTTGATGCGCTCGTAGATGGCCTCGCGGGCCTCGGCCAGGGTGGTGGGTTCGCGCGTGGCTTCCTGCTCGCCCCGGGATGCGCGCGGGCCCACCTGCACCAGGAACAGCGACGCCACCTCCGGCCCCGCGTCCGCCTGCCCCACCACCTCCACCGTGTAGGAGCCCGGCGAGGGAAAGGACAACGGGGCGCAGAAGCCGTTGGTGCCGGAGGGCGCGCGAGTCAACGGGACGCCGTCCACCTCCCCATCCGGTCGCGTGATGAAGACCTGGGGGCTTCGCAGCGGAGACACGAGCCGCCCGCAGAGCCGCCTGCGCGCCTCCCCCTCCTGCGGCAGGGCGCGGGGGAAGGGGAGGAGCTCCGCCTTGCGGTCCGACAGCAACAGCACCAGGGCGGAGCGCTCGCCCTGGAAGGCCACGCCGACGCCGAAGTGGCTCGTGCGCTCGTCGTTGAAGTCCTTGCGGGCGAGGAACGTCTCGATGGCGTGCGTGCGCACCCACGCGCGGATGACCAGCACCTTCGGCGAGGGATCCGCCGCGCCCGCGTCGCTGACCGCCTCCGTGAGCGTGTGCAGGTCGGGGGCTCCGGTGGTGAACTCGCTCAGGGCCTCGCGCGCGAGCCGCCGTGCCGCGAGCTCCAGCGCCTTGTCGTTGCTCGGGGCTCGCCGGCCCACGCGCTCGAACTCGCGAGCGATGTGCCCCCGGGCCCGAGCCTCCTGCGACTGGGGCGTCTCCACCGGGAGCGAAGGAAGCGCGTCCTGCGCCCCGGCCTCGGGGACGGCGAGGGCCGCCACCGTCGGCGAGGCGGCGGCCGCGGGGCCCGGCAGGGTGCTCCCCATCGCGAGCCACAGGCTCAGGAGCGCGGCGCGCGTCATCGCGTCTCCAACTGGAAGGCGAGCGCCGCCACGGTGCCCGACCCCAGCTTCTCGTTGAGCCGCTCGCACAGGGAGTCCGCCTGGCGGGTGAGGACGTGGGCCCACTCGGCGTTCTCCACGCTGATGATCAGCGTGGTGCCGTCCAGGTGGTGCGGGCGGCTGTGGCGCGCGATGTTCTCTCCCACCGCGGCGACCCAGAGGGGCGTCAGCGAGGACGCGCGGCCCGACTCCCCGGCCAGTCGCGCCAGCACCCGGGGAAGCAGGCTCTGCATGGTCTTCGGCTCGCTGCGCGCCATCGTCGGGCGATTCTGGAACCCCTGGCGCCGGATGCCAACCGACACTTTGCCTGCCCGCCCGTCCCATTTCCCTTTCGCCCCGGACCCCGGTGTTTTCGACCGGGCGC
The DNA here is from genome assembly GCF_009909145.1 of Corallococcus silvisoli. Classification (NCBI taxonomy): domain Bacteria; kingdom Pseudomonadati; phylum Myxococcota; class Myxococcia; order Myxococcales; family Myxococcaceae; genus Corallococcus; species Corallococcus silvisoli. The sequence continues at coordinate 314,943 of NZ_JAAAPJ010000012.1, forward strand.
CTCCGGTGCGGTGTGGGTCGCGTCACGGCCGATCCCCCTGTAAGGTCCAGGGAAGGCCGGTCCCCCTCGGAGTTCCCATGCGTCCCATCCCCCATCCGGTCCGGTCCCCCGGCCTCGTGTTCGCATGCCTGCTGGCGTGCGCCATGGGCTGCGGGATGTACGCCTCGGACGCGCCCGGCATCTTCGGCGGGAAGAACGACGATGCGTGCACGGTGGATCAGGACTGCGCGGATCCCGCGCTGTTCTTCTGCAACACGGCCCTGTCTCGCTGTGAAGCCGCGTGCCGCTCGGACGACGACTGTTCGGTGACGCGCCGGGGGGAGCTGCACGCCATCGCCGCCTGTGAGCTCCAGTCGCTGGGCTGTCGCTGTGACGCCAGCCGCTGCGTGCCCGCCCTCTGCACCGGGGACGCCCTGTGCGCGAACGGGGAGGTCTGCCGCGACGGCACCTGCGGTCCGCCCCCGCCCGTGTCCTCCGTCGCGGCCTGCCGCGTGGTCCCGGAGCGGGTCATCGCACCCGCGGGCACGCCCTTGCGCTTCGAGGCCTGGGTGTCCGACGTCAGGGGCCAGCCCGTGGTCCTGCGCGAGGGCCTCACCTGGACCGCCCTCTCCACGCGGGTGAAGGGAGAGGCCACGAGCACCGGGGCCTCGTTCACGCTGGAGTCGGCCGGGGTGGAGTTGGAGTCCGTGGAGGCCCGGGTGGGCGGCGTCAGCTGCCGGGCGCGCGTCACCGTGCTCCCCAAGCTCACGGCCCAGGGACAGGTGCGGGTGGTGGTGACGGACGGGCTCACCGGGCTCCCCGTCGAAGGGGCCGCGGTGGTGGTGGCGGATGTCGCGGGCAGCACCACGGCCCGAGAGACGACGGATGCGCAAGGCGTGGCCGTGGTCGCCTCCCGGAACGATTCGACCGTGTCCGTCTTCCACCCGGACTTCGGCTACCTCACCGTGGCGAACTACGAGATGAACGGTTCGCGCGACCTGCGGCTGCCCCTGCGCCGCAACCCGGCGGATCGCGAGGGTGGGGTGCGCACCCTGTTCACCCACTTCGCTCCGACGGGGGCGGCGGGCGCGCTGGCGCTGGGGATGACGGGGCTGTCGGTCCCCGGGCTCCTATCGGAGGCCGCCCCCGGGCAGCAGGTGGGGCCCGAGCGCTCCGTGGAGCTCATGCTGGGCGGCGCGAAGCGTTCCTTCCAGGTGCCCGGCAACGTCTGGGTGCGCGGCTTGGGCGTCACGGCGCCGGAGTCCGTCGACTCGCCTGGCCTGGCCGGGGTGTGCGACGCGGCGCTCAAGGACGTGACGGAGCCGGAGGAGGCCATGCGCGGGGGCGCCTGTGGCACGCGCGCCGCCTGGGCGCTGACCGCGCAGGTTCCCTCGGGAGAACTGCCCGCGGGGATGATGGAGCCGGGCGTGGATCCGCTGCTGCTGCTGGCTCGCGCGCTGCCGCCTTCGGGGCGGTTCTCCTCCGTCGTCTCGCGCGACGTGCAGTTCACGCTGCGGCCACCGGGGGCGGGGGAGCCGTCGCGTCTGGCTCCGGTGGTGCAAGACTTCCAGCAGGTGCCGCTGGCCTTCCCGTTCGTGGTGCGCGTCCCCTCGCTCCCTCGCTTCCGTGACGGCTTTCTGGAGCGCACCGTGGTGATGGGCTCCGTGGTCGCGCCCGGACGGGGCATGGTGCCGCTGGGCCTGGGCGCCGCCATCAACGTCAACCCGGCGGATCCGAACACGGACACGCAGCCGGGGCTGTCCACGCCAGGGCTCGTGCGCGTGCGCATGGCGCCAGCCCACCACGGCCTGGAGGGGCAGGCGTACCGGCTGCTCGCGCTCGCGTCGTCAGGTCCGCTGGGGGGCGAGCTGCCCGCGGGCGTGGCCACCAGCGCGCTGATGACCGCCCTGGACGCGCCCCACTTCGATCCCGATGGCACGCAGCCGGTGACGTTCCCGGACGCGTTCCTCGCCGTCCCGGAGGGCGCTCGCTACAACCCCGACGCCTTCATCTGGCACGGACTGCTGCCTCGGGAGTGGCGCATGGACACCCCGGTGCCGTCGGCGACGCTCGTGCGCGGGACCTTCACCAACATGGCCGGGCGGCGCTGGTCGATCTGGCTGGATGCCCGCCGCGCCACCTCTGGCGTCCGGCTCCCCGTGCCTCCCGCGGGCTTCGAGGACCGCACCTTCCAGGGCGACACGGAGGGCTCGCGCGCGTCCCTGTCGGTGGAGGCCCTGTCCATGGCCACGCCCGAGGGCAAGGCGCCGAGCCTCTCCGCGCTGGCGGAGTCGGGTGGGCTCGCGCCCGAACCACTCGCCGCGGCCACCCATGGCGCGTCCACGCTGCACTACGGGCGGCCCCAGGTGGCGTGGCTCGAGCCCGCGGAGGGGGCGGCCCTGGCGCGCGGCGCGACCGTGCGCGTCCGGGTGGAGGGTTTCCAGGTGGGGCCCGGAACCTCCGCCACGGACGAAGGCGGGGTGCTGATCACCGTGCACGGCGGTGGCGTGGGCTGTGACGGCGCGATGCTCCGCGGCGACCTGGCCACTCGGGCGGGGGAGGTGACGCTCGTGCTGCCCGCCCAGTGCTCCGGGCCGGAGGTGACGCTCGTGGCGTCACTGGTGGATTCGCTCGGGGTGTCGCTGCGTCCGGCGGTCAGCGCCGCGCGCACCGTGCGGGTGCCCTGACGTGCTGGGGTGTCAGTGCTTCTCCGACCTGGAGGGGCACCCATGCCCGCCGTGAATTCGCTTTCGCGAATTGCGCGGTGATACGTTTGCCTCGTCATGGGCCAGAAGGAGACGGTCGTCACCGTCATCTCGAAGATCTCCGAGCGGCCCGTCAATCTGGACGCGGCGCTGGTGGTCATCTACGGCCTGGATCTGGGCCGCAAGTTCGACCTGACCCGCGAAGAGACGCTGATCGGCCGGTCGTCCAAGGCGGACATCCAGATTGATCAGGAGGCCGTGAGCCGCAACCACGCCCGGATCACCAACACGACCAAGGGCGTGCGCATCGAGGACCTGGGCTCCACCAATGGCACGTTCGTCAACGACGACGTGGCGTCGGGGGGGCGGTCGCTCCAGAACGGCGACCTGGTGAAGATTGGCCGCACGATCTTCAAGTTCATCGCGGGCGGCAACATCGAGGCGGCGTACCACGACGAGATCTACCGGCTGACCACGATGGACGGCCTCACGCAGATCTACAACCGCCGCTACTTCGACGAGCAGCTGGACCGGGAGATCTCACGCAGCCGCCGCTACGAGCGCGTGCTGTCGCTGGTGATGCTGGACCTGGATCACTTCAAGGAAGTCAACGACACCTACGGCCACCTCGCGGGGGACTCGGTGCTCAAGCAGCTGGCGTCCACGGTGCGCACGCGCATCCGGCGCGAGGACGTCTTCGCCCGCTACGGCGGCGAGGAGTTCGCCCTGCTGCTGCCGGAGATCCACCTCACCGGGGCCCGCCAGCTCGCGGAGAAGGTGCGCAAGCTGGTGGAGCGACAGCGCTTCGAGTTCGACAAGCAGGTCATCCCCGTCACGCTGTCCGTGGGCGTGGCCACGCTGGAGCCGCACCACCGCGAGCCCTCGGAGCTGGTGCGCGCCGCGGACGAACACCTCTTCGAGGCCAAGAGCCAGGGGCGCAACCGCGTCTGCGGCTGACGCCCCCGGACTGAAGGACCGCGGCGCTCAGCCCGTGAACACGGAGCGGCGCTCGCGCAGCAGGGCCTGGAGCATGGCCTGGATGGATTCGCGGGTGCGCTCGGTGAGCCGCTGCACCTCGCCCAGGTCGTCCGCGGCCTCCGGGGGCAGGCCCTCCATCGTCAGCGGCTCCCCGAAGCGGATGGTCCACTTGGCCGGCAGCGGGCCCGGCGCGGTGAGCGGCAGCGACGGGAACCCCAGGAAGCCGCCAGGGATGCGGCCCAGCAGCGGGGACGTCTCCTCCGCGCCGACGATGGCCACCGGGACGATGGGCGCGCCGGTGCGCAGCGCCAGCTTCACGAAGCCGCCCCGGCCGAAGCGCTTGAGGCGGTAGCGCTCCGCGAACGGCTTGCTCGCGCCCTGGTAGCCCTCCGGGAAGACGACCAGCGGCCGGCGCTCGTCGAGCAGCCGCAGCGCGTTCTCCGGCGAGGCGCGCACGGCCCCCAGGCGGTTGAAGAGGGTGCCCAGCATGGGCGCGTGGAAGACCTGATCCTCCACGAGCCAGCGGGCCTCGAGCAGGTCGGGGCGCTCGCGCATGAGGGCCTGCGCCATCACCATGCCGTCATAGGGCAGGGCGCCGGAGTGGTTGGCGACGAGGATGGCCGCGCCCCGAGGCACCTGATCCACGCCCTCCACGGAGACGCGCCAGTACTGCTCGTAGAGGAAGTCGAGGACCGGCTGGAGGTTCTCCACCAGCTCCGCGTCCTTGCCGTAGTCGTCCAGGCGGCTGCCTCCGCCCGTTCCCAGGCTGGTGCGGACCGCCTCCACCAGGCCGTGCATCGCTCCAACGGCGCGGCCCAGCCCCTCGCTCGCCAGCGCCTGTCCGGCGATTTCCCGGGCCAGCGAGAACATGCCGGCCGCGCGGCCCGCGAAGCTCGCGGAGGGCGGAGTCTCCTCCTGGCTTCCGAAGGACGGCTCCTCGCGAGGTGGTTCCTCCTGGCGGGAGGACTCGCCGGGCTCGCTCACGAGCGACAGGGGGCGGCGGCTGGGGGGCAGCTCGTCGTGGGACTCGTCCACCAGCTCCACCTCCGGCGCCACGTCGGTCGGGGCCGCGCCCGTGATGACGGAGACGGAGACGTGCACGCCGTCCTCCTCGCCGCGCTCCACGCCGTTCGCGAGGTCATCCCCTGCGTCGGTGTCATGGGGGGCGGCCATGCCCTCCGGGTCACGGCGCCAGGCGTCCGCCGTCCAGACATCCGCCGCCGTTTCGTCGGGATCCTCGGGAGGCGGCACGTGCTTCGGGTCGCGGCGCCAGGCGTCCGCGGTCCAGACATCCGCCGCGGCTTCGTCGGCGTCGAGGTCCCCATCGTCGCTGGTCTTGGCGGTGGACAGGGCGCGCTCCTCGGGGGTGGAGTGGTGGCGGTCCATCACTTCATCCACGGCGACTCCCGCGGTGGCCTCGGCGACCTGGGTGGCGACGCGGGTGGCCAGCTCGCGCTTGGGGGCGGCGCCATGGCTGTCGTCCAGGACCTGCCGCACGGCGGACTCGGCCAGCTCGGCGACGAGCTCCGTGGCGAGGACGCGCTCGATGTCGCGGTCCGGGCCGCGCTTCCCCTGGAACAGCTCGCCCACCGCCGTCGTCGCGGCGGCCTCCGCCGCATCCGCGGCCAGCGCCTCCGTCAGCGCGCGATCCACCGTCTGCTCGGGCGGACGCGCGGCGCGCACCTCCTCCGCCAGGACCTGGGGACGCGGGGGACGGGGCCCCCGGGAAGGCGTGGGCGTGGAGGGCTCGCGCAGCGGGGCGGTCTCCTCGCCGGGGCCTTGCGCGCGGGAGCCGTGCTTCGCGGCCTCGCGCGCCTCGAACCGGTGGACCTTCGCCGCGGGCGTCTTGGGCGTGGCGGCCGCCGGCTTCGCCTCCGGACTCCTGCCACCCTTCGGGGCCTTCGCCCGCGAGCCGGACTTCGACGCGCCACCGCTGGCGCCCTTCGCCTTGGCCGCTGGCTTCGCTCCCTTCGCGGACTTCGGCGTCGCGGCCTTCTTCTTCGCGGCCTTCGGGTCCGCGGCGTCGTCCTTCGCGTCGCCCGCGCGGGTCGCGGCGCCCCGCTGGAAGGGATCATTCCCGAGGACACCCTTGGTCATGTCTGGCTCCTTCTGAGCGCCGACGCGGCGTCCCTGACGTGGTGGAGGGGCACGAACCCCAGCGCGGATTCGGCACGCTCACCGTCCGCGACCCAGGAGTAATGCATGTAGTCGAGCAGGGCCACCGGCAACGTGCCCGCACCCACCACCCCCAACGCGCGAAGTGCTCCACGAAACAACGGCCCCGGCAGGGGGAGCGGTTGCGCGCCCGCCTGGCGGATGAGCCCGGACCAGGGCAGCACTCCACGCCCCACGATGTTGAACTCCCCGGCCGCGTCGGCCCGGAGCGCCAGGTGCAGCGCCCGGCCCGCGTCCTCTTCGTGGATGGCCTGCCAGAGCGGGTCGAACCCCAGGAGGGTCGGCACCACCGCGTGGGACAGCATCCGGGTGACGGGGTTGTCCAGGCTCCGGCCGAGCAGGGGCGCGAAGCGCAAGACGAGGGTGCGGGTGTCCGGGTGCCGTTCGCGGAAGGCCCGCACCTGCCCCTCCACCTCGACCTTGTCGTTCACGAACCGGCTGTTCGGACAGCCGAACAGCGGCGAGCCTTCCCGCAGCAGCGCCGGGTTGTTGCCCCGGGCTCCGTAGGTCACGGTGAGCGATGGAACCACCAGCCGGGGGAGCCGCGCGCGGCCCACCGCCGTCAGCACGTTCATCGTGCCGATGACCTCCAGTTCGTGCGCCAGCGGCCCGTTGAGGATGGGCCCGAAGAGGAAGGCCAGGTGGAAGAGGGCATCCACCGGACGCTCCGTGAGCGCGTCCGTCAGCTCGCCCTCCGCGTCGTAGCGGGTGAGGTCCACGCGGTGGAACTCCACCTTCGTCGTCCCCTGGGGCTCCTTCGTGTCGAGCACGAGGATGCTCTCCACGTCCGGGTCCGCCTCCAGTCTCGGCAGGAGCAGCTTGCCGTAGTCGCCATTGGCGCCTGTCACCGCGATGCGCATCGGGCCCTTGCCTGCTCGGATCACTTCCATTCGCAGGGACGGGTGTTAGCCCAGCCGTCCCAGAATGTCAGCCGCGCGCGCCCGCGATGTGCTGGACAACGTCATCCAGGTGGCGGAGGGTGGTGGATCGCCATGTCCCGAATCGCGCGCCTGAGCGACGTGCTCATCAACAAGATCGCCGCCGGTGAGGTGGTGGAACGCCCTGCCTCCGTGGTGAAGGAGCTGTGCGAGAACTCGCTCGACGCGGGCGCGCGCACCGTGCGCGTGGAGCTGGAGGGCGGCGGCGTCGGGCGCATCACCATCTCCGACGACGGCCACGGCATGAGCCGCGCGGACGCCACGCTCTGCCTGGAGCGCCACGCGACCAGCAAGCTGCGCGAACTGGACGACCTCTTCCACATCGACTCCATGGGGTTCCGGGGCGAGGCCATTCCCGCCATCGCCTCCGTGTCGCGCTTCACGCTGCACACCGCGGAGCCGGACGCGCTCGAGGGTACCCGGGTCACGGTGGAGGGCGGCGGGCCCCCCACGGTGGAGGACGCGCCGCCCCGCGTGGGCACCGTCATCACCGTGGAGGATCTGTTCTTCAACGTGCCCGCGCGCCGCAAGTTCATGCGCCAGGGCGCCACCGAGCTCAAGCACTGCGAGGAGGCCGTGGTGCGTCTGGCGCTCGCGCACCCGGAGGTCGGCTTCTTCGCCGCGCACGAGGGCAACGAGCTGTTCGCGAGCCCCGCCAGCGAGCACGACCCGCGCGAGCGGATCGCCGCGGCCCTGGGGCCCGCGTCCTTCCCGCACCTGTTCCCGGTGGAGGAGCGGCGGCTGGGCGTCGTCGTCACGGGCTACCTCGCGTCCCCTGAGTACACGCTGCCCAACGCGCGGGGCCTCTACACCTTCGTCAACCGCCGCTACATCCGCGACCGCGGCCTCATCAGCACCGTGCAGCGCGCGTTCCAGGACTTCCTGCCCGCGGGCCGCCAGCCGGTGGTGGTGCTGCACATCGACGTGGAGCCTCGCGCGGTGGACGTCAACGTGCACCCGCAGAAGATGGAGGTGCGCTTCGCCGACGCCCGGGGCGTGCAGGACGCGATCAGCGCCGCCCTCTCGCGCGTGCTGCGCGCGGCCCCCTGGCTGGGCACCCCCGAGGAGCAGGCCGCGAACCCGCAGCAGCCCCGCGACGCCGCGCACTACGCGCACGCCGTGGAGCGCTTCCTCACCCGCGCCCAGGAGGCCACCTGGGGCGCGCCGCTGCCCACCGCCATGGACGCCCCGGGGCCGGGCGGCTCCATGCCCGCGCGCCCGTTGATGCCCTCCTACTTCGCGCCGCAGGGCGGAGGCCCGGCGGGGCAGGGCAGTGGGTTCCAGGGCCCCGCGATGCCGGGCCGCACGCCCGCGTTCGGCGAGGCCCAGCCGCAGCTCAACGAGGCGCCGCCCCCGGGCTACTTCGCGGCGCTGCGCCCCATGGGCCTGCTGGGCAGCCGCTTCCACGTGTGCGAGGGACCGGGCGGGACGCTGGTGGTGCTGGACCCGCACGCCGCGCTGGAGCGCGCGCGCCTCTCCGCGTACCTGCGCCGGCTGGACGAGGACGCGAAGGCGCCGCCTCCGTCGCTGTTCGGCACCACGGTGGACCTGTCGCTGGCGGCGGTGAAGACGCTGGTGGACGGCCGCGAGGCGCTGCTCAAGCTGGGCGTGGACGTGGAGCCTTTCGGCGGCACGGCGCTCGCGCTCAAGTCGGTGCCGCCGGGGCTGGAGGGCGTGGATCCGCGCGCGCTCCTGGAGGCCCTGTCGCGCGCGCTGCCTCCTCGCAGCGCGCCGCTGGACGTGACGAGCCTGGCGGAGGCCGTGCGCGTGATGGCCTGCCACGCCGCGCGGCGCGCGTCCTCCACCCCGCTCACCGACGCGCAGCTGCGCGCGCTGCTGGGGGAGCTGGACCGCGCGGACTTCACCCCACCGTGCACGCACGGCACGGTGGTGGTGCTGGAGATGCCCCTGCTGGAGCTGGAGCGGCGGGCCCGCTGACGGCTCAGGACTTCGTTTCGGCCTGGGCGCGCAGCCGCGCCTCGTGCGCCCGGTGCTCGCCGGTGGGGTCGCTGGGCGCGAAGTCCTCCGGCGCGAACACGCGGCGGATCTCGATCTCCCCGTCCGTGAAGGGGACGCGCCGCGCCCAGGCGATGGCCTCCTCCATCGACTTCACCTCGATGATCCAGAAGCCGGCGACCAGCTCCTTCGTCTCCGCGAAGGGGCCATCCGTCACCTGGGTCTGCTTGTTGGAGAACGTCACCCGCGCGCCCTTGGAGCTGGGGTGCAGGCCCTCACCCGCGAGCAGGATGCCGGACTTCACCAGCTCCTCGTTGAACTTGCCCATCGCGCCCAACTCCTCGGAGGAGGGGAGCCTGCCGGTTTCACTGTCCTGCGAGGCCTTGACGAGCATCATGAAGCGCATGGGGCGTTCTCCTGGAACGTCGGGTTCGGGATGGCGACGAATGGTAGGGCGGGAAATCGACACGGGAGGGACCGCACCGGAAATTTGACGAAGCAGGCCTCGCGGCTACGGTGTGCGACACGCCTGTAGCACCGGGCCGAGACCGCCCGTGCCGGCAGAAAGCCCCGGGTCCTTCTCCGTGATGTTCCGCCGTCTGCCGCTCCTCCTCGCGCTCGTCGCCGTCCCCGCCTTCGCCCAGGACGACGACAGGGCCCCCACCAACCTGGACGGCGTGGGCCGCATCACCGTGCAGGCGGGCTACCGGCTCACCTCCAACGGGACGCTCTATGACTCCTGGTACGGCGCGAAGGGGCCGGGCGGCGGCCTGGCGCGCGCGCCGGAGTCCAATGGGGCGCCCGTCGGCGCGGCCACGTTCGCCTATGCGGTGTCGGACCTGGTGGAGCTGGGCATCGACCTGATCGGCACCGCGCAGAACCTCCACCTGACGGAGTCCGGCGCGGACGACAGCGCCGTGAACCGCAAGGTCAGCGCCGTCGCCTATGGCCTGCTCGTGGGCCTGCGCTTCCAGGGCGTGTTGGACATCGGGCCGCACGGGCTGGTGCCGTTCGCCGGCCTGCTCACGGGGCCCACCGTCATCTCCTCCAAGCGCCAGGGCTCGGCCCTCAAGGAGAACGTCGCGCAGGCCTGGGTGGGCTCGCTCGGCGCCACGCTCCGCCTGTCCGCGAAGTGGGGCCTCACCGCGGAGTACCGCCTGATGTTCCTGCGGGGCCCGGTGGAGTCTCCAGACGCGGCGAAGTGGGCCGGCCCCTTCAGCTTCAGCAGCGGCGGCAACTGGTTCGCGCTGGGGCTGACCTATACGTTCCCGCCGGATCCGTCGCGGCCCGTGCCCACGTTCTAGCGGCGCGGAAAGTTCCAGCGAAGAGGGCAGGCAAGCGCGCATGAGGCGCGGCCTCCTGGGAATGGTGGGGACCGAGCGTGCTGTTTGGGGGAGCGGAAAAAGAACCCGCCCCTCCTCCCGGAGAGTCCCCTAGCATGCGTGAGACGGCCGAAGTCATTTCCGGTCCCAGGAAGATGTCCATGCCCCCCTCTGAACAGCCGAAGACCGACGTCGAGAAGGAGCTCTCCGAGCTCCGCCGCGAGGTCATCGAGTCGCGCAACCTCGTCATCAAGACGGACAACCTGCTGAAGAACCTCCACGCGGAGGTGAAGGCGGTCGGCAAGCGCCACGAGGACTTCCAGAAGCGGCAATGGCTCTCCTCGGCGGTGGCCTACGCGCTGTTCGCGGTGCTGGCGGTCGGTGGCGCGGTCCTGGTGAACGGCGCGCGCAGCTCCAGCAACACCAGCGAGCGCGAGCGGCTGGAGAAGCAGGTGGCGGACCTCTCCACGCAGTTGGAGAAGCAGCGCGCGGACACCACCGCGCACCTGACGGCCCAGCGCGCCGCCGGCGAGGTCTACAAGATGATGACCACGCTGCCGGGCGACGAGCGGCTCAAGGGCATCGACGCGCTCGTGAAGCTGGACACCCAGCGGCTGTCGTCGCTGGAGCGCCAGGCCCTCAATGATCGCGCCGCCATCCTGCGCCGCGAGACGGGCGACGCCGCCTACGAGCGCGGCAAGCTCGCCTTCCGCCGCAACGAGATGTCCGGCGTGGTGGCGGACCTGTCCCGCTTCCTCGCCATGAACCCGTCGGAGGCGGAGGCGCTGGACGCGTCCTTCTTCCTGGGCACCGCGTACAACCAGCTGCGTCAGCACGACAAGGCCGTGCCGCTGCTGGCCCGCTTCGTGGACGGCGACAAGAAGTCCAAGACGCGCGACTACGCCATGCTGCTGCTCGCCCAGTCGTACCAGGAGACGGGCGCGTACGATAAGGCGGCGGACACGGTGCGCGACGCGCTGGCCACGTACCCGGCCACCCAGTACCTGTCGCAGTTCCGCGGGCGCCTGACCTCCGCGAAGCGCGCCGCCGCGGGTGGCTCGGAGGCCGTCCCGGTGCCCGCCGCCGCCCCCGTCGCCGCGCCGCAGGCCGCGCCCGCCGTGCAGACGGCCCCCGCCGGCCAGTAGCCCGTCCCCCCGCCGTCCGGCCCACCCGGGGCCGGGTTCTCCTTCCGGACGGCGAGGAACGGAAGCATTGCCACCCGGGGTCCAGGGTCGTAAGACCTGGGCCCCGTGTCCGCTCCCGATCCCAGGAAAGACCCCCGCTTCCGCCGCTACCGTGCCGCCGCGTATGGGGTCCACATCACGCTGGCGACGTTGTTCTCGCTGTGGATGATCTGGAACGTCGGGCACTCCGTGGCGGAGATGACGCCCGGGCGCCTCCCGCCCGTGACACCGCCCCTCACCGTGCGCGAGTGCCTGGACGCCGCGGATGCCCACTGGAAGGACCTGGAGGCCGAGCGCGAGAAGCTCGTGCACGTCCTTCCCGCCCGCAAGGTCGACCAGGAGTGGATGCGCTACCGCACGGAGTGGCTGACGCGCGTGCGCAAGTCCGAGTCCGAGTGCGCCCTGGAGTCGAGGGACCCCTCCCGCGTGGAGCTGCGCTCGGTGTACCGGCACCTCGCGAAGGTGCAGGACCTCTACACCATCCACGCGGTGCAGTACGCGGGCGAGGTGGGCGGCGCGGTGGACGCGCTGCACGCCGCCTTCGACACCGCGCGCCGCAAGGACAGCGGCCGGTAGCTCCTCAGCGCGTGGGCAGCACGGTGGAGTAGCGCCCCGTGCTGTCGGACACCGTCTGCGCGAGCAGCAGCGACGCCGGCCGGCCCGCGACCGTCACCACGCGGAAGAAGCGCACGGACGCGTTCGCCGCGATGCCGTCCGGCGCCAGCGCGGGGTCCGGGGGCAGGGTGATGCGTCCGCTCAGCGAGCGGCCCCGCGACAGCGTGAAGGCCGCCAGCTCCAACACCTGCTCCTCCTGGGTCCGGGGCGGCACGGTGACGAAGCGGCTGACGCGCGGCAGGTTCTCCCCGGGCAGGAAGTCCAGCCGGTACTCGCCCGGATCCAGGGCCAGCTGGAAGCCGCCGGCGCCGTCGGTCGTGAAGGGCGCCTCGAAGCCCATGGGCGGCTGGGGCCAGCCCGTGAGCGCGCCCACCGGCTCCACCACGATGCGCACGCCCGACGCGGGCCCGCTGCCGTCGGGCTGCCGCACGCTGCCCGTCACCGCCATGCGCGGCGGGCACGTCACGTCCGGCAGCACCGTGTCCACCGTGGACACCACCACCTGCTGGAGCGTGAGGCGCGACGGGGAGCTGGGGGGCGGCACGATGACCAGCGTGAGCGGGGACTCGGGGAGGCCGGGCAGGGAGGTGAGCTGGTAGCGCCCCTGGGCGTCCGTCAGCGCGGGCACCCCCTGGAACGTGCCGCCGCCGGCCACGCGGCCCTGGAGCGACACGCGGGCACCCTCCATGGGCACGGCTCCGTCCGTCTCCAGCACGCGGCCCTCCACGCGCACCGGGGCGCCGGGATCACCCAGCTCCAGCGCGGACGCGAAGCCCACGGACGGATCCACCACGAAGGTCTTCCGGGGCACCACGTCCGAGGCGTTCAGCGGCGTCACCCGCAGCAGCACGGTGGGGCGCGCGGCGTCCTCCGCGCTGAGCGCCAGCTGGAACCCGCCGGTGTCCCGGGACACGCGGGCGCGCTGGGACAGGGGGCGAAGGGAGTCATCCAGCGCCTGCACCTCCACGTCCGCGTCCACCCGGCGCGAGCCCTGGAGCACCAGCGTCCCCGAGAGCGTGATGACCCGCGCGGGCGTGGGCAGCTCGAACGCCACGCTGCCGCCCGTGGCGGGGTCCACGGAGGCGGTGCGCACGAGCGGCGGCACGGCCTTGTCCACCGGGGTGAGCGTCACCGTGTAGTCGCCGCTGCCCACGGGCAGGACCCACGCGCCGTTGTCCGGGATGAGCGTCGTCTCATAGCGGCGGCCCACGCCCGGGATGAGGCGGCTCTCGCCCGTGGCGAGCAGGTGGACCGGCCCGCGATAGGCGATGGTGGCCACGCCGCCGTCCCCCGTGGTGACTGCGCCTCGCGACACCTCGCCGCGAAGGCGCACGGGGCTGAACAGCTCCAGGTTCTGCTCCGGGCGCAGCCGGTCCACCGGGAAGTCCTGCGCGAGCAGGCCCGCCTTGGGGTGGGCCTGCACCTCCACGACGATGTCGCCGCCCGGGTTGCCGCAGCCATCCACGAAGCACACCTGCCCCGCGGCGCACTCCGCGTCGGAGCGGCAGACGAGCTGATCCGGCGGCGGCTCGTCCTCCAGGAAGGCGCACCCGCTCGCGGACAGCCCGAGCGCCAGCGCCAGGGCCCGGAGCGCGCGCCTCACTGGCAGTCCCCCGCCACGGTGTTCACCACCCAGGAGTACGAGGTGACGAAGCCCGGGTTCTTCACCACGCCGCCGTCCGCGAGGAACACCTCCTCCGGAGGATCCGGCTGGCGGTTGGTGAGGTGCCGGTCCGTCACCAGCGCCTCCACCAGGTGGATGCCCGGAGTGCTCAGCGGGTTGTTGGCCGCGCGCAGGTCCATGTGCAGCGTGCCCCGGTCGTCGCGCCGGGGCTGGCCGGTGTTGGCCAGGACGATCTGCCGGTACGAGCCCACGGGGTTGGACGGGTTGTAGTCCACGTACCACTCCACCGTGATGCGGTCGTCCACGTCCAGGTCCTCCACCACCACGCTGAAGTCCTGCGTGCAGCTGCCCACGCCGAAGGCGCGCAGGATGCGCTCGGAGGGCTCCACCTGCTCCTCCACGACGCGCGGCGGCCGGTTCTTGAACCCGGGCACGCCCTCCAGGAGCGCCTGATCCTGGGGGATGAGGCACCCGGAGCCCACCGCGAGCGATGCGAGGCCCAGCGCCGCCAGGAGCGGCCGGAGGATGCCCCGGGACTGTCGCGTCGCGTGACGGTGCATGGCGTGGAAAAGGAAGCCTATAGCAGGTCCTCGTTCTCCTCGGGGGGCAGCGGCCGGCCGGTCTTCTCCGCCTCCAGCTTCTCCAGGTGGCGGAAGATGGTGCGCGGATCCACGCCCAGGTCCTTGGCCGTCTTGGTGCGGTTGCCGTTGTTCCGGGCCAGCACCTCGTTGATGTAGCGCTTCTGGAACTCTTCCTTGGCCTGGAGCAGCGGCATGATGGGCTCCAGGTTCTCCGGCTTGAGGTCCAGGTCGTCGGGGCCCATCAGCGGCTTGTCCGCCAGGACGACCGCCTTCTTCAGGCGGTTCTCCAGCTCCCGGATGTTGCCGGGCCAGCCGTACTTCTTCATGGACACGGCGGCGGCGGGCGTGAAGCCCCGGGCCTTGGAGCTGAACTCGCGCGCGTACTTCTGCAGGAAGAAGCGGCCCAGCACGATGACGTCCTCGCCGCGATCGCGCAGGGGCGGCAGCTTCACGGTGACGACGTTGAGGCGGTAGTAGAGGTCCTCGCGGAACGCGTTGCGCTTGACCTCCTCCTCCAGGATCTTGTTCGTCGCGGCCACCACGCGGATGTCCACCGGCTCGCCGCGGTTCTCGCCGACCTTGTAGACGATCTTGTCCTGGAGCGCGCGCAGCAGCTTCACCTGGAGCTGGAGCGGCATCTCGCCAATCTCATCCAGGAAGAGGGTGCCGCCGATGGCCGCCTGGAACTTGCCGGGCCGCGTGGCCACCGCGCCGGTGAAGGCGCCCTTGGCGTGGCCGAACAGCTCGCTCTCCAGCAGGTTCTCCGGGATGGCGCCGCAGTTGACCGTGATGAACGGGCCCTTGGCGCGCGGCGAGCGGCGGTGGATCTCCCGGGCGATGAGCTCCTTGCCGGTGCCCGTCTCCCCGGTGATGAGCACGGAGATGTCCGTGGGGGCGATCTTGTCGATGCGCTTGTACACGTCGCGCATGCCCTGGCACGCGCCCACGATGTCGCCGTAGCGCTGGTCCTCCAGCTTGCGGCGCAGCTCCGTGTTGTCCAGCTTCAGGTCGTTGACGAGCAGCGCGTTCTGGAGCAGCAGCGAGGCCTGCGCCGCGAACACGGTGAGCATGTCCAGGCTCTTGGGCTCGAAGCGGTTCACCAGCCGGTCGTTGCCCACGTAGAGCACGCCGAACAGGTCGCCCTTGTGCATCACCGGCACGCACATGACGGAGTGGACCTTGAGGTTCACCACCGACTCGCTGGCCTTGAACTCCGGCGCGTCCAGCGCGTCCGCGACGATGATGGCCTTCTGGTCCTTCACCACCTTGGCGATGATGGAGTCGGACAGCTTCTCCACCGCGTCCTCGATGTTCTCCCGCGCCACGTTGCGCGCGGCCTTCACGCGCGGCTCGCCGCTCTCCACCAGGATGAGGAAGCCCTTGTCGGCGCGCGTCACCTCGATGGCCTCGTCCAGCAGGCTCTCCAGGATGCGGTCCACGTCGTAGCTGCCGAAGAGCCGCTCGCTGAACGCGGTGAGCCGCTTGAGCAGCACGAGCTCGCGGCCCGCCACGCCGGGCAGCTCGGACGTGTGCGAGTCGGAGGACTCGGTGGCGGCCGGGCCGAGGGACACCTCGCGCGAGGGCACCTCGCGGCGCACGGGTTCGCGGGGAGCGTCCTCGCGGGAGAAGATGAGCTCGGTGCCGCCGACCTTCACCACGTCGCCGGTGGCGAGCGCGTGGTTGTCGCGGCGCTTGCCATTGACGTGGAAGGTGGCACCCAGGCTGCCCACCTCGTAACGGGTGCCGTCGAAGGTGACGTGCAGCGCGCTGGCGGGGACGGCGAGGTCCTCCAGGGGCACGTCGTTGTCGGATCCCCGTCCCAGGCTGGTGATGCGCTTGAGCAGGGAGACCGTACGGACCTTTCCATCGGGGGTGCGGACGGTGAGGCTGGCCATGGTCGGGGCTTGGTTTCCGGGGCTAGAACGTGAGGGAGAAGCCGGCGCCCAGCCCACCGCGGGCGGAGTACAGCCGCAGGCGCGGGGGAGCGGACTGGGAGACGGCGGAGGGCTTCGGCTCGGGGCGGGACTCCACGGTGGTGCTCGTCACCACCTGATCCTCGTGGTGGTAGACGGCGTCCACCACGCCCAGGGTGTAGACGGTGTAGAAGCCGGTGGCGGACGCGAGCTTGAGCAGCTGCCAGGTGTCCGCCTGCCGGGCGCGGTCGGTGGGGATGAAGCGCACCGGAATGGAGGCGCGGCCGTCCTCGTCCAGGACGTTGTCCAGGTTGATGAACCGCTCCTCGAAGAGCGAGTCGTACGCGAAGAACGCGATGATGCTGGTGAGGGCGAGCACGCCCTCGGTGGCCGCGAAGACGATGCCCATGCCGTTGCGGCCCTGCTGGAACTGACCGGCGCCGAACGGGACGAAGTTGACCAGGAAGTTGCGCTTCTCCACGGTGCGCACCGTCACCTGGCGGGCCAGCTCCTCCGCGCGGCGGCGCTGCGTCTCCAGGGCGACGCGCTCCTGTTCGCGGCGCTCGGACTCCGCCTTCTCGCGCTCCAGGCGCAGGCGCTGCTCCTGGCGGAGGAACTCGCGCTCGCCGGCCATCTGGCTCTTGAGGTCCTCGAAGTAGGCGACCGCCGGGGGCGGGACGACGAAGGGGTCCAGGCCGAAGTCGGGGTCCAGGCGGATGACGGCGCGCAGGTGGCGCTCGGCTTCCTCCGTCTTGTTGAGGTTGAAGGCGGACAGGCCCGCGAGCTTGTGCAGCTCCACGAGGTCCTCCTCGGACAGGTCGCCGCGGTCGATGCGCTGGCCAGCGCGCTCCAGGACCTCGGCGTACTTGCCGTACTCGAAGGAGGAGCGCAGCGCGGCGACCTCCGGGTCCGCGGCGGCGGGCGCCTGCGCGCGCACGGACGCGGGGCCGAGCAGGGCCCACAGGAGCGACAGGAGCAGCAAGGGGCCGCGGCTCATTCGGGCAGCAGGCTCCCGCGAAGGGTGGTGGGCTTGCCGGGCTCCAGCAGGACGACGCGCTTCTCCGTCTTGTAGCCGGGGGAGGAGACCTCCACCTCCACGCGGTGCTGGAAGCTGGCGGGGCCCCGGGGCGAGCGGATGTCGAAGGGGTGCTGGAGGCTGTCGTGCGCGGTGCGCTCCACGTCGCCCACGCGCACGGTGGCGTCCGCCGGCTGGTAGTCCATGGCGAGCTGCGACGACTTCAGGAGGGCGCGCAGGCGGAAGACGTTCTCACCCTGGGGCTTCACGTCGATGGTCTCCGTCGCGTCCTCGCAGTAGCCGCAAGAGACCGTGATGGTATGCGCGCCCGGGGCCAAGAGCACGTCGTGCTGCGCGAGCTGCTGCGCGCTGGCGGGGCCGCCGTCCACGCGGATGGAGCCGTAGGGGCGCACGAGGATGGACACGGGGAGCCGGCCGTTGCGCGCGTGCCGGGCATCGTCCTGCGGTTCGAGGGCGGCGACGACGGTCGGGCGCGACGCCGTGCGCTCCGGAGGGGAGGGGAGCCCGTTCGGGGGGCGAGGCGTGGCGTCGGTGTTGCTCGGGGGCGGCGAGAGCCCGTCGCGCCCGGGAGTCGCCGTGCCGGTCCCCCCCGTGCCCTGCGCGCTGGTCGTCGGGGTGGAGGAGCCGGGCGTGGGACGTGAGCCGGGCGCACCGCCCGGGGCCGGTGCGCCGTGGGACGTGTCCGGAGGCCCATGGGAGGCCTCGGAGGGCCCGGACGGGCGCCGCGAGCCCTCCGGCGTGCCCGGGGCGGTCCCTTCGAGCTGGGAGCCCGTGCCCGTCGCGGCTCCCACGGGACGCGGCGCCGTGGCCCCTCCCGTGTCCGCGGCGCCGCCCGTGCCTTCCACCTTCGGGGGCCCGGACGGGGTGGCCCCTGGAGACAGCCGGCGCCACTGCCAGCCGCCCAAGCCCAACGCGAGCGCCACGCCCAGCCCGATGCCCACGCGGATGCCGCGCCTGCGCCACGTGCGTCGCCGCTGCTGGCGCTGGATGACCTTGAGCAACCCGAGCGCCCGCTCGTTCGTCGCGTCCAGCGCGAGCACGTGGTTGAGGCAGGCCAGCGCGCGCGGCGTGCGCTTCTCCGCCAGCTGCCGCTCCCCGCGCTCCAGCAGCGACGCGACGATGCGCTGGCGCGCGAGCCGCTGGTACGACGGCGGATCCGCGAAGAAGGAGATCAGCTCCTCGCCCACGCGGGAGAACCCCAGCCCCGCGAGCGCGTCCGCCAGCGCGTCGCGCAGCTTCCCGGCGTTGGGGTAGCGCCGCTGCGGATCGCGCTGGAGACACGTCGCGCAGATCTCCGCCAACTCGTCCGACAGCGCGGGCACGCGGCGGCGGGGATCCTCGTAGGCCCCGTCCAGGATGCGCTTGAGCGTCGCGGTGGTGTTGGACGCGGTGAACGGCAGCCGGCCGGTCATCAGCGCGTAGAACATGATGCCCAGGCTGAAGACATCCGCTTCGGGCCCTGCCTCCAGGCCCTCGATGATCTCCGGCGACATGTGCGCGGGCGACCCCACCAGGGCGCCCGTCACCGTCATCCGGTCCTCGATGTCGAGCAGCCGCGCGATGCCGAAGTCCATGAGCTTGAGGACCCCGTCCTCGCGCACCATGACGTTCTCCGGCTTCAGGTCGCGGTGGATGACGCCCGCCTCGTGCGCGTGCGCCAGCGCCGCCGCCAGCTCGTGGATGATCATCGCCGCCAGCTCCGGCGGCTCCAGCGGGCCTTCATCCAGGTACGTCTTGAGCGTCCGGCCGCGGATGTACTCGGTGACGATGAAGGCGTCGTGCGCCTCCGCCGACGAGAAGTCGAACACCTCCAGGATGTTCGGGTGGTGCAGCTTCGCCACCGCGCGGGCCTCGCGGGCCAGCCGCCGGCGGGACTCGTCCTTGCCGGCCAGGTGCGGGTGCAGCACCTTCACCGCGACCTCGCGGTCCAGGGCCGTGTCCAGCCCCTTGTACACGACGCTCATGCCCCCGGAGCCCAGCTCCTCCAGGATGCGATAGCGACCGATATGGCGGCCGACGAGCGTCATGGCGTGGTGCGCAGTGCTCCCTTCAGTCCCCGAAACCGATGCCCATGCTCCGCGCGAACCGCACCAGGTCTCCCTGGGGATCCACCCGTCGCTCCTTGCGAGACTCGCTCAGCGGCACGCCGACGATCTCGTTGTTCCTGAGGGCCACCATGTGCCCCCACTCGCCATCCCGCACCAGGTCCAGCACCTTGCAGCCGTAGCGCGTGGCCAGCACGCGGTCCGCGGCGCTCGGGCTGCCGCCGCGCTGCAGGTGCCCCAGCACGGTGACGCGGATCTCCGCATCGATATGGCTCGCGAGCAAATCCGCGCACACCTTCCCAGAGCCGCCCAGCCGCACCACGCCCCGGCCCGGGATGTCCGCGGCCTCCGCCAGCACGGACAGCGCGCCGCCCTGGGGGAAGGCGCCCTCGGAGATGGCGATGATGGAGAAGCTGCGCCGCCGCGTGGACCGCCGCTTCAGCGTCTCCAGCAGGGACTCCACCCGGTATGGGATCTCCGGGATGAGGATGACGTCCGCGCCGCCCGCGATGCCGCTCTCCAGCGTGAGGAAGCCCGCGTGCCGGCCCATGATCTCCACCACCATCACGCGGTCATGCGCCTCCGCCGTGGAGTGCAGCCGGTCCAGCGCCTCCGTGACGATGAGCCTCGCGGTGTCGAACCCGAACGTCTGGTCCGTGCCGGACAGGTCGTTGTCGATGGTCTTCGGACACCCGACGACGTTCAGCCCCTTGTCCGCCAGCTGGTGCGCGATGGTCAGGGTGCCGTCCCCGCCAATGGCCACCAGCCCGTCCAGCCGCAGCTCCTCGCAGCGGCGCAGCACCTGATCCGACACGTCCCGCTCCACCCAGCCTGGGCCCTCACGCACCGGGTAGGCGAACGGGTTCGCCTTGTTGGACGTGCCCAGGATGGTGCCGCCCTTGGGCAGGATGCCGCGCGTGTCCTCCACCCCGAGCGGGCGGACGAGCTCCGGCTCCACCAGGCCCATGTAGCCGTTCTCGATGCCGACGAACGAATGGCCGAACTCGTGCGCGCCTCGTCGGACGAGGCCTCGGATGAGCGCGTTGAGCCCCGGGCAGTCACCACCACCGGTGAGGACACCGAGTCGAAGAGGTCGGGTCATAAGGGAAGGATGTAGGTCGGACGCGGGTGTCAGTGGGACCGGGCGACACTATGACAGCAACGTCGGTGCGGATTGTAGGTGCCACCCCTGGGGTGCGCAACGCGCGAATCACGCGTCGCGTTGGATCCGCGCTCGCAGGGATGAGGGAGCCCCCTCAGTCGCGCTTGATGCGGCGGCGGGAGGCCAGGCGGTCCAGGAGGGCCTGGAGGCGGTCCTCCTTCTGCTCCGGGAGGGCTCGGTCGGTCGGGGACTGCACGGGCATCTCGCGGGCCATCCGGTACAGCTCCTCCAGTCGCTCCTGCACCAGCTCGTTGCCGGGCCGCTCCTGGAGCGCGCGGCGGTACGCGGCGGCGGCGCCCACGTAGTCACCCAGGGTGAAGAGGCGCTCGCCCTCCTGCATGGGGGACTGCGGGCCCAAGGGGAGGCGCTGGGGCTCGCGCACGCGGTTCTTCAGGTGCTGCAGCTCCTCCGGCTGGAGGCTGTCCCGCAGGTGGGCGAGCTTGAGGGCCAGCGCCTCCTCGCGGGGGAAGGCGCGCAGCAGGTGCTCGAAGAGCTCGAACGCTTCCGCCAACTCCCCCCGGCGCAGGGCGCGGTCGGCACGTGCTTCCATGTCGGCCCGGACGTCAGGAGTCATCTCGCGGGCGAGAGTAGCTGGAGCCCGCCCGGGATGTCACATGCGTAAAAAAGCAGCGCTCGGTGGCCCGCACGGCTTCAGGCCGTCGTGGCCGCGGAGTCTGGAAGGACGGTGTTCTCCGCACTCCGGGCGCTCCGCCGCCAGTGGCGGAAGAGCCACGCGGCCAGGAGCCCGTTGAGCACGAGCCCGAAGACGCCCTCGCCGTTGAAGATCCAGACCGCTCCACCGAACAGCCCCGGCCGGCCGTCGTAGACGCTGCCGAACAGGAGCGGGTTGATGAGGTTCCAGCTGATGTGGAAGAGGGCGGGCGGCCAGATGGAGCGCGACGCCATGTAGAGCTGCGCGAACACCACCGCGGCCACCGCGATGGACGCGAGGAACGTCACGTTCTGCGCCACGTGCCCGCGCTGCGTGGAGGAGAAGATGAGCGGCAGGTGGAAGGCGGCCCACACCGGCATGGTGATGGCCGCGGCCAGCGCCGGCCGGTGCATCCACCAGCGCGTGAGGGTTCCGCGCCAGCCCACCTCCTCGCCCAGCTCGCTGGGGACCCCGAAGCCGACGACGGGCCACCACACCAGCGCCAGCAGTCCGAAGCGCAGCCAGCGCCAGCGCTCCGGCAGCCGCGCGCCCAGCCGCTCCACCCAGCGCCAGCGCACGGCCGCCGCGGCCAGCCACCACGTCACCGTCAGCGCCCAG
The DNA here is from genome assembly GCF_009909145.1 of Corallococcus silvisoli. NCBI lineage: Bacteria > Pseudomonadati > Myxococcota > Myxococcia > Myxococcales > Myxococcaceae > Corallococcus > Corallococcus silvisoli. The sequence continues at coordinate 336,426 of NZ_JAAAPJ010000012.1, forward strand.
AACAGCGACACCATCACCGGCACCGTCGCCACGCCCGTCACCCCGAACGGACCCTTGAGCACCTCCGGCTGATACTGGATGAGGCCCGCGTCCCCGGTCGCGAACCGCAGCCCATACGCCAGGGGCGTGATGACGGCCGCGTACGCCAGGGGCAGCGCCAGCCCCAGCAACCACCACTTGAAGCCGGGGAAGGCGAAGCCCACCGTGGACGGCGGCTCGCGGCGGAAGAACCAGGAGCACGCGAGGCCCACGATGCCGGGCACGCACATCATCCAGCGCAGCAGGGCCGGCGTCTTCTCACCGCCCATCAGGAACAGCACGGCCAGGGTCCAGCTCACCGCGAGCGTCACCACGATGAACGTGAGGGTTTCTTTCCGGGGATTCCTCATGTTCCTGAGCATACCGATTGGCCATGCCCCGTCGAGCCTCGCGTGTGGGAGCGGCCGGCCGGTCGGGCCGCTCCCCGTGGAGGCGCCTCAGGGCTTGAGGTGGACCTGCTGCGCGCCCTGGAGGCGTTCAGCCTGGAGGCCGCGCTCGCGAGCGGTGGCGAGCAGCAGATCCGACTCCTTCATGCGGGGCGTCTCCGGCGTGGCGGCGGGCCCGATGATGTGCTCCATCCAGGGCTCCAGGCCCATGGCGTAGTTGAAGAGTCGCCGTGCGCCCACGAGCTCCAGCAGGCGCAGGCCCTCCGTGGAGTTGCTGCCGCGGCAGCGGCGGTTCTTCTCCAGCTTGCGGTCGCGCTTCTTGGGGAAGAAGCCCTCCATCATCCAGGTGTGCGGCGCGCCTTCGATCTCCGTGTTCATGAAGACCGTGTGCAGGTCGCCCACCGTGCGGCGCAGATCGCGGTACGTCGTCTCATCCACGCACATGGAGTCCGCGGCGAAGAACATGCGCTCTTCGCCCACGCGGAGGATCCACGCCGTCTTGGCGTGGGCCACGTCGCCGTGCTCGCCCATGAACGGCGCGGCGATGATCTCTCCGTCCGGCAGGGGCAGCGATTCGTAGAAGTAGGGCTCCAGCACGTCGCGGAAGCCCAGCGCCTTGCCCAGCAGCCGGGGCGAGTAGTCGCCGGCCAGGGCTCCGCTGGAGCGCGGCACCATCAGCGTCCCGATGCGGTGGCGCAGGCGCAGCAGCGTTTCGATGTCCAGGTGATCCGGATGGCTGTGGGTGATGAGGACGTAGTCGATGCGGCGGGGCAGGTCCGCGAAGGACATGCGCTCCAGCGGGCCCACCTTCTCCGGGCGCACGGGCACCACGGCGTCGATGAGGATGGACGTGCCCTTCCACTCCACCAGCACGCACGCGTGGCCCACGTAGCGCACGCGCGCGCCCGGTCCGTTCCAGGTGTCGGAGACGGTCTGGGGCGCCTCCGTGAGCAGGGGCAACAGCTCCGCGTCGGAGGTCACCGCGTCGCCCAGCACGTCGCGGATCCACTCCAGCGGCCGGGGCTCCAGGTCCAGGCTGAAGAGCTTGTCCAGGCGCGCGTCGTGGAAGGGCACCTTCCAGTCCAACTGCCCCGCCTCGCGCAGGCGCGGCGTGGTGAGCAGTGAGTCGCGCTCCGCGTCCGCCTTCAGCCGGCGGATCCGCAGCGACTGGAGCTCCGTCTTGTGGTGGCGGCCCCGGTACAGCAGGCCCTCGTGCACGCGCATCGACGGGCGGTTCACGTAGTCGTAGACCAGCTCCACCAGTCCCTTGAGCGGCTCTGGCAGCCGCGCGTACAGCGGCTCCAGGGATTGGCCCTTGGCCTCCGCCAGCAACTGCGTCTGGAACTCGTCGAAGGACTCCGCCAGCTGGAGGCGGTCCTCCTGCGCGGCGGTGATCCGCTGCAGCAGCGCTCGGACTTCATCCGCGCGCTCGGGCGCCACGCCCACGAAGGAGCTGCCGCTGAGCGCGGGATCCTTCGCGGCCTTCGCGTGGAAGTCCGGGGTCTGCAGATAGGCCTTCAGCAGCGGCACCAGATAGGCCTGCAAGTGCAGGCTGGCGGGCATGGGAGCCACCGTCATCCACCAGGCCTGGAAGTCCTGGACAAGCGGCTCGACGAGGGTGGCATCCGCGAGGCGAAACAAGGGAGCAGTCATGGTGTGCGTTCGGGGAAGCACCGACAGCCTCGCGCAATCCCAGGGGATCCGAGTGTGGATCCCACCGAGTCAAGCCAGGGCGCGGCACAAGCAGAAGAGCAGGAAGCAGGGCGAGCGAGCGAATCTGCGCGATTCGAGCAAATAATTCAAGTTCGGTACAACACCGCCCTAGTGGTATTCTCGTACCAGTCCTGCTCCCCCCGGAAGCATTGCAAGGGCCGCCGTGTCACGCACCTGGAGTGCGTGTCGCGGCGCGACAAAGACGGCCCTCTTGCAGACCTTGTGGTGCGCTCCGGCCTTCCTGATGGGTTCTCCTGTGTCGCGTTCCCTTGAGCTGACGCCCTCGCATTCCACCCTCGTCGAAATCTTGCGCGACCGGGCCGAAGTGCGCTCCGAACAACCGCTGTACACGTTCCTGGACGACGCGGGGCAGGAAGACGGGACGCTGAGTTACGCGGGGCTGGATGCGCGGGCGCGGCGGATCGCGGGGGCGCTGCGGGCGCTGGCGAAGCCGGGCGAGCGCGTGATGCTGCTGTATCCGCCGGGCCTGGAGTACGTGGCGGGGTTCTTCGGGTGCCTCTACGCGGGGCTCGTCGCGGTGCCGGCGTATCCGCCGGATCCGATGCGGCTGGAGCGGACGCTGCCGCGCCTGCGGGCGATCATCCAGGACGCGAACGCGACGGTGGTGCTCACCACGTCCGGCATCCTGGGGATGACGGAGTTCGTCTTCGAGCAGGCCCCGGATCTGCGCTCGCTGCACTGGGTGGCGACGGACGAGATCGCCGCGGGGGCGGAGGCGGACTGGGCTCCGCCGGACGTGGACGCGTCCACGCTGGCGTTCCTCCAGTACACGTCGGGGTCCACGGGCTCGCCCAAGGGCGTGATGCTGAGCCACGGCAACCTCGCGCACAACCTGGCGCTGATCACGGACGCCTTCCAGTTGGACGCGGGAAGCTCGGGCGTCATCTGGCTGCCGCCGTACCACGACATGGGGCTCATCGGCGGCATCCTCACGCCGCTGTACGCGACGTTCCACGCGGCGTTGATGTCGCCGCTGACGATGCTGAAGAACCCGCGCGTGTGGCTGGAGGCCGTCACCCGCTACAAGGGCACGGTCAGCGGAGGGCCGAACTTCGCGTTCGACCTGTGCGTGCGGCGCATCCCCGCGGAGGAGCGGCAGTCGCTGGACCTGAGCTCGTGGCGGGTGGCGTTCACCGGCGCGGAGCCCATCCGTCCGGCGACGTTGGATCGCTTCGAGGCGGCCTTCGGGCCGCACGGCTTCCGGCGCGAGTTCTTCTACCCGTGCTACGGCCTGGCGGAGGCGACGCTGCTGGTGTCGGGCGGGCGGGTGGAGGCGCCGCCGGTGCGGTGCGCGCTGGACGCGCCCGCGCTGGAGCAGCGCCGCGCCGTGCTGGTGGACGCGGCGAAGCCGGAGGCGCGTCTGCTGGTCGGCTGCGGCGAGGTGCGCCCGGGACATCCCGTGGCCATCGTGGATCCGCAGACGCGCGAGGCGTGCGCGCCCGGCGGCGTGGGAGAGATCTGGGTGCGCGGCCCCAGCGTGGCGCTGGGCTACTGGCGCAAGCCGGACGCGACGGTGGAGGCGTTCCAGGCGCGCGTGAAGGGCAGCGATGAAGGCCCGTTCCTGCGCACGGGAGACCTGGGCTTCATGCGGGATGGCGAGGTGTTCGTCACCGGCCGGGCCAAGGACCTGATCATCATCCGGGGCCGCAACCACTACCCGCAGGACATCGAGCAGACGGTGGAGGAGAGCCACCCGGCGCTGCGAGCCGGGAGCGTCGCGGCGGTGTCGCTGGAGGTGGCGGGGGAGGAGCGCCTGGTGGTGGTGCAGGAGATCGACCTGCGCAAGGCGGGCAACCTGCGCAAGCAGGTGGACATGGCCGAAGCGGCGGTGAAGGAGATCCGCCAGCGCGTCGCCGAGCGTCACGAGGTGCAGGTGCACGCCGTGGCGTTGATCGAGCCGGGCAGCATCCCGAAGACCTCCAGCGGGAAGATCCAGCGGCACGCGTGCAAGGCGGGGTTCCTCGCGGACGACCTGCGCGCGGTGTTGGTGTGGCGGGAGCCGGGCTTCGAGGAAGCCGAGGAGCAGGAAGCCGAAGCATTGGCTGAACCGGCCGCGGCGCCGGTCCGGGACGACCTACCGGAGCCCGTGAGGGCCACGCTGGCGTGGTTGGTGGAGCGAGTGGCGGCGCAGTTGCGGGTGCCGGCGAAGACGGTGGATCCACGCGAGCCCATCACGCGGTACGGGCTGGATTCGCTGAGCGCGGTGGAGTTGGCGCACGCGGTGGAGAAGGGCCTGGGGATCGCGCTGCCCATGGAGCTGCTGCTCCAGGGGCCGAGCCTCTTGGATCTGGCCCAGCGGATCACGGCCTCGAAGCGGGACGCGCCGAAGGCGGCGGTGCTCGCGCCGAGGCCTCGGGGGGCCACGCAGCCGCTTTCATTCGCGCAGCAGCGCTTGTGGTTCCTGGACCGCCTGGAGCAGGGAAGCGCGCTCTACAGCGTGCCGGGCGCGGTGCGGCTGGACGGCGCGCTGGACGCGGAGGCGATGCGGCGCAGCTTGGAGGAGATCGTTCGCAGGCACGAGTCGCTGCGCACGACGTTCCGCGAGGAGAACGGTCAGGCGGTGCAGCTCATCCATCCGGCGAAGGCCTTCGAGCTGCCGGTCGTGGACCTGACGGGACACGCGGAGGCGTCGCGCGAGGCGGAGGCGCGGCGGTGCGCGGATGAAGAGACCGTGCGTCCGTTCGACCTGGGCGTGGGGCCGTTGGTGCGCGCACGCCTGCTGAAGCTGGGCGAGGCGAAGCACGTGTTGCTGGTGACGATGCACCACATCGTCTCCGACGGTTGGTCCATGGGCGTGCTCGTGCGCGAGGTCGCCGCGCTCTACGACGCGTTCCGAGCGGGACGGGGTTCACCTCTGCCCGAGCTGCGGGTGCAGTACGCGGACTTCGCGGAGTGGCAGCGGGAGTGGCTGCTGGGCGGAGTGCTGGAGAAGCAGGTGGGGTACTGGAAGCAGCGGCTGTCCGGGGCACCGGCGGTGCTGGAGCTGCCGACGGACTTCGCGCGCCCGGCGGTGCAGACGTACCGAGGGGCGACGGTGCCGGTGAAGCTGGGCGCGGAGCTGAGCCGGACGCTGGGAGCGGTGGCGAAGCAGGAGGGAGTGACGCCGTACATGCTGCTGCTGGCGGCGTTCCAGGTGCTGCTGGGGCGCTACGCGGGGCAGGAGGACGTGAGCGTCGGCTCGCCCATCACGGGCCGGACGCGGGCGGAGACGGAAGGGCTCATCGGCTTCTTCGTCAACACGCTGGTGCTGCGCACGAAGCTGGAGGGCAACCCCAGCTTCCGAGAGTTGCTGGCGCAGGTGCGAGAGACGACGCTAGGAGCGTACGCGCACCAGGATGTGCCGTTCGAGAAGCTGGTGGAGGAGCTGCATCCGCAGCGCAGCCTGAGCCACGCGCCGCTGTTCCAGGTGATGTTCGTGTTGCAGCAGGACGTGCTCCCGCACTTCCGCCTGCCGGGTGTGGAGTTGACGCCGTACGAGGTGGAGTCGAAGACGGCGAAGTTCGACCTGACGCTCTACCTGACGGAGACGGCGGGAGGGCTGGAAGGGACGCTGGAATACAACACGGACCTGTTCGCGGCGGCGACAGCGCGGCGGATGACGGAGCACCTGCGGGTGCTGCTGGAGTCGCTGGTTGCGAAGCCAGGCGCGAAGCTCTCCGAGCTGGCGCTGATGGGAGAGCAGGAGAAGCAGTCGCTGCTGAAGGAGTTGTCGGGGACGGACCT